>JBFXFT010000001.1:0-154034 GCA_050178795.1 Spirochaetales bacterium
AAAACTCCTCCTATGTTATTCATTTTTGTTAGGCAACAAATTTATTTTAACATAGGAGGAGTTTTTCTGTTCATCGGTAAACCTAAATTGAACCACCAGACTATCTGGTGGTTTTATATACAAAAAAGAGGTTTTGAACCTCTTTTTTATTGCAATTTATTTTTTGCCTCATATTTTTGATTAACTGTGTGTGCGTTTAGATTAGATGAGTGTTTAATTTTTAAAATTATGTCCTTCATAATACCATCTAGCATGCTGTTTTCAGTATAGTCTGCTGGTGCGTAGAAGTTTATGCGGTCGTCCCTTACTAGGGTTAAAAGTTTTTCTGGTAGTCCATGACTTGGGTTATAAACACCAATTGCATGACCGCCATTTTTAACCGTTAGTCTCATACAAGGTATGTCGGTAAAACTGTCTCCAACATAGATTATGTTTGAAAATGGAATAGGGCGTAAATCTTTATCCATAGATTCGTTTACTTTTTCATCGGTAGTTGTATCTAAAAGACCTTTATTTATTCTGTATAAATATTGGGTTTTTGTAGTGTAGTTAATTGAATGTGCTGGCCAGAAAGGTTCGCCATCTTTTTCATACATAAAGTCACATGCAAATATGCTTTTAAACTCTTTTGCTATTTCCGTACCTTCAATCATTGGCATTAATCCAGATGAAATTATATAATGCTCTATGTTTACATTTATGCTTTTTCCAAAGTCATTTATGCGTTTAAACCAAGTTGTTACGCCATCAAATAATTCAATGTTTTTGCCAAGTGCTTTTAGGCTTTCCCTCGTCAACTTTAAGCCCTTTTCTTTATAACTCTTCATAGTTAAATACAAATAGGTTAAAATTGCTTCAGATTTATATTCTTGTGATAATTTTGCTCTTTCTACCCAGAAGTCATCCATAGACATTCCAAGTTTGTTTATATAGCCATATTCTTGCATACTCTTTGGTGAAAGCGTTTGATCAAAGTCATAACATATAGCTATTGTAGGTTTTTGATTATTTTCGTACATTAAGAATCCCCCAATTCGTTTGTTAGTTTAATTGTAGCATATAAAATAAGGCAAACGCAATATTTTATAATAATTTAAAATTTTAATAGATGTCTAAAAAAAGAGGGGTAACCCCTCAATTTTTATGCAAAGTAAATTATTAATAATGAACCAAGTACTAGTAATACTGAAACCACAGCAACTAAAAATGCAATTAGTCCTTTCTTTTGTTTTAATCTATTTTTGCTAAGCGTAAGTGCAGTAAAGTCAACTCCTAGAGCAACAATTCCAATTGCTACCATATAAATGGCAAGCAAAACAAGTGGAATGATTGCAAAGCCAGGTTGAGCTTTAATTGTTAAAGTTACAACCATAACAAAGAAACTTAGAACAAAACCAACAATAGATAAAATAAATGTGCCTTTAGGTTCTTGCGCTAATTTTAATCTATTTATTGCTTCTTTTCTTAGGTTTATTTTTTCGCCCTCTACCGCTGGTTCTGGTTTTACTTCAGTTTCAACTTTTACTTCTTCAGCTTTAACTTCCGTTACTTTTTCTTTTTCCATAACAAAATCTCCTTTGTTTATTATAGTTATATTATTGTATTTATTATAGGTTAAGTCAAGTGAATAAATGATAAAAATATTATATAAAGAGGTTTATAAATCATTTTTTTAATCATATTTAGTAATTTTTTGAAAATCTTTTTTTGGGGCGATTAAACAAAGTTATTTTTAAATAACTAAAATTTTACATAGATTTCACACAAATAACTTAACAAATAATTTATAATTGTGGTAGAATAATTTCTGTAAAACGGAGGTAAAAAGTATGGAGATCAATACTAAGAAGAATTATTTTAAAGGGGTAGTGGCAGTGTTATTAATTATTGCACTTAGTCTGCCATTATTTTTTGGTTGCTCATTAAATCTTTTTGGCAATAACGCCTCAGTAGAGGAAAGTACAGATTTAGTTACTCTACAACTTGTAAGTACATCTGAGACTACAGCAGAGGCTATGACTTGGACGGAGGTTGCAAACAAAGTTATTCCATCTATAGTGGCCATAGTTAGTTATGATGGTTCAACTGGTAGTAGCAGTACTGGTTCTGGTATTATAATAAGTTCAAATGGTTACATAATTACTAACGCGCACGTAATAGATAGCGAAACAAATACTTTAACAGTAATTTTGAACGATAATACTCCATCTACCGCTAGCGATAATGCAAGATATACCGCTACTTTAATTGGTATGGACGAATATACTGATTTAGCAGTTATAAAAATAGATGCTACTGACTTAACACCAGCAGAATTTGGCAATAGCGACGAACTTCAAATAGCAGAAGGGGTTATGGCAGTAGGTTATCCAGGAGGACTTGACTTATCTCCAAGTGCTACCGTTACTATAGGTTATGTATCTGCTACCAATAGACCTATTGATATGGGAGATGGTTATGTAATAAATAGCATTCAAACCGATGCCGCAATAAACCCAGGCAATAGTGGTGGCGCCCTAGTAAATGTTTATGGACAAGTAGTTGGTATTCCTTCAAGTAAAATTGCAGCGACAGAATATGAAGGACTAGGCTTTGCAATTCCTTCAACTGTAGCGCAAACCATTGTAAACGACTTAATTGAATATGGCTATGTAACAAATAGGGCAACTATTGGTGTTGGAGGAGTGCTTTATAACGAGTACTATGCGGCTTACTACCATACAATTGCGGGATTACATGTTCAAAATATTTACGCAACTTTAACCGCTAATGCAGGTCTTCAAGTCGGGGATATTATTACAGAAATTGAAGGTAATTCAGTAAGTACAATAAACGTTATAAATGGTGTATTACAAACCAAAGTGCCAGGGGATACCATTAGTATGCAAGTTTACAGAAATAGTAGTTACTTAACATTGACAGTTACACTTTCAGATTTCCATGATGTGTATGGAACCACTAATTAATATTTAAAACATAAAAAAAAGCAGTAAGCAATTACTGCTTTTTTGTTTGTCAATTAAGATTTTTTAAATTTTTTACGTATTTTATCTATTAGTGTTCCAATTAGCAAAATGCCTACAAAGATTGAGAAGAAAGCAATAAACATACTCGCTAAATATATTGGGTAACCGTAGTTAATCCTTATGGAGTCCATAAAACCGATGTTGCTATAAAGCAAGTTTGAGAAGTTAACATTTAAGAGATTTGCCACAATGGCAGATACGATCATCCAACTAAAAAATGGAATGCCAATGCGTTTTAAATCTTTGATTGTTGGGAATGGGTGTTTGAAGGCTATTTGTAACGCTACAAATAAAACAACTGCAAAGTGATAGTAGAATGTGTGTAAGTTACCAAAGTTTGACCAAGACCAAGTTAAATTACTCGTGGCATTACCTATTATTGTACTTGGACCTATAATGAACCCAACTAGAAAGGCAAGACCAGTAAGTAAAGATATTTTTTGACCAGCATCTTTAACTTTGCCCTTAAAGAAAGTTGCCATACTGAACCAAATTAAAAAAGTGCTACAGTAATGAAGTGGAATACTCCAAAAACCATAACCAGCCTCTATAGCGCGTACTTGTTTTACAATTTCAGCAACTATAATTAATACTGTAATTATTAAAAGGGGTATATTTTTAATTTTTTCCGATTTATTTTTTAAAAGTAGTCCAAGTGCTATTGCTACTACAATTATTATTCCAAACGCTAGTGGGAAAACCTCATTTTGACTTTCTGTCCACCAAGATACATTAAAAAAATCCATATCAATCTCGCTTATGTTTATTATAATGGGTCTAAGCAATTTTAACATCTTTATATAGAATATGCAAAACAAAATTAAAAAATATTTAAGTATGTGTTTGCAATTTAATACTTTCCAGAAGAAAAAGTTTTAGAAGCGTAATAACATTAAAAACTAAAAATACAATAAAAAAGAGCAATAAATTATTGATTACTCTTTTGTTTGTTAAAGACTTCTTTTATGACAGAAATAATTGTTGCAAGTGCAAGGTAAGTAATTGCAAATTGTGTATCAAACGAGTTACTAATAATACAAACCAATATACATGTTAATATTAATGTGATTTGAAAAGCGGTATAAATATTAATCTTTATGTGTAATTTTGGAAATATTTTACTTATTAGCGTTAAAATTGCAAAGACAATAAAATAAGTTATTATAGATGTTGTTAGCCAAAATAATATATTAAATATTATATTCCCATAATTTGTATCATAGTTAAGTAATTTTGCAAATAAAGGTCCAGTCAACATATAAAGCATTGAAGACATTATTGCCACAATAATTTCACAGTTATATTTTTTTATTTGTTGCCAAAACATTTGTCCCACCACTCCTGTAATTTGGATTTTGTATCAACACTTTCAAGACTTGAATTTAATTCTTTTAAAGGGATAAGAGCATTTTTAATTTTTTGTTGAATTTCATCGCCATATTTTACATAATTATCAAAAATATCATTTATCGTTGCTTGAAATTCTGCTTTTAATTTTGCCAATTCTTTTTTAATTTGTTTTTCTTCTTTTGTCATATTTTTATTTCTCCTTTTTCTGGTCTAGTTTTTTATTATAATTTTAATGATAGATATGCCAAAAGTCAATTTAATTTCATATAACTTTTTTTTGGGGGCAAAGATCTTAAAAGATATTTTTTTCATTTTGTCATAAAAATAATAAAAAGTTCTAAAAATTTACATTCAATTACAGTTTACAAAAAAATAATATACCAGCAGAAAATTAAGATTTTTCAAGATATTTATGATAAAAAAGGTTGCCGATTGTATTGTTACATCGGCGTTCTTTTTTGAGTAAAGAATTGAAAAGGATAATTTTATGCGGAAATAAAAACCGTTCGCATTTGCGAACGGAAATTACATGGTGGAGAGGGATGGATTCGAACCATCGAAGGCAGAGCCGACAGATTTACAGTCTGTTCCATTTGGCCACTCTGGAACCTCTCCATATTTATTGGCTTGTAGCCATTTTTAAAATTTTATGCCTTACACCCAGTCTTTAGGGAGTAGGGCATAATTTTAATGGAGCTGGTGATAGGAATCGAACCTACAACCTGCTGATTACAAGTCAGCTGCTCTACCGTTGAGCCACACCAGCATAGGGGTTTTGCCTCTAAGTCTATTGACCTATCGGCTTTTAAAAGATTTAACTCGTGTTTATTACTTGGGGGTACCAAATTAGTTGTAATTTGGTGCCTCGAGGCGGAATCGAACCACCGACACGAGGATTTTCAGTCCTCTGCTCTACCGACTGAGCTATCGAGGCATATTTGGCGACCTGGATGGGATTCGAACCCACGACCTCTAACGTGACAGGCTAGCGTTCTAACCAACTGAACTACCAGGCCAAAATATATGCGGATTATTAAAAAATGTTGGTGGGCCTTCAGGGACTTGAACCCCGGACCAACCGGTTATGAGCCGGTTGCTCTAACCAACTGAGCTAAAGGCCCAAGTAAGTTAAAATGACAACTTGTTTTAAATGGTCGGGGTGGAGAGGCTCGAACTCCCGACCCCATGGTCCCAAACCACGTACGCTACCAACTGCGCTACACCCCGAAAAATAAAACAAAGTTGACTTTAAAAGCATACAATATTAAAGGGTGTTTGTCAAGCACTTTTTTTGCAAATTAATACATTTTTTGCCTACACAAAAGTTTAATATTACGCTTTTTTATTATATGTTAAAAACGGCAATAAAGCAACAAATTTTAATTAAAATTTTATGGATTTAAAACTAAAATTGATGACGCTAATCGTTTCTAGAAAATATTAAATGTAAGTATTGGGGTTTAATTAGCAAAAACATTTACACCCTTTATTTATATATGTTATAATAAAACGAAAAACTTTTGGAGGGCAAAATGATATATTTAGATAACGCTGCAACGACACAAGTGTACGACAGTTCGCTAAAATTTTTAGAAAAATATAACAAATATGATTATTACAACCCTTCAAGTGTATATAAAGAGGGTTTAAGTGTAAAAAATGAACTTCAAACAGCGCGAGAAGAACTTGCAACCCTAATTAATGCAAGTGCAAACGAAATAACATTTACTTCTGGTGCTACTGAGGGCAACAACCTGATTTTGCAAGGTTTAATAAGTGGCAACAAAAGGCAAGAGTTTGTTTTTAGTGCTGGTGAGCACTCCTCAGTGCAAGCGGTTGCAGACTTCATTAAAAGTAAAGGTTACACAGTCCATTTTGCAAAATTACTCCCTAGCGGACAAGTGGATATAGAACACTTAAAAAGCCTTATAAACGAGAACACAAGTGTAGTTTCAATAATGCATATAAGCAACGAAACAGGGGCAATTAATGACCTAAAACACATAGTTAAAGAGGTTAAAAACATAAATAGAGGTGTACTAGTTCACAGCGATGGAGTACAAGCCTTTGGCAAGATAAAAATCAATGTAAAGGACCTAGGAGTTGATGCTTATGTTGTTAGTTCTCACAAAATTCATGGACCAAAGGGCGTTGGTGCAGTATACATAAGAAGTGGCGTAAATGTTAAACCTCTAATTTTAGGTGGAGGGCAAGAAAAAGGGCTAAGAAGTGGTACTGAAAATGTTGCAGGAATTTTGGCTTTTGTAAACTCTGCCAAAATTATCAATGAAAACTTAGAAAAAAACTATAAAAGAGCACAACAACTAAAAAACAATTTTATTGATGATATAAAGGTATTAAAAGACGTAAAGTTGAATAGCGTTGGGGACGAACACAGTCCATACATATTGAGTTTAAGCGTTAATGGCATAAAGAGCGAAATTTTAATACACATGCTTCAAACAAAGGGTGTGCTTATAAGTAATGGTTCTAGTTGCTCGTCAAACTCTAAGCGCGCAGGCAATAGGGTATTAGAAGAACTTGGGCTTGAAAAGTCTTACATTATAGGTAGTGTAAGGGTAAGTTTTAGTGAGTTAAATACATTAGATGAAATACATTTAGCAGGCACACTTTTTGTGGAAGAAGTTAACAGTTTAAGAAAAATGATAGCATAAGGAAAATAAGTAATGAATAAAGTAATATTAATAAGATATTCGGAAATACATTTAAAAGGTAAAAACCGCGGATTTTTTGAAAAGCGCTTAAAGCACAATTTAAAAAGGAGTCTATCAGGTTTTGAATGCAATATAACATTTGAGG
The DNA here is from genome assembly GCA_050178795.1 of Spirochaetales bacterium. Taxonomy (GTDB): domain Bacteria; phylum Bacillota; class Clostridia; order Christensenellales; family UBA1242; genus STF1-184. Next base: position 7,197 of record JBFXFT010000001.1, read on the forward strand.
GTAGCAGGTACATAGTAAGCAACTTTGATGAAAGTATGTTAGAAAACATTGTAGACAGAGTGAAAAGCGTTTTTGGCGTGCACTCTTTTAGCGTTGCTGACGAGTTAGACACTACTGTGCAAAACATAGAGAACTATTTTTACAACTATAAGTTAAAGACAAAGACCTTTAAAGTAGATACAAATAGGGCAGACAAGACTTTTCCTATTAAGTCTTGCGACTTTTCGGCACAAATAGGTGGAATGATATTAGACAACAATGAGGGTTGTACGGTAGACTTGCACCACCCACAAACAGTTGTAAGTATAGATATTAGAGAGCATAAAAAGACGTACATCTTTGACAGCGTGATAAAAGCATATAGTGGTATGCCAGTCGGCACAAGCGGTAAAGGTTTAGCCCTATTAAGCGGAGGCATTGACAGCCCAGTTGCAATATTCAAAATGGCGAGCCGTGGTATGGCAGTTAATGCAATACATTTCCACAGTTTTCCATACACTAGCGAGCAAGCAAAGCAAAAGGTTATAGACTTAGCAAAAGTTCTTACAAAATACACTGGAAATATGAGGGTGTTTGTTGTGCCTTTTACTAAAATACAAGAGAGTATTCACAAATATTGTATGCCAGAATATATGATTACCTTAATGCGTAGGTTTATGGTAAGAATTGCCGAAAAGGTGGCGGAAAACTACGGTGGACAAGCGCTAATAACAGGCGAAAACTTGGCACAAGTTGCTAGCCAAACAGTGGAGAGTTTAACTTCAACACAGGACGCTGTAGGACATTTACCTATTTTTAGACCACTAATTGCAAGCAATAAAGAAGACATAGTTACTATTGCAAAAGAAATTGGCACTTATGACTTATCAATTTTACCTTATGAGGACTGTTGCACGGTGTTTTTGCCTAAAAACCCATTAATTAAACCTCATTTAGACAAGGTAAAGGCAGAGGAAAGCAAGTTAGATGTGGATACTTTAATAGATGATGCAATAAAAAACATTGAGGTAGTAGATTTATAAAATTTTAAAAAAATAAATGGAGCGTATTATAAAAATACGCTTTTTTTACAAAAAAAGTGGGAGCCATTTATTTGACTTTTGGGGTAAAACAATGTAACATAAAACTAGTATATAGAAAATTATAATATTTATTTATATATAAATTTTGGTTTTGACCAAAAATGAACCATAAAAATTTAATAAGGAGAACTATTTATGAACAGCAATTTAAATTTGTTGCTAGATGTTTCTCCTACTCTTACTGTGTTAATAAGCGTCGGAGCACTTATAGTGGGCTCCGTTGTTGGCGTAATTATTAACAGGCAACTTACAGCTAGTAAATTGGGTCGTGCTAAAAATACTGCGGCAAAAATACTTGAAGATGCCTTAACCGAGGTTAAGACGCTCAAAAAAGAGGCTGTACTGGAAGCAAAAGAAGAGGCACACGCAATTAAAGTTGAAGTAGACAAAGAAATTAGAGACAGGCGTAGCGAAGTGCAAAGAGTAGAAGACAGACTTGCTCAAAAAGAGGAATTAATAACTCGTAAAGAAGAGCAACTAGACAAGAAGCAACAATCACTTGACGATTCTAAACACAATTTAGAATTAAAACTTGAAGAAAATGAAAAATTAACAAAACAATTAGATTTAGAGAAGGAAAATGTAAACAAAGAACTAGAAAAAGTTGCTCAAATGACAAGAGACGAAGCAAAACAAACGCTAATTAACTCGTTTGAGGCTGAGGCTCAAAAAGAAGCGGCAAAAATAGTTAAAGAAATTACAGAGCAAGCAAAAGATGAAGCCGATAAAAAGGCAAAAAACATAATAACGCTTGCAGTTCAAAAGTGCGCAGCAGATCACACTTCAGACATTACGGTATCCTCAGTCGCTTTACCAAATGACGAAATGAAGGGACGTATAATTGGTCGTGAGGGTAGGAACATTAGGGCACTAGAACAAGCAACAGGGGTAGACTTAATAATTGACGATACTCCAGAAGCGGTAGTACTTAGCAGTTTTGACCCAATAAGAAGGGAAGTTGCAAGGCTATCATTAGAAAAACTTATTGTTGATGGAAGAATCCATCCAGCAAGAATTGAAGAAATTGTAAACAAAGTAAGAAAGGAATTAGACCAAACAATAAAAGAGGCAGGCGAAGCAGCAACCTTTGATACCGATATTCACGGACTTAACCCAGAAATTGTTAAAACTTTGGGTAGGTTAAAATATAGGACAAGTTATGGTCAAAATGTACTTAATCACTCAGTAGAAGTTGCAAACTTAGCAGGGCTTTTAGCGGCAGAAATTGGCGCAAATGTAAAGGTTGCTAAAAGAGGTGGCTTACTACACGACTTAGGAAAGGCAGTAGACCACGAGGTTGAAGGAACGCACGTTTCAATAGGCGTAAATATGGCGCGCAAGTATGGAGAGAGCGAAGCAGTAATTCACTGTATTGAGGCTCACCATGGCGATGTTGAATTTAACTCTATAGAGGCAATATTAGTTCAAGCAGCCGATGCAATTTCAAGTTCTAGACCGGGCGCAAGGCGTGAAAGTCTAGAAAACTATGTAAAGAGGTTAGAAGACCTAGAAAAAATTGCTAAGGGTTACGAGGGCGTTGAAAATGCCTTTGCAATTCAAGCAGGCAGGGAAGTACGTATTATGGTAGAACCTACAAAAATAGACGATGCCACAGCACTATTCCTAGCAAAAAATATTGCAAAACAAATAGAAGAGCAACTTGATTATCCAGGACAAATTAAGGTCAATGTAATCAGGGAAACTCGCTCTGTAGAATATGCAAAATAAATAAAAAAACGTAATTTTGGTAATCTCATCGTTAACTGTGGCACTTTGCTAAACAGTCATTGACATTAAAGTCAAATCCTGCTTAGACAAAATGCCACGAGCCTTGACCTTACACAAAATTACGTTTTTTATATACGCAATATTCAGTTTTTTAAAAAAGAGGTGAAAACCTCTTTTTTTTTGTTTAATAATGCGTGCGTAGTTCATAAATTACAGTTTTACCGTTTTTTATACCTACATTTATGTCAAAACAACTAAATTCAACCACCATATCAAACAATTTATGTTCAAAAATGTATGTAACTATGTCATCAATTCCGTTTATTCTATTTAGTTTTTTGTCAAAAACATATGTCGTTCCATAAAACTGTGGATAGTACCTAAATTGCTCCGGAGATGTTATTTTTGAAGACACCGAGTACGATATTTGCATATCACTAGTTATCATAATTTCGCCGCTTAAAGTTTGGTTATCTATGTAGTTTGAAGAACTAACATTTATTGAAAACACGTCCATATCGCTACAATAATCTACAAGTTCTTCTTTTAATACGTATATATTTGTTTTTTTAGAGTTTGAAGCGCTTTTACTCCTTACGCAGTAATATTTGCAGGGGTTTTGTTCTGCAAATTCTAAAATTTTTTGTGTGTCAAATTTGTGAAAAATTGCCTCCGCAAAAATGTTTAAATCTAATTCTTTAATTTTATTTGCACTTTCAATTTTGTTGGTGGTTACAATCATAAATTACTCCAAATTTAATATTACGGGTAAATGGTCGCTATATATTAAGTCAGGGGAGGCACAAGTGGTAAGTTTTTGCGTCAATTTGTTATCTACAAATATGTAGTCAAACCTATAACGCCAGCCGTATGATAAACTCTTGTCTCTTGCACTGTAAGAGCGCCAAGTGTACTGAACTTTATTTTTGTTTAAGTGTCTAAAAGTATCTATAAAGCTATTGTTTACTAATTTATCTAAAAATATGCGTTCTTCTAATAAAAAGCCAGAGTTTTTACATAGTATTTGTGGTTTATTTACATCAATTTCATTATGTGCTATGTTTGTGTCGGAACATAGTATAACATTTGTGTTTTTTGACAAATCAATCATTTTATTTGTAAGCGTTTTTAAATATTCAAGTTTAAATTCTAGCCTACTATTGCCATTTGGAACATAACAATTAAGTAAAACAAAATTGTCATAATAAGCGGTTATTAGGCGCCCTTCGTCATCTATTTTGTCATCTAGCCCATAAAAAACTTTATTTGGCGCTATTTTACTCATTAAAATGGTGCCAGAATAGCCCTTTCTATTGCCACAATTATAATATATATTGTAACTATTTAATGGAGACAAAACGCTTTTACATATTTCTTCATCTGCCCTTACTTCTTGCAGGCATATTATATCTGCATCTTCTTCTTTTAGCCATTCTAAAAGTCCAAGTTTAGCCGATGCCCTTATACCATTTATGTTATAACTTATAATTTTCATAATTAAATTATAACACATAAATTATTATAATAAATAAAAAAAAGACCCATTAAATAAGTCTTTTTTTGGCAGGGGAGACGCGATTCGAACACGCAACCAATGGTTTTGGAGACCACTACTCTACCGTTGAGCCACTCCCCTTTAGTTTTAAACAATGTTATTATACAAGAAAGGGGGTAAGTAGTCAATTACTTTTTTATTTTAAATTTGACCTTATAAAAATATGTTTATCCACCTATTAAAATTACGCCTGCAATACTTAGTGCTATTCCAATAAACACTTTTAAGTCAACTTTTTCTTTAAAGCCTAAAATGCCTATGAGTAAAACGGCAAGCGCCTCAAATGGGGTAGCCAAGTTAAAAATTGTGCTCATTTCGCCGTGGAACTTATAGACTAATAAGTATCCTAAGTCTATGCCAGTTATTGCAATAGCAAAAAAATATGGTAATTTTGTTTTTAAATAGTTGCGTTTAGATTTAATTTTTAGCGATTTATCCATTAAAAACGCTATTATTGTATAGAATATTAATTCTATTGTAAACAAAACTAAAATTGAGGCTATAGGGTTAATAGACTCTGGCACATATTTGTATCCCAATTGATAAAGTACTTCCGTAATGCTAATAAGGAGTACGAGCATAAAGAATTTTGCTTTTTTACTCATCTTCATCCTCCTCGGCACTGCTTATTAAATATACGCCAATTAACGAAATGACTAGTCCTATTGCGTTTAGTAGTGTGAACTCTTCATTAAAAACCAATATTCCAATTACAATTACGCTTATTGCTGCAATAGGTGTAATAATGTCAAATAATGTTGCCACTTTCGCACCATATTTGTAGGTTAAAATAATAAAAAAGTTAAAGCCAATACAACTTATTGCAACTAAAACAATAGGCCAGTTTATTGCCGCAACGATTTCGTCAAAACTAATACCCAGTATTAACACTAGAATTGTAAGACCTACAATAATTACTAAATAGGTATTTACAAGTGCAAAAAAAGGGTTTTTCACCTTTCCTAATTTTTTTTCAAACACATGGTAAAGTCCATTACTTAGTGCTATTATTATCAATAAAACTAAAATTATCCAGTCCATTTTTTCTTTATTCACCTATAATTTTATAATTTCATTTTAACACATAAATAGGTGAAAACAAATAAAAAATTGATAAATTATTTAAATTACATAATTAAATAAATAGTTGATTATTTAAACAGTATACCTTATAATTAGAGTATTAAAAGTTGAGGTTATTATATGAAAGCGGTAAAATTATATACCGATGGAGCGTGTTCTGGTAACCCTGGTCCTGGAGGCTGGGCTGCAATACTCATTTATAATGGGGCAGAGAAAATAGTTGCTGGATACGAAGACGAAACCACGAATAATAGAATGGAACTATTAGCCGTCATTAGAGGTCTGCAGGAACTTAAAGAGGCATGTGCTGTAACAGTTTACACGGACTCTGCCTACGTTCACAACGCCTTTAAAGAGGACTGGATAGGCTTTTGGCGTACAAACAATTGGCACACAAAAGGTAAAAAAGATGTAGCAAACAAAGACCTTTGGCAACTGCTTTTAACCGTTATGGAAGGAAACGATGTCAAGTGGGTAAAAGTTAAAGGGCATTCTGACAACGAGTACAACAACAAGTGCGACAAATTTGCGGTAGACGAAATTAAAAAACATCAAAAAAAAGAAGGTATTTAAGCCTTCTTTTTATTTTTATTATTTTAGGTCTCGTCTTGAGAAGACACTCAATGAGGCAATTAGTAACACCGCTATTGTAGAGCCAACCACTATTAAACCAAAATAGAAATTGGTATCAGGTAGTAGTGGGTTTTTAAGTATTGTTTCCCAGTTCATAATGTTTGAAGTGTAGTTGAACGCTCCGCCAAAGTATTTAAATAGGTTGGTATTTGTAAGCGGAATATATTTTGTCCAAGAAGCGCCAGTTATGAAACTTGTTACTATTGAAGCGAAGTAAATTAGTATTGAAATTGTAACAGCGCCGATATTAGATTTAAATATGCTTGAAATTGCAACTGCTACAACTATGTAGAATAGAACTTCAATGAATAAGTTAACTAGGTAAACCGCAAGTAAGATAATTGGAGACATAGTCATAACAAGTTCTGCATTAAAGACTGATAAAATTGGTAGGGAAGCAGAAGAGAAAAGATAAGTTCCAGTTATAAAACTTGCCATTGTGCCGATGAGTATAAACATAAAGGCAATTCTTAAAGTTGCGAATATTTTTGCAAGTAGTATTTTATAGCGTTTATAAGGTCTAATTGCAAGTAGTTTCATTGTTCCGCTTGCTTCTTCGCCTGCGATCATGCCAGCGCCAAGAACAACTGCAAATATTATTATAATAAATGAGAATAATTCAAGGGTAAAGTATGTAAAGTCATAAGCATTTGCTATTGTGTTAGAACTTGTGCCAAGTTCAAATACGTTTGCGTAATTATAGGCAAAGTCGCTATTGTCAAACAAGTATAGGTTTTTTGTTAAATTTTCTTGAATTTGGTATAGGTCTAAACTTTCAAAACCAGTATAAGTATTTACTTTATCATTTGTTAGTCCATCAAACACATTTAGATATATTGAGTTATAAGAAATTGCTTCAAATTGTTTAATGGTCAATTTGTATTTTGATATTAAAGTGTTCATATCTAGTAAATCAGTTTCTTCAGTGCTTGTTGCCTTACTAGTATTCATATAAGCTATATCGTCTTGTATTACAGCAAGTCTTGCATCAACTAGTGGTAAGTAGTAGTCTGTAAGTCCATTAATAATTGTACTGCTTACAATAAAAGGTGATATTTGGTCTAGTTTGTCTTGAATTGTTATTAAAAAGGTTAAACTGTTTAAATTGTTAGAGATTGTTGTGTTGCTAGCGTCATCGTCGTCAACTATTGTGTTTAAACAAACATCCAAGAATTGAAGCATTGATATGTGGTTTTCGCTAGTTATTAAAATTGCTTTGTAAGGTTGTCCATAAACGGATATGTATAAACTTTTAAAGTTTTGAAGTGCCGTTTTTAGGGCGTGTTTTGATGCGTCTGTTGTTGCATCAGGTGCGGCAGAATTTATGTTTACTATGTATGCTGAATATGCTACATCTACCAAATTGTAAGAGGTTTCAAGTTGATCTAAAACTGTAGTAGGGGTAGAGTAGTTTGTTACATAGTTTTCAATTGATGTAAGTAAAGCGTCATAACTTGTTTTTGATTCAACTTCTGTAACATTCATATAGTTAGAATAAATCTCTCCAACTGTGTCACCAACTAGGGTAACTTTGCCGTCGTCCCTGTTTGGAACATTGTAGATGAAAGAAGAGCCAGCCAAAACTAAAATAAGTATGAAGGCTACAATGAATATTGCAGGTTTCGCATAAATTTTTTGCATTTCTGCTCTTGTTAATTTGAATATTTTCATATTTTTTAAGACTCCTTAAAGAATAGCTACAGAAGCAGAAGAATTTTTGCTCTTGTTTAAAATTTCCAAGAACACTTCTTCTAGGCTCTTTTTGATGTTACTGATACCGTATATAGATATGTTTTTTGCTATTAAGATACTGGTTGCCTTTGGTATTAAATTTTCTTCAAGAGGGAATATAATACTATTTCCAGCAACTTGCACTTCTACTTTTAAGTTATTCATAATAAGTTTGCCAGCGTAGTTAGGATAGTCAACTTTTATGCTTACTTTGTTTGACTCTTCTAGGCCTTTAATTATTTCGTCAATTTGTTTAATTTCAATTATTTTGCCGTTATCAATTATTGCAATGGTGTCACAAAGTTGTTCCATTTCAGAAAGTATGTGGCTAGAAATTAAAATTGATATTTTTTGCTCGTGTGCCAATTTTTTTAGGAACATACGCATTTCTTGAATACCGCTTGGGTCAAGTCCGTTGGTTGGTTCGTCTAAAATTAGTAGTTTAGGGTCGTGAAGTAGGGCTTGGGCTATACCAATACGTTGACGCATACCAAGGGAGTAGGTTCTAACTTTGTCTTTAATACGGTTTTCCATGCCTACAAGTTTTACAACTTCTTTTATTTTGTCTATTGTTATGCCCTTATATAGGCTTGCGTAATATTTTAGGTTGTCAAGACCAGACATATAGGAATATAGTTCAGGGTTTTCAATTATTCCGCCAACATTTGCTATTGCCTTTTCAAATTGACTAGTTAAAGAAAAACCACATATTTTTATGGTTCCAGCAGAAGGGTGGGCTAGTCCAACTATCATTTTTATTGTAGTTGTCTTACCAGCACCATTTGGTCCTATAAAGCCAAAAATCTCTCCTTTAAAAATTTCAAATGAGACATTATTAACGGCTACTCTATCGCCATATACTTTTGTAAGATTATTAACCTCTAAAACAAAATTGCCCAAAGTTATACCTCCGCCTGAGATATTATGTATTAATTCTAACATAATATATTGATTTTGTAAAGATGAAAAATTGCTTGTAATAATTATTTATTTATAGTATCATTGTTTTTGTATTCAATAAACTATTTGGTAAGGAATTTTTATGGCTAAAATTGACAAATATAATAGAAATTTTATTATACTGACCATTCTCTTATTTATAACCCTTGCAGCGGCAGAATTATATATGTTCATAAATTCTACCTATACAACGCTTTTTTTAAAAATACTTTTTACCACATTTAGCACTATTTTGCTTGGGTGGTTCATATATTCATATAAAATGAAAAACATTAGAACTTATAGGTTGCTAATAGTAGGAATTGTGGCTTTTGCGGTACTTCTTTTTACCTATGTCATACTTACTAAGTACAATTTTATAAGTTTCTTTGATTCTATGGACGATATTAAAAACTTTGTACTATCCACTGGTATGTGGGGTCAACTTGTATATTTTCTTATACAATTTATTCAAGTTTCGTTCATACCAATCCCTTATTTAATAACCACGCTTGCTGGCGTAGCAATATTTGGACCTTTCATCACGTCGGTGTTATCGTCAGTTGCAGTTATAGTTGGTTCTTTATTCTCGTTCTTTATTTGGGGCAGGGTATTTGGACGAAAACTTGTAGTTTGGATAGCAGGCGAGGAACTAACTGACAAATACAGTACATTACTTGATAAAAAAGGAAGATATTTACTTCCATTTATGTTTTTGTTCCCATTCTTCCCAGACGACATATTTTGTATGATTGCAGGAATCACTAAAATGAAGGCACTATACTTTATTGCCGTTACATTAATAACTAGACCCATTACTTGTTTCTTCTTCTCATACTTCACTGGCGGAACAATAATACCATACTCTGGCTGGGGACTTATCGCATGGCCAATAATTATTATAGCGATGGCAGTAGTGTTTATTTGGGTATATAAAAATGACAGCAAAATTGAAGATTACTTTTTAAAGAAATTTAATAGATTTGAAAAGCACAAAAATAAAGAAAAATTGGTCGTAGATGAAAACAATGAAGATAATAAAAAACCTCTAAATTAATAGAGGTTTTTATTTTTTTAAATGTAATACTTCTTTTGTTTAAATAGTATGTATTTAATGATTGGAACAAATAGTAGGTTTACGCTTAGAATTGCAGGTATAAGCCACGTTGTAACATAATCTATTGTAGTTAGTGGTTGTATTCCTAAAAATAGGTTTACCGCGTAAATGAAGACTAAAAGTATGATAAACACTATGAAGTGATCCAATAATTTTCCCATTAATGAATAGTTTATTGCTTGTTTTTTTAATGGGTTTAAAAAGTAAATTGCATTATATATTATTAGTGGAAGTAAGGCAAATACGCCAGCACCAATAAACATTAAGTCGTCCGCTGTATTTACTAGACCGCTATTTGTAAGCGCCACAAATGTTGCTACAAGTTCTACAAACATAAGTAGGAAGATAACGATAGAGGTTGCTGAATTTACTTTATTTATTGAAACATAGTTGGTTGTAAGTAGTGGGGCACGCATTTCTTTTTTGTGAACTCTCATTTTTATGCCGTCTAAGTATGTTTCTTCTAGTAATTCGTTTGAATATTCGTCGTTTATGTTGCTACTACTATCTATATGCCTTTTAATAGGCTTTTGAGGCATCTTTTCTGCTCTTTCTAGTGCTTCTGTTGCTATTTCGTTTTTATCATATAGTGGCTCAGCCTTGGCGTCTGGAGAGACGTAACTGTAAACTGGTTTTGAACTATATTTTTCCTCTTCTACCTTGGTTGCGGCAGCATTATAATTTTTGTTTTTAGGCTTTAAACTTATGTTTATGTTGTCGCTCATATCAATTCGTGGAAGTGGTTTTAGGGAGTGATGTTCTCCGTCTTCTTGTTCTCCGTTTTCGCTCTCTGTATATAAATCGCCCATTATTGCCTTAAAGTCAATGTCGTCTTCTGGTTTATGCTCTTTAATAGGGGCAGGGGACTCTTCCTTTTTTGGAGTTAGGAATGTGGTGCTATGTTGAGAGATTGGTTTTTCCTCTACAATTTCTATTTTCTTATCTTTTAGTTGCTCGTCTTCTTTATCTATTCCTAAGTTATTAAAAGGTTTTTTTGTTGCGCTTGGTTCATTTAAGTTAAAGGCAGATAATTGCTCTTTTAAATCAAAAGAACCGTATAAAGAGTTAGAATTTTCTATTGAATTATCCTTTTTATAGTTGTAAGAAGGCTTATAATTGACCTCTTTATTTAAAAAGTTTTCGGTGTTTTTGTTTTTTATTCTGTTTTTTATGTCAAAAAAGTCATTTTCGCTTGAAACACTTCTAACGTATTGTACTGCCTCTTTTGCTTTTTTACTTTCAGAAGAGGAATCCTTCATTCCGCGTAGTTCATTTACGCTACTTTCTTCAAATAAAGGCATTTGCATGTAGGCAGGTGGGGTAGAAGTGTATTTTTGCTTAGGTTCCTTTACTTTTTCAACTACTGGAATTGGCTCGTTTTCTTCTTCGTCTTCATCCTCATCTTCGTCAATCTCTATTATTTTTTGCATAGCCTTAAAGACTTCTTTGTTCTTTTCTATTTCCTCTGCAGATTCTTCTGTTTCAGCCTCTACAACTTCATTTTGAGTCTCTTCTTCATCTGGTTCTTCGCTTGGTTCCTCTTTTTTCATTGCAAAACTAAACAAGTCTTGTTGCATAGGGTTAATTGTAGGTAAAACTATGCCACCAGCCGTTTTTACAGGGGTTTCGGTCAACTCTTTACCATTGTTTAATGGTGCCTTAGTCTCTGTTATTTCAGGCGTTTTAACCGTTTTTATTTGAGCCACAGCCACTTGTTCTTCGTTTTCGGCATTTTCTTCGTCTTCAAAAAGGTTGTCTACAAAACTTTTATTGTCCGACCACTCAAATTTACTACTTCTTAACTTTTTTAAGCCCTTTTCGCTTATTTTATAGTAGTGCCTACGTCCGCCAATGTCACTATCTTCCCAATAAGAAGTAACAAGTTCTGATACTTCCATTCTCTTTAAACTACTATATAGGCTTGGTTGTTTAAGCATAAATTCTTTATTGCTTTTTTCTTCAATCTCTTTAATTATTTCCCAGCCGTATTTATCTCCGCTTGATAGAGCCTTTAAAATAAGAATACCAACTGAGCCTCTTTTAGAGCCATCTGCAATACTTTTTGTCATATCATTTACCTCAAAAAATATTTAATATATAATTATTTTAGACCATTATATTATAAATGTCAAACAATACTATGCAAACTTTTTATAATACTATGCAAAATTGCCTTTATGTGCTGTATTTATTGACAAAAATGGCAAATTACATTATTATTAATTATATGTAAAAGTTAAAAAGTGAGGTGGCGTTTAAAGTGTTAGACCTAAATTACGAAATAATAAGAACAAATAGAAGAACGCTATCTTTAAGTATAGATAAAAATGCAAAACTAATCGTGCGTGCGCCACTTAGAATGAAGGCAGAAACAATTTTAAAGTTTGTTAAAGAAAAAGAGGGTTGGATAGCAAAAAAGCAAGAACAGGTTAAAAACTCCATTCTTGCGACTAAAGAGTATAGTGAATACAGTAAATTTATGTTTTTAGGACAAAGTTATAGTGTAGTAAGATCTGACAAAGTAGGTAATATAGAGTTAAAAGATGCCCTATATGTTCCAATTACAACTAAAAATTTGCAAAAAGCGCTAAAAGATTGGCTTTTTAGCCTTTCTAATGCCGTTTTGGAGGGCAAAATAAATTATTTTAGTCAACTACTAGGTGTAAGGGTAAATTCCGTCAAATTTGTTAATTCTCGCGCTAAGTGGGGTAGTTGTGATGCCAAACAAAACATAACACTAAACATAAAAATGCTGATGCTACCTCAAAATTTAATAGATTATATTATAGTTCATGAGTTATCGCACATAAAACAGTTAAATCACAGCCAAAATTTTTGGTTTGAAGTCAAAAAATATGTTCCTAACTACCTTACATTAAGAAAAACGCTAAAACAAAATGGATTTTTACTAAATCTGTTTTAAAAACTAGGCAAATTTAAACTAAAAAATAAAAGCACATAGAGTATATGTGCTTTTTAGTTAAGTTATTTTTCTAAAACATACATTTTAAAACAAAACTCTTAATAAAAATTGGTCCAAATAACAATTTAAAATATGTCATATACGCGTGTAAATAGGGCATACTACTTTATTTGCTATTCAAAAGATACAAATAAACATTTATAAACTATTCGCAAAAGACAACTTTTACGAATAGTTTAGGCATATTATATCAATAAAAATTAACTATATTTAAAAAATAAAAGGTTTTTAAATTTTTTACCCTTTATTTTTATGGTCGTTTTTTTAAAATTTTTCAAAGTTATTATAAAAGTATTCAATGGCTTTTATAAAGTATTTCGCTTTTATTAAACTATATGGCGTTGCATAGGTTTCTTTGTTAAACATTGGCTCATTTGAGCCAGCCTCTTTAAAATCGTTTAGGTTGCAATTTTTTAAATAACTAAGGGCTTTATAAAAACTTGCACCAAAATCTTCGCCATTAAGTTTTATTAAATCGCTTGGCACGTTATATAGTAAGTGTTCTATAAAGTTTAGTTTGTCAAAAATTTTGCTTTTTAGCGCGCCAATTTCCATTAAAGATATTTCCATTGACTTAAATAGCCTTGCCAAATGATAAAAACCACCATTTGTTTCAGCATCTTTTTGGTCAAACGCTTCTATCGTTTTTAAAAAGTTTTCTTCATAGTAATAACCCAAGTAGTTATAGGAAAATTGTCCGTTGAAGTTATAACCTACTATTACTTTAATTTTTAAATATCCATCGTTTATTATGACTATATTGTCGTCAACGAACAACTTTGTTTTATCGTCAAAGTATGTTGTAAGCGTTTCAAACAATAAATGTGCTATTTTCTTGTCGGTTATTAAGTTGTTTTGAAGACTACCCATTAAAGATTTTGCCCTTTTTGACATCTTTTGTGCTTTTTCATAGGCGTTTATGGTTGCCCTATCTGCTTTGTAACTTACAAACATTATAAGCGGAGAACTATTTGTTAAATTTGTACCTAGTACATGATCGCCAGCCATAAAACAGTTTAAAGTATCGCCATTTATTTGGTGCTTATGTGCTAAATCTTGTAGGCTTTGCCTAATTATGCCGTCAATGTTACTGTAGTAGTCGTTTTCTATTTTGTTTTCGGTAAGGCTTAGCGTTATTTTGTTTATTATTTTATTTTTTTCTAACATTTTAATACCTCTTCAATAACAAAAGTATAGTTTAAAATGCCAATTTTTGTCAATCAATACGCATAGTTTTAAACATTTGAATATTAGTAGTTTTTTGTAGTTAATAAAGTTGTAACTATTCGCAAAATATGCTAAAATTAATCATTAGTTGAGGTAAAAATATGCAAAACGATAGCAATTATTTTATTAAACGCAACAAAGACAACACTTTAAGATTGAAGCGAGCCCTTTTAGGACTACCTTATTATGTCAATGAGTTCTTTTTGGGTGTAGAAAGTCAAACAACTCCCCTAACTAGGCTTGGTTACGTGCAAGATTTAAAGATATTTTTTAACTTTTTAGTAAATGAACTACCAAATTTTAGCGGTAAAACTGTAAAAGACGTTACTCTATCTGACCTAAACACGATAAAAGCGCAAGATTTAGAGGTTTTTTTAAACTATCTTAATTTGTATGAATATAATGGCAAAACCTATATGAATAGTGCCAACAGTAAGGCGCGCAAACTATCTACTGTTCGCTCATTTTTTAACTATTTTTTTAAAAGAGATAAGTTAAACTCCAATGTTTGCGCAAAAATTTCTAACCCTAAGGTTAAAGACAAAGAAATTATAAGGCTTGAAGTTGACGAGGTTGTAAAACTTTTGAATCAGGCAGAAAACGGCGTAAATTTGACAAAGCAACAACAAGGTTTTCACAAACACACCTCAAAGCGCGATTTTGCCATGCTTAGCCTGTTTTTAGGCACTGGTATTCGTATTAGCGAGTGCGTTGGGCTTAATGTTGATGACATTGATTTTGACAACAATGCGTTTACAATAACTCGTAAAGGTGGCAATCGCGTGATACTTTATTTTAGCGACGAGGTTGCAGAGCCGTTAAAGGAATACATTGAGGAACGAAGCAAAATTAAAGACTTGGACGAAAACGAAAAAGCCTTGTTCCTATCGCTTCAAAAAAAGCGTATGGGAATTAGGGCTACAGAAAAACTTGTAAAAAAATATAGTGCTATCGCTGCCCCACTAAAACACATTACCCCACACAAATTGCGCTCTACTTATGGCACGAACCTATATAGAGAGACAAAAGATATTTACATAGTTGCCGACGTTTTAGGTCACAAAGACGTAAACACAACAAAGAAGCACTACGCTGCAATAAGTGAAGACATTAGGCGCGAGGCTGCAACCAAAGTTAAGTTAAGAGGAGAATAAACAAATGGAAAATTACCAAAAAGATTTAAAATTTTTATTGAGATTAGTTAAACACTCAAATAGAATCATTAAAACAACTAATGTAGAAGTAAAAGATAAGGGCGAAAATGACTTAGTGACAAATTGTGATTTGGCGGTGGAAAAATATATTATTGGAGAGATAAATAAACACTATCCCAATGTTCCTATAGTTAGTGAAGAGTTTAACAGTAAAGCAGTTTTATCAAGCGAATGTTTTACAATAGATCCTATTGACGGCACTGTCAATTTTGCAAACGGATTACCTGCTTGGAGTATTCAAATTGCATATAGAAAAAACAATGAGACCGTTGTTGGCGTTATTTATATTCCTACACTTAATGAGCTTTATTACGCGGTAAAGGGTCAAGGCGCCTATTTAAATAATAAACGCATTTTTGTAAAAGCAAAGGAAATTAGTAAATCTTTATTCATTATTGATGCAACAACTTCACAAGAACAAAGACAAGCAATTATGGACGAAATAAACAAATATACAAGGCACGAAAGACGCATAGGCTCTGCCTCATCATCTTTTAGTTTTTTGGCAAATGGAAACATTCAAGGTGTAGCATTTTTAATTGATAGCCCTTGGGATGTTGAACCTGGCAAACTTATTGCAAAAGAGGCTGGCGCTAAAATATATGAAAAAGAACACAGTTTAACCATTGCTGCAAGTTCAGAAGAGTTTTTGCAGATTATGAAAGATGTAGTAGAAAAAACATTGTAAAAGTAGTTTAACACTACTTTTTTCTTTTAGAACAATTTTTCTAAAAAACTAGAACAAATGTTTGACAATGGTTTTTTATTGTGTTAATATTAAATTAATAAAAATATTGTGAGGTTTTAAAGTTGAAAAAATCTGAGGAAAATTTATTAAAATTATATAAATTTATTAAAAGTTTTACCGCTAGCAATGGTTACCCTCCAACAGTTAGGGAAATGGCAACATATTTGGATGTTAAAAGTACATCTACTATTGCCTACTACCTAGATAAACTTGAAAAAGACAATAAAATTAAAAAGAGTCCTTCAAAAAACAGGGCTCTAGAACTTTTGGGCGATGCAAAAAAGGAAAAATCTGTAATTAAAACAAGCGTTCCTGTTGACTTTTTGACTACCCCTATTCCAATGCTTGGCAATATTACTGCAGGTCAACCAATTTTGGCAGTTGAAGAGCATGATGAAGTTTACAATATGCCAAAGGAACTATTTGGCGGAGACGGTTTATTTATGCTTAAAGTTAAGGGCGAAAGTATGATTAACGCAGGTATTTATGACGGAGACAAAATTATAGTTCAACAACAATCAAACGCAAAAAACGGCGACATCGTTGTAGCCTTAATTGAAGACGAAGCGACTGTTAAAACTTTCTATAAAGAGTCTAACAGGTACAGACTTCAACCAGAAAACGATACTATGCAACCTATTTATGTAAACGAGGTTAGCATTTTAGGTAAAGTTGTAGGACTTATAAGAAAACTTTAACTAAATTATAGTTTTTCTAATTAATTTAACACATTAAAAAAACCGCTTTTATTAGCGGTTTTATTTTTTATTAGTATAATTTTTAGTCAGTTATTGTTTCAATTTTAGCGTTTTCTAAAGATTTTTGTTTTTTGCCTTCATAGTGAAAGCGTATAAGGCTAACAACTACTGATACCATTTCAAAAACTTCGCTTAGCGTATTCATAACAGTGGAATTTAAAATGCCATAAATTGCAAAACTTAAAGCACCTAAGAAACTAAAATACCTTAAAATGTAAGGATCGTCTTGCCAAATTGCATAAGTTCCAAGCCAAATACCTAGTATTGGAAGAACGGTAATTAACCCCTCCCAAGTAAACGCCGCCACAACAATTTCAAGTGCAAGGAAAAATACTAAAGATGTGATTTTATTTTTATGGTGTTTTCTTGAATTTTTAAAAAACCAAAATTTTCTTAATAACCCAACGAATTGAGAGTAAGCACCAGCAAAAGCGCTCACGAAAACAAGAGATAATACTTTAAAAATATTAGTTAAAGTTTGTAAGAATAAAAGTTTTGTCTTATCTTTAAATTGAATAGCTACAACACATAAGATAACGGCTATTAGACCAGCTATTTCGCTTGCTATTGACATATAGGCTCCTAAATTAATTACGATAATTGATTATAATATAAACCCTTTAAAAAGTCTAATACTTTTGATATGCCTTCATCGGTTTCAAAAAAATGTACATTTGGCATTGTCTTAAACCAAGTTATTTGGCGCTTAGCGTAGCGCCTTGAATTTTGTTTAATATTTTCCTTTACTTGTTCCAAAGTTATTTTGCCGTCAAAGTAATCAAAAAACTCTTTGTAACCTATTGCGTTCATACTTTGTAAATCTCGCGTCAAGTGCTTGTTTTTTACTAAATCGGTAACTTCTTCTAAAAGTCCATTTTCAAACATCATATCTACGCGCTTATTAATTTGCTCATAAAGTGTTTTTCTGTCCTTTATCAGTGCCACTAAAGTGTAGTCGTAATCGCTTACTAGTTCATTTGTTTTGTGGCTAGACTTAGTGTTTCCGCTAACCTCATAAATTTCAAGCGCTCTAATTACCCTTTTTAAGTCGTTAAAGTGTAATTTGTTTGCACTCTCTTCATCTACTTCTTTCAAAATGTTATATACATATTCTTTGCCGTGTTCTTCTGCTAGTTTTTTGTATTTTTGCCTTATTTCTTCATTTCTTTCGGACTTACCTAAATCATAAGGAAAAAGTAACGCACGCATATAAAGCCCAGTGCCACCAACTATTATTGGCAGTTTGCCCTCACTATTTAGTTTTTTTATTAACTCGTCTGCACTATTTTTAAAATAGTCAACATTAAAACTTTCGGTTGGTTCAAGTACGTCTATTAAATGGTGTTTTGCCGAACTTAGTTCGTCAGTTGTTGGCTTTGCAGAGCCAATGTTTAAGCCTTTGTAGACTTGTACACAGTCCGCACTTATTATTTCGCCGTGAAAAAGTTTGGCACACTCAATACCCAAACTTGTTTTTCCTACGGCGGTTGGCCCGCCAATCAATAATACTTTTGGCTTTTTGCTTTGCATTATAAAACCCTTTTAAACCATTTATCTAACTCTTTTCTTGTAACTTCAACAACCACTGGTCTGCCGTGTGGACAAAGTAGCGTCATACCGCTCTTTTCTATTTTTTCAAAAAGAGTTTTAATTTCTAGGTCATTTAAGTTGTCCCCACCTTTTATTGCTGCCTTACAAGAGGCTTGCATTAGGTGTTCTTTTATTAAGTCACTCGCTTTGTTTTTTGTTAAAAAGTTTATGTCCTTTAAAATTTCGTTAAAGAATAAATCTATGTTTATGCCACTTAAAATTGCAGGAACTGCATTAATTTTAAACGAAACTTTGCCAAAACTTTCAACCTCAAAACCTAGTTCGTTAATAGAATGTAGGTTTTCAAGTAAAAATACCTCTTCTAGGTGATTAACTGTTATTATGTGTGGTACAAGTAGCGCCTGCGTCATAATGCTATTTGCGTTTACTTGCTCTGTAAATTTGTCATACAAAAGCCTTTCGTGCGCTGCGTGTTGGTCTATTATAAATAGGCTAGATTCTTTTTGTAAAAGTAAAAATGTATTAAATACTTTGCCTACGTAAATTATGTCTAAATTTTTGTAACCTTGCTCTTTAAACACGCTCTCTTGATTTGGCATAACATTTACACTGTTTAGCGTATTATGTAGTGCGCTTGTAAGAACGCTTGAATTTTCCCTTAAAACTCCTTCGCCCTTTGCACCACTGTTTGTGCCTGCAACGCTTAAAAAACTGTTTAGTATCTTTGCTTTTTCTTCGGCTATTTCACTTTCACTCTTTTGTGAAAATAAGATAACTTCTTTAGGTGCACTGTTTGCGGTTAGTTTAAAACTTATGCCTTCTTCTTTTTTGTACTCGTTTAATGGCATATCAATTTGTTTATTTATATGCGTGTTTTCTACTTTCATTACATTGTTTGCTTGCATTAGACCATTTTTTACCGCGTTATAAATAAGCCCAAAAATATGTTGTCCGTCTTCAAATTTTACGTCCAACTTGTTTGGGTGCACGTTTACATCTAGTATATCTAATGGCATTTGCATATTGATTATGAAGAATGGAAATTTGCCCTTCATTAAATAATTTTCATAGGCACTATAAACGGCGGAACTTACAGTTGAATTTATGACGTATCTGCCATTTATGATTAGTGTTTGGTAAGTGCGGTTATTCTTGCTAAAATTCGGTTTTCCTAAGTAGCCCCATAGTTTAATGTTTCCGCTCATTGTTTCAAATGGTACAAGATTTTCAAGGGTGCTTTTACCATAAACGGTGTAAACCGCCTCTTCCAAATTTTTTCCTGTTGAGCGGTAAACCTCTTTATCGTCAACCATGTATGTAAAGTTAATTTGTGGGTTTGCCAAAATAAAGCGTGCCACTAAATTTGTAATTTCTGCTTCTTCACGCTTATCTGTCTTTAAAAATTTTTGCCTTGCAGGGATATTGTAAAATAAATCGTTTACAGTTATAAAAGTGCCGTCTTTACTTGCGTATGGCTTGTTTTCTATTACTTTTCCGCCTTCGCACTTTAAAAGTTGACCGTTTGAACTTTCAGAAGTTTTTGTAAGCATTTCTACTTTAGACACGCTGACTATGCTAGACAAGGCCTCGCCTCTAAAGCCAAGTGTTCCAATTTTTTCTAGGTCTTCAATAAACTTTATTTTGCTGGTAGCGTGTGGCAAAAGTGCGGTTTGCACCTCGTCATTTGCTATGCCACAACCATTGTCGCTAACCTTTATTTTTTGCTTGCCACCCATTTCAATTTCAATTTTTATTTGAGTTGCACCTGCGTCTATGCTGTTTTCAACAAGTTCTTTCACTACACTTGCTGGGCGTTCTACTACTTCGCCTGCCGCAATTTTAGTGAAGACACTGCTGTCTAAAATGTTAATTTTACCCATTTTTTAACCCTTTTTTACTTTTTCTATTAAATTTTGTAATACGCCAAAAGCCTCTAATGGACTTAAATTTTCTATATTGCTCTCTTTTAATAGGTTTATAATTTCGTTTTGATACCTATTTACAGCGTCAACATTTTCTTTTCTTTCGTCCTTTAAAGATGCTAAGTTGTTTTTATTAATATCAGACTCTTCAAGTCTATTTAAAATTTGTTTTGCCCTTAAAGTTACTTCCTTTGGAAGTCCAGCAAGGTCAGCAACCTCAATACCAAAACTTTTGTTTGCTCCGCCCCTTACAATTTTTCTTAAAAACAAAATGCCACCAGCAAATTCTTTTACGTTTATGCGGTAGTTTTTAACTCCGTCTAATATTCCCTCTAACTCAGTTAATTCGTGATAGTGGGTTGAAAATAGCGTCTTTGCGTTTAAGTGTTTTGAAACATATTCCATAACGCTCCACGCTATTGATAGACCGTCAAATGTAGATGTTCCACGACCAATTTCGTCTAAAATTATTAGGCTTTTACTTGTTGCGTTGTTTAAAATGTTTGCAACTTCAACCATTTCCACCATAAAGGTACTTTGATTGCTTGCTAGGTCGTCTGTTGCTCCAACACGAGTAAATATGCGGTCTGTCAAACTTATTTTTGCACTCTTTGCTGGCACAAAACTTCCTATGTGCGCCATAAGAGTGATTAGTGCAACTTGCCTCATATATGTGCTTTTACCTGCCATATTTGGACCAGTTATTATCATTGTTCTGTCTTCTAAAGTATCCAAATGTGTATCATTTGGTACAAATTCGCCGTCTGTTAAAAGTTTTTCTATTACTGGGTGTCTGCCGTCAACAATTTCTATGCTGTTTATTTTGCTTGAAACCTCTGGTTTACAGTAATTGTTATTTGCAGCGACGGTCGCTAGTGAAGTTAAAACGTCCAGTTTTGCTATTTGTTTTGCGGTGTTTTGCAGTGCAGACACACTTTTTAAAAGTTCTGCCTTTATCTCATTAAATATTTCAAGTTCAAGTTTTAGAGCTTTTTCCTCACTGCCTAAAATTTTGTCCTCTAAGTTTTTTAATTCCTCAGTTATGTAGCGCTCTCCACCTGTTAGTGTTTGTTTGCGTTGATACCTAAATGGAACCATATCTTTTTGAGAGTTTGTTACCTCTAAATAGTAACCGAATACCCTATTAAAGCCAATTTTTAGGTTTTTTATGCCTGTTTGTTCTTTTTCTTCTGCTTCTAATTTTGCTATCCAATTTTTGCCCTCTACACCTGCACTTTTTAGTTCGTCAAGTTCGGCGTTATAGCCTTTTTTAATGTAGCCACCGTCTTTTGTCATACTTGGTGCATCTTCGTCAATAGCGTTTTCTAACAAAACGACAGTGGAAGAAAAATTATCTATTTTATTATAGATATTATTTAAAATCTCGCTTTCACTATTTTTAAATGTGTGTTTTAAAGTTGGCAACTCTTTTAAAGAGTTTAATAGACCAAGGCAATCCCTTGGGTTTATTGAGCCGTAAGATATTTTGCCTGCTAACCTTTCAATGTCGTTTATTTTGGCTAGTTCTTTTGCTATGCTTTCCCTTTTTATTAAGGATGAGTGAAGTTCCTCCACACCATTTAGTCTTAAATTAATTTCGTTTTCATTTTGAAGTGGTTGATCTACCCAGTTCCTTAGCGTCCTAGCACCCATGCTCGTGTTTGTGTTATCTAGTAGCCAAAGGAGACTTCCACGTTTTTTTCTGTCCCTTATTGTCTCTGTTATCTCTAAGTTTTTTCTTGTATTTACGTCTAGGTACATATAGTAATTGTCTCTTAAAAGTTCAATTTTGTTTATGTGAGACAAACTGCGCTTTTGAGTCTCGTTTAAATATTCAATTAAAGCGCCAGCGGAAATAATTGCAAACTTTTTGTCCTCTAAGTCAAAAATTTGTAGCGAACTAACATTAAATTGGTCTTTTAAATTTTTGCTTGCCCTAAATTTATCATAAGCCGAATTTGAATATGCAAAAAACTTTGGCAAAACACCAAGTTTATAGCCGTCCAGATTATAACTATCTAAAAACATTTCGTCGTTGCTTATTATTTCTGATGGTTTAATCATAACTAGCATATCATTTAATAGTTTTAAACTATCTATATTGTCAAATTCTATAGTGTAGAACTCGCCTGTCGTTATGTCGGCATAACTTAGACCTATCGCCGTTTTATTTTTATAAACGCTCGCTATATAATTGTTCTTTTTATCGTCTAAAATGCTTTCTTCCATTATTGTGCCTGGTGTAACCACTCTTATTACATCGCGCTCAACCATTTGACCTTTTGTTGGCTCTGTTAATTGCTCGCAAATGGCAACTTTAAAGCCGAGTTCAATAAGTTTTGCTATGTAAAAATCAACGCTTTTTGCTGGCACTCCGCACATTGGGGCTTTTTCGTCAAGTCCACAGGCTTTGCTTGTTAAAGTAAGGTCCAGTGCTTTACTTACAGTTATTGCGTCTTCAAAAAACATTTCATAAAAGTCGCCAAGTCTATAAAACAAAATAGCGTCTTTATAGTTTTCTTTTGTGCTTAAATAATGCATCATCATTGGTGAAAGTGCCATTTTTTTACTCCTAATTTAATGTTTTTCCTGTTATTTTTTTAGAATTTATGTCTAATATTTTTATTGTTTTAAATGTTCCTACTTTTAGGTTATTCTCGTCAAGTTCTACAAGTCGTCCACTTGGTATTCTACCATAAAACTTATTGTTTTTTTGTTCGTCAATAAGTATTTCGTACTCTTTACCTATAAATTTTTTTAGTGTTTCAGCGCTAATTTCTTTTTGCAATTTTAATAGTTCATTTACTCGCCTATTTTTTATAGAGTAAGGCACTTGATTTTGCATAGTACTTGCGCTTGTTCCTGTGCGCTTAGAGTAAATATAGGCAAAAATGAAGTCATAACCAACCGTTTTTACTAAGTTTTTAGTCGCTTCAAAGTCTTCCTCAGTTTCTCCTGGAAAACCCACTATAAAGTCTGAACTAAGCGCTATATCTGGAATCGCCCTTCTTAACTTGTCAATTATTGTTAAATAGTGTTCCACGGTATAGCGACGATTCATTGCCTTTAAAATAGTGTTACTACCAGATTGAACAGGCAAATGCACCGCTTTTATTATTTTAGGTGACGAAGCAATAACATCAATAACCTCGTCTTTTAGGTCTTTAGGGTGTGAGGTCATAAAGGTTAATCTAAAATCTCCTTCAAGAGATGAAATTTGCTTTAACAAATTTGCAAATGTTACTGAACTATCTTCAATGTCATTGCCATAAGAGTTTACATTTTGACCAAGCAGTGTAATTATTTTGTAGCCATCTTTTATTAGTGCTTTACACTCTGCAACTATTTCGTCCATTTGCCTACTGCGTTCTCTACCTCTAACATAAGGCACTATGCAGTAAGAACAGTAGTTGTTGCAACCAAAACTTATGTTTACCCAAGCGTTTAGTCCACTAGTCCTGTCAATTTCTGTCATTGGAGGAACTATGCCCTCGTCGTCCCAAATGGTTAAAATACGCTCTTTATTTAATTCAAAATCTATTACGTATTGTTTAAATTTGTGTAGGTTGTGTGTGCCAAAAATAATGTCTACAAATGGGAAAGTGTGTTTAAGCCTATCGGCATCTATTTTGTTTTGAGTCATACAGCCACCAACGGCTATTATTAAATCTTTCTTTTTTGCCTTTAACTTTTTTAGAGCGCCAATGTTGCCAAATGCCCTATCTACCGCGCCCTCTCTTATGGTGCAGGTGTTAAAGACAATTATGTCTGCTTGTTCGTTATCTTCAGTATTTTCATATTCTAAACTTTCTAGCATGCCAGCAAGTTTTTCTGACTCGTGCACGTTCATTTGGCAGCCATAAGTTACTATTTTATAATGTTTTTTCAAAGTATTTTTCTCCATAGTGACATTATATATTTATTTTGCCATTTTTACAACTTATTAGCGCAAAATAACCACAAATTAAAAAGGCATTAAATTTTTTAATGCCTTCTTATTACTATTGTAATTATTTGCTTTCAGTCATTTGTGCTTTAACTTTTTCTTTAATCTCTTCAAATAGTTCAGGCGTGTCTTTTAATAGTTTTTTAACATTCTCTTTGCCTTGACCTATTTTGTCTCCCTCATAACTAAACCAAGAACCGCTCTTTTCAATTATGCCATAGTTTGTTGCTAGGTCTATTAGGTCGCCCTCTTTTGATATACCCTCTCCAAACATAATATCAAATTCTGCCTCTTTGAAGGGCGCTGCAAGTTTGTTTTTAACAACTTTAACTCTTACCCTATTACCAGTAGAATTTTCACCCTCTTTTAGAGTTGCTATTCTTCTAACGTCTAGCCTTATGCTTGAATAAAATTTTAATGCCTTTCCGCCTGGTGTGGTCTCTGGTGAACCAAACATTACACCAACTTTTTCACGTAATTGGTTTATAAAGATTACGCTTGTGTTTGTCTTATTGACTACTGCAGTAAGTTTTCTTAGTGCTTGGCTCATAAGTCTTGCTTGAAGACCTATAAAACTGTCGCCCATTTCGCCGTCAATTTCTGCCTTTGGAGTTAGTGCTGCAACTGAGTCTATTACAACTACATCAATGGCACCACTTGCAACTAAAGTTTCGCAAATTTCTAGTGCTTGCTCGCCAGTGTCTGGTTGAGATATGTATAACTCTTCAACATTTACGCCAAGTTTTTCGGCGTAATTTGGGTCTAGTGCGTGCTCTGCGTCTATAAACGCTGCAGTGCCGCCAAGTTTTTGTGCCTCTGCAACTATGTGAAGTGCAACAGTTGTTTTGCCAGAACTTTCTGGTCCATAAATTTCTGTTACTCTGCCCCTTGGAATACCGCCTATGCCTAGTGCGCTGTCAAGCGTTAAACAACCTGTTGAAATTACATCAATGTCTTGTCTTGCTTCTTCGCCAAGCTTCATAATGGAACCTTTGCCAAATTGTTTTTCAATTTTTGCTATGGCTTGTTCTAAAACTTTACTCTTATTTTCTATCACTTTTTATTACCTCTTTGATTTTGTTAATTTATTTTAACATTATAAATATTATTTGTCAAACATTTGTTCTATATTTTAACATTTTATTTTAATTTTTTTATTAAGTAGAATAATGCCGTTTTTGTAGCCATTTCTATTATGGACTCCCTTGTTCCTGTGAACTTATTTTTGTATACATGTATGCCGTCATAATTTCCAAGTGCAACAAATACAAGCCCTGTGTTTTCGCCCTCTCCGCTAGCATAGCCAGTTGTTGCAAGCACGAAGTTTGCGTTTTTAGTCGTCTCTAAAAGCCCTGCTGCCATTTCGTATGCCGTCTCTACACTAACCGCAGAATATGTTGATAAAGTGTTGTGATCAACATTAAGCCTATTAATTTTAGACTCGTTAGAATAACAAGTTATGCCTTCAACTACATATTCGCTTATTCCAACATTGTTTTTTATTAAATTAGATACTATGTTGCCACCTGTTATGCTCTCTGCCACTGCCAGTTTTATGCCGTTTATTTTTAATAGGTTGAATGCGACCTCATAAATGTTTAAGTTTGATGTAGCATATATAAAGTTTTTTAAGCGCTCTATTACATTTTGAAGGAATGCGTTAATGTCCTCTTTTGGAGTTAAAACAGAGTATTTTATTAAAATTGTAAGTTCTAACTCATTTGGATAAATGAGTATTTTTATTAAATTCTTATTTTTTAATAAGTCCGCTAAAATTACTAATGCCTCACTCTTTTTAAGCCCAAAAGTTTTAAGAGTTGTAGACAAATTAAGTTTAGGAAATTGTGCCTCAATATAGTCCACAAACCAAGTTTCATATAGGTTTTGAAGGGCGTTTAAATCGCTTGGCAAAAATATTAGGTGCTTACCGTTTTTAAAGGTCACAAAGCCCTGATAAACCGACAAGGTGTTTTCAATCAACTTGCTTTCCCTTGGCAGTAGTGCCTCGCTATTACTGGCCTTTTCTGACGGTATATTGCTATTTTTGTAGTATAGATTTATTGCGCTTTCGGCATATTCATTTACTACAAGTTCATCTTTTAAATATTCACAAATATTTTCTTTTATTTCCTTATTTAAGGACAGGTTATTTTCGCCTAAAATTATTATTGTGTTGGTTTCGTCACTTACGCTGTTTAAAGCGTTTAATATGCTCGTTTTACTGCTATCTATTACATAGTTGCCAGAAAAATCTATGCCTTTATTAAAAAGTTTGTCAGACAAAAAGTTACCACAAGTGTTTTCTTGCAGTCCGCTTAAAATGTTATCATTAATCGTCAAAATTAATGCTTTCATACTGACCCCTTATTTAAAGACCTCTTTATTTTTTACTACGTAATTTGTTCCAGAGATAATTGTTAACAATACTGAAACCCCAAAGGTTATAAATGCAAGTATTGCAATTATATCTGAGCCCCAAAATGTAAGCATGCCAAGGCTATTGTCAAAACTTACAATAAATAGAAGTATTATCGCAATGTCTTGAGTTAATGTTTTTAGTTTGCCTAGTTTGTCCGCTGCTATTACGATGCCCTTTGTTACTGCAATTTGCCTTAAAACGCCAACAATAAAGTCGCGTCCAAGTATGATAAATAAACCAATTACACCATAAGGTGCTGGCACTGTTCCATCGGCAACTAACATAAGTAAACCTGCTGTTACCACCAATTTGTCTGCTATTGGGTCTAAAAACTTGCCAAAATCGGTTACCATATTGCGTTTTCTAGCGATATGTCCGTCTAAATGGTCGGTAATTATGGCAACAATGAATATAAAACAAGCAATAAGTGCGTTAAATGGTATGGCGTCTATTAAATAAACTGCCATTAAAATAGGAATTAAAATAATTCTTGAGATTGTTAATTTGTTTGGTAGATTCATAGCACTTCTCCTTCTAGGTCGTAACCCATTAAATTAGTTATTTTTACTGTATAAAATTCGCCAATTTTTAAAGGTTTTGAACTTTTAAATAAAATTAATGTATCAACTTCTGCCGAGGTATGTTCACTGCGTCCAACATAGTAATTTTGCTCGCTTAAATAGTCGTTGCATAGTACTATGCATTCCTTACCTATTTGTGCCTCATTGTGCTGTAATAACACACTTTCTTGCAATTTTTGTAGTTTGTTTAGTCTGTGCATTTTAATAAAAGTAGGCACTTGTTTTTTCATATTATATGCGGCCGTTTTTGGCTCTCTTGAATATGGAAAAAAGCCAACATAGTTTAATTTATAGTCATTTAAAAAATTGTAAAGTTGTTTATAGTCTTTTCTTGTTTCACCAGGAAAACCCACTATGAAAGTTGAGCGTATTGTTATGTCTTTATTTTTGGACCTTATTTTGTTTATTAACGTTTCTATGCTTTCTTTAGAACTACGCCTATTCATAGCTTTTAGCACTTTATCGCTTATGTGTTGAAGCGGAATGTCAATGTATTTGCATACTTTTTTGTTGTTTGCCACTTCATCAATCAATTCGTCACTTACCATTTCTGGGTAACAATAGTGAAGTCTTATCCATTTTAGGCCGTCTATTTTTGATAGTTCTTTAATTAATTCAACTAGTTTAGGCTTTTTATATAGGTCTAGTCCATATCTTGTCGTGTCTTGTGCCACTAAAATTAGTTCCTTAACACCTTTTGCCACTAACGCTTTTGCCTCTTCTACTAAAACTTCAATAGGTTCAGACTTAAACCTGCCCCTTATTGCTGGAATAGTGCAATAGGCGCACGCATTATTACAACCATCTGCTATTTTTAGGTAAGCGTAGTGTTTTGGAGTAGAAACAATTCTATTCGGTGGCAAATTTAGCGGTTTAAAGCCCGTATTTAGCCCATATAAGCCCTCAATTATGTCTACTATGTCTTTGTTCTCTTTTAACTTAACAAAGGCGTCAATCTCTGGAAAATCGGCTTTAATTTCAGATATGCCCATTTGTGTTAAACAGCCCATAACTATTACTTTTTCGCATTTTGAGGTTTTGTAGTTTATGCTTTCTAAAATTGCCTCCATACTTTCAGTACGAGCATCTAGAATAAAACTGCAAGTATTTATGATTATTATGTTTGCCTCTTCAATATTGTTCGTTATTTTAAAACCATATTGCGTAAGTAAGCCTAAAACATGCTCGGTGTCTACCCTGTTTTTATCGCACCCAAGACTTATTACACCTATTTGTTTTTGTTGTAATTCTTTTTTTGTCATTTATTAATTCCTTTTTTAATCTTCGCCGTACATTTCCTTGTATTCACGCATTGTTATGTATACATTGCGCGCCTTAGAGCCGTCAGATGGAGATATAAACTTTGCAAGTTCCATTTGATCTATTATTCTTGCCGCCCTAGCATAGCCTATTGCAAAACGTCTTTGCAACATACTTATGCTTGCTTGCCCTGTTTCTATTACAAGTCTTAGTGCTTGTGGCATCATTTCGTCAAAGCCGTCTTCTGAACTGTCACTAGAAGTCATACTCGTACCACTATTTTGCTTTTTATTTATTAATTCTTCTGCTTTTTCGTCAAAGTATGAGTCATTATTGTTTTTTATGAAGTCTACTATTGCTTTTACCTCTTCATTTGATACAAAAGCGCCTTGAATACGCCTTGGCTCTGGGTAATCAATAGGTGCAAATAACATATCGCCCTTGCCTAGCAGTTTTTCTGCCCCACCGCCGTCTAGCACAGTTTTACTGTCTGCAATACTGGTTACGCCAAACGCAATACGGCTTGGTAAGTTTGCTTTAATTGTACCTGTTATTACGTCAACGCTTGGTCTTTGAGTCGCTAATACTAAGTGAATACCTGCCGCCCTAGCCTTTTGCGCTAGACGCATTATTTTGTCCTCAACATCGCGTTTTGCCGTCATAATTAAATCGGCCAATTCGTCAACTATTATTACAAGCATAGGTATTTTTGGCTTTTCGCCACTTAAAACCTCTGGTTGATTATTATATTCTGCTAAGTTTTTAACTTTTTCCCTTTGGAAAAGTGAGAATCTGCGCTCCATTTCCTCAATGGCATAGTTAAAGGCGTTTAGAGCTTTGTCTGTCTCTGTTATTACATTTGGTAACATTAAGTGTGGTAAACCGTTATATACATAGAATTCTACGCGCTTAGGGTCAATCAATATAAGTCTTAAATCTTCTGGTGAAGACTTATAGAGTAAACTTACAATTAAAGAGTTAAGACAAACGCTTTTACCGCTTCCTGTTGCACCTGCAACTAGTAAATGTGGCATACGTGACAGGTCACAAATTTGAACTGTACCTGATATGTCTTTACCAAGTCCAAAAGTAAGGTGAGACTTGCTCTTTGCAAAATCTCTGGTATTTATTACATCTTTTAAGCCTATTGTTGCAATTTTTTTGTTTGGAACCTCAACGCCTACCGCATTTTTACCAGGTATTGGCGCCTCAATTCTAACAGCGCCGTTACTTTCAAGTGTCATCGCTATATCTTCTGCGTGTTGCAATATCTTTTTAACTGAAATACCTGCTGGCATTTGAAGTTCGTACCTAGTTACTGCTGGACCTTTTGTTACAGCAATTACCTTTGCAGGTACCCTAAAGTCATCTAAAACTCTTTCAAGCAGTTTTGATTTTTCAAGGTATTCGTCATCATAGTCCTCTAGGTCAGTAGATATTGTAGAAAGTAGGTCCATAGGTGGTCTAATGTATCTACTCGGTCTTTTTAAACGAGAGGCTTTTGAAGGGACAACCTCTTTTACTTCCGTTTCTTCTAACTGCATTTGTTTAAAGTTTGAAATAAGGTTTTTTGGTGCCTTTTCTTCCCTTACTATTGGTTTTGGTTCAATAATAGGTGGTTTTTCTTCAAAAAGTTGTGGTTTTGGTTCATTATTGACTATATTGTTGCCAAAATTGAAATCACTAGGAGCGGTTACCTTTGTTATTTGCTTTAATTCTTCTTCAAATTTTGCATCTACATCTGGTAAAACTTCTTTTTTCATTCTTTCGCTAATTTTGGTGTTTAAATAGTTGGTTGAATATTGTGAATTAGGGTTTTCTGTGCCAACGCCTTTAATATTGTTAGTTGTTCTAGCACTTGCAGGTATTGTTGCACGCAAAAACTCCAAGTTTCTTTTGTACTTGTCGTCTTGAACTGGTTCTTTTTTAGTATTATTATTTATTGCAATGTTTGTATAGTCAGAGTGCACTATTTTTGGTGGTTTAATGCCTCCACTTGTTTGAGTTGTTGCTTTTGATTGAGGGGCTGAAAACATAGGCTTAATTTGAGCGTCATTAAAATAACCTTGTTCGGCAGTTTTAGCGCTATTTGCGTCAAACTCGTTTTCATACATCTTTAAAGATGGCTCTTTTGTAGGATTTGAACTTAAATTTATGTTAATTGGCTTATTGTTTTTTAGTCGTTCTCTTTCGCGAGAGGTTACAAGTTCAAAGCCCTCTTCTTTATTGGTTTTCAACTCGTTATAATTGGTTAGACCTTTAAATGATACGTTTCTAAAGGTTTTATGTGCTATAAAATAGTCGATTAATAGAGCGGTCATTATGCCCATAATTATTATAAATAGCACATAAACGCCCACACTATTTAATAGTGCAAGTAAAGGATAAGTTATTAGTGCAATTATTACGCCTCCAACAGAGGTTTGTAAATGATAAACATCGCTTAAATACTCTCCAAAACTAGTTGCAGTGCCTGCACCTAAAAACGCTAATTGTAATACTGCTAAAATACATACTAAGGCAACGCCGAAGTATGTTAAAACCTTTTTATCAAAAGAGTAAGTTTTGCCTAAAATAAAGGCACGAGACACTACGAATAGACCTGAAAATATGGCATAAGAAAAGACGCCAAAAGTGCCCATTAAAAAGTAGCGCAAAAAGCCTAAAAAGTTAGTAAATAAAGCGATATAAGCAATAATGGCAACACCCATCATTACATAGCCTAGTTTGCGAAGTGGAAAACTATTTATTGGCGCATTGGTTTGTTTTTTGCGATTGCGATTAATATTTGTATAAACTGCCAAAATATAACTCCTTTGCTTGTGTAATATCACGCCTTCATTATATCATAGACGGAGTTAAACTTTCAATTAAAATTGCTTTAAAAAAATGTTATAAAAAAAGCAAAAGATTATTTTGCTTTTTAATTTTTATTAATTGTTTTTAAAAACTTTAAGTAAATCCGTTTTCATATCTTTACCAACGGAGGCGATTACAAAGTTTTGAGAACTATAAATTTTGTTTGCAACGGCATTTGTTCTTGCTAATGTTAGTTCCTCAATTTTTTTGATTACCTCTTCTTTTGTTATGAGTGTACCATAGACTGCCAAGTGTTTTGCATTAAATAGTGAAGTTCTTGCAGTGTCTTCATAGTTTAATTTAAAAGTGTTGATTACTTGAGTTTTAGCGTCTCTTAATTCTTCTGCGGTTACGCCATTTTCTGCAATTTCTCTTATTGAATTGCCAAGTGTTTTAACCGCTAGTGTAGAGTTTTTAAAAGTTGTACCTAAATAAATATTGATACTTCCGCCCAAATTAGATTGTTCTACCTCACTAAAAATTGAATATACTAGCCCAAGTTTTTCCCTAATTGTTTGGAATAGCCTGCTACTCATACCTCTGCCCCAAATTACATTGAATATGGTTAGTTCGTAGTAGTCTTTATCGTGGATATTTAGGCTAGGATAACTTATTACTATTTGTGCTTGTTCGTTATCTTTAAACTTTTTAACATATTTTGTTTGTGGAACAGTTAAAACCTCTGGCGTCTTTACTAAAATAGGTTTACTTTTTGATTTAAAGTTTGCTTCAAAGAAGTTTTGAGCCAAGTTTTCTGCCTCTTCAAATGTTACATTGCCAGCAAAGGATAGTATTAAGTTGCTTGGTAAATAAAATCTGTTTTTATAGTCTAAAATTTGCTCTCTTGTTATGTTTCTAACGCTTGTTTTACTTCCAGCAACATCGTGCTCCATTGCTGTACCTTTATAAAACACTGAACTTGCAAGTTCGTCAGCCACTGCTTGTGGGTTATCGTTGTACATTGATATTTCTTCAACTACTACTTTTTTCTCGCGTGCTAGTTCTTTTTTATCAAACACCGAGTTAAAGTACATATCGCTTAAAATATCTACGCACTCATTTAAGCCCTCTGCGGTGCTTTTTGTATAGTAAACAGTCTCTGTTTTACTGGTGTATGCATTTACGGCAGCCCCTATTGCGTCTAGCCTTATTACTATGTCTAGTGCCGAGCGCTTTTTTGTGCCCTTAAAATTCATGTGCTCTATTAGATGGCTTATGCCTCTATTTTTGTCGTCTTCGTTCATACTACCTGTGTTTACGAACATATTAAAACTAACGGATTCATAATTTGGCATTGTCTCTACTACGAGTTGCATTCCGCTAGGGTAAGTTTTTACTTTTTGCATTTGTTGTTTCTCCTTAATTGTTGTTTTTGATATTTGAATTATACAACAATAAGGCATTTAAACAAACCAAAATTACACAACTTTTAAAACATATTTTTTCATTAAAAAAGCCTTATTGCTAAGGCTTTTTATTTTATTCATTTTGTGCTCTTGCATCTCTATAAATTTTAAGTAAATCTTCTTTTTCTTCATTTCCAACTAAATTTATGTTTACTGGTGTTTCTTCAAAAACCTTTTTTAAAACGCGGTTTACTTCTTCTACTGTTATAGATTCTATTGATTCCTCATATTCTTTTAAGGTTCTTATTGTGTTATAGTATATTATTCCGTAACTATTGTCTAGTGCTACATCTGAGGTGTTTTCAAGTGAAAATTTATTTGCATTTAAAAATTTTCTCTTTGCCCTCTTTATTTCCTCTTCTGTTATACCCCTATTTAGCAGTTCCTTTATTCCTTCTGCAACTTTTTTAGTTGCTTCAACAACATTTTTAGGAGATGTTGCTAAGTCTATTGATACATATCCTATATAATTTTTTATTATATTATAGCACAAAAAAAGCCCATTTCTAGGCTTTTTTATTAGTTATTTGATTAAAGTTTTTTTACAAGTTTAAGATCAACTCTTCCCTTGTCGTCAATTTTAATTACTTCAACTTCAACTTTGTCTTTTAAGTTTACTACGTCTGTAACTTTATCAACGTGCTTGTCAGATAGTTTAGATATGTGAACCATACCGTCTTTACCTGGAGCAATGTTAACAAATGCACCAAAATCCATAATTCTAACAACTTCGCCCATATATTTCATACCTGGTTTAGGGTCTTCAGCGATTGATAGAATAATTGCTTTTGCCATATCGCTCATCGCTTGGTCATGAGTAGCAATTGATACTACGCCGTCGTCAGAAATGTCAATTTTAACGCCTGTTTTAGCAATAATTTCATTTATTACTTTTCCGCCTGAGCCTATAACGTCTCTAATTTTTTCTGGATTGATGTTAAAACTCGTAATTTTTGGAGCATAAGGGCTCAACTCTTTTCTTGGTTCAGGTAGTACTTCTAGCATTTTACCAAGAATGAATAACCTTCCAACCCTTGCTTGTTCTAGGGCTTCGGTCAATATTTTTTCGTCAATTCCCTTTATTTTAATATCCATTTGAATGGCTGTTATGCCGTCTTTTGTACCTGCAACTTTAAAGTCCATATCTCCAAGGAAGTCTTCAAGTCCTTGAATGTCTGTTAAAACAGCAACTTTTTTAGACTTTTTGTCTTGTATTAAGCCCATAGCAATACCTGCAACTGGTGCCTTAATAGGAACGCCTCCGTCCATAAGTGCTAGCGTGCTACCACAAACAGATGCTTGTGATGTAGAACCATTTGAACTTAAAATTTCAGAAACTGTTCTTATTGCGTAAGGGAATTCTTCTTCGCTTGGTAAAACTGGAAGTAAAGCGCGCTCTGCAAGTGCTCCGTGACCGATTTCTCTTCTGCCTGGACCCTTACTTGGTTTAGCCTCGCCTACACTGTAACCTGGGAAGTTATAGTGGTGCATGTAGCGTTTTTCTTCTTCATCGTCAAGACCTTCTAACATTTGAGCGTCACTTATTGGACCAAGTGTTAAAGTAGTCATTGCTTGTGTTAAACCTCTTGTAAATACGCCTGTACCGTGTACTCTTGGTAGTATTCCAACTTCACACCAAATAGGTCTAACTTGAGTTAGTACTCTACCATCTGGTCTAATGCCAGTAGTCAAAATACGCTCTCTAATTATTTCCTTTTTCATATTGTATAAAATGTTTGTAATATGAAGTTTGTGATTATCAAAAGCATCTTTGAAGTGTTCCATAATTTCTTTTGTTAAAACTTCTTCATTTGTTTCTCTTTCAATTCTATCAAAGGTATCTAGTGCTTTTTTAAGTTTGTCAGTAGCATAAGCTCTTACAAGTTTTTCTACATCTTCTGGTATGTGGTAATACTCAATTTCTGTGCTCTTTGCTTTTCCAATTTCTTTAACAATTTTTTCTTGGAACTTAATTTGCTCTTTTATTGTCTTGTGAGCAAATAAAATAGCGCCTAGCATTTCTTTTTCACTTACCATTTTGCTTCCAGCTTCAACCATTAAAATGGCGTCTTTTGTACCAGAAACTGTTACATCAATTAAACTCTTTTCGTTTTCTGCTGGTGTTGGGTTAATTATGTATTTTCCGTCTACATAGCCAACAACGACACTGCCTGTTGGTCCTTCAAACGGAATATCTGATATGCTTAGTGCTACTGATGAGCCTAGCATAGCAAGTGGTTCTGGTGCTACTTCTGGATTTACAGAAAGCACTGTTGCAACGACTGTAACATCGTTAAAGAACCCTTTTGGAAACAATGGTCTAAGTGGTCTATCAATAAGTCTTGAAGTTAAAATTGCTTTGTCTGCCGCTCTTCCTTCACGCTTTTTAAAGCCACCAGGTATTTTTCCTATAGAATACATTTTTTCCTCGTAATCTACGTTTAGTGGAAAAAAGTCAATTCCATCTCTTGGTGTTTTTGACATTGTGGCATTTACCATAACTACTGTGCCTTCGCACTTTACAAAGCAAGCGCCGTTTGTTTGCATTAAATACTTGCCTGTTTCAACCTCTACTACTCTGCCACCGATTTTGGTTTCAAATGTTTGTCCTAAATTCATTTTTTCTCTCCTCTCTCCTATTTTCTCCCATTCTTTTATTATTTCTATAATAAAAAGGGCGGAAACTTTCATCTCCCGCCCGATGATAAGACTAACGAATACCTAATGATTTTTTGATTTCTCTGTATTTTTCAATATCAGTTTTCTCTAAATATCTTAGTAAACCTTTACGTCTTCCAACCATTTTTAATAGACCACGTCTAGAATGGTTGTCTTTGTCGTTTGCCTTTAAGTGCTCTGTCAAGTGGTTAATTCTTGCAGTTAATAGTGCAATTTGAACTTCTGGTGAACCAGTGTCGCCCTCTTTACGAGCATAAGACTTAACGATTTCGTCTTTGTTAATGTTTTCCATTATTTATCCTCCGTTTAACATTTTATGCGCTTAAAACAAAGTAGATGGTTGGAGTAAACCTGTCCCCTTGCAATAAGTCCTCTTTATATTAGCATACCCAAAAAAATTTGTAAACCATTTTTTGTTTTTTTACTAGAATAACTTTGCTTTCTTTTTCTTAATTTCGTCTATTCTTTCTATATATTCTTTAATGCCTTTTGCGTTTGGTAAAAGTTCATGCCTATTTTCAATTAGGAAGACTCTTTTACTCACTCCACCAGCACCACAAGATATTATGTTAGTATTTTCTTCAATTGAATCTATGTTGAAAATACAGTTGATTTTGCCGTAACTAAACCCTACATTTTCAAGGTTCTCTACCATATTTTTTTGCCTATATAAATAATATGGTTTATAGCCACTTTCTTTTAGTCTTTTGTAGCCGTATTCAAGCATATTTTTTACTTTTGAGGGTTTAAAAATGTTTACTTTATCCTTGTTTAATGTGCTTGAACGCTTTAGCGCCAAGGTATGAAGTGTTATGTTTTCAGGTGCTAGTTCTAAAAGCGTTTCAACGCCACTCTTAAAACTTTTTAGCGTTTCTCCGTCTAAGCCTAAAATTAGGTCCATATTTATTATAAAGTTATAGTTTAGTGCGAGTTTATAGACATCTAAAAACTCTTTTATTGTGTAGTTTCGGTTTGCTTTTTCTAAAACTTTTTCGTTAAAACTTTGTGGGTTTATACTTATTCTTGTCACGCCGTATTTTTTAAATACATCTAATTTTTCTTTTGTTATTGTGTCTGGTCTTCCAGCCTCAACAGTAAACTCTTTAACCCCAAATTGTAACTCTTTTAAAATGCGTTCTAATTGTTCTGCGCTAAACGATGTAGGCGTTCCACCGCCTATATATATTGTTTTTACTACGTAACTGCGCTTTCCTATTATTTCTCTAGTGTCTTTAATTTCGTCTATTAGAGCGTCAATGTAGGGCTCTATTAGGCTTTTGCACTTGCCTATTTCAGCAGATATGAAACTGCAATAGTTACACCTAGTTACGCAAAAGGGTATATTTATGTAAATATCTATAAGTTTGTCGTTTTGCTCTAACTTGCCCTGATTCTCAATTATCTCTATTAATAAATCTGCCTTTTCATCGCTGACATAATAATTGTTTTTTAGGTGGTTTTTTAATGAGACCATACTTAGCCCATTTTGCACTAAATCTCTCGCCATTTTAACTGGTCTTATGCCTATTAATGCTCCCCAAGGCATATCTACTTTTAAATGGTCTTTTAGTGCTTCATATAGCGCAATTTGAATGGTTTTTCTAAAATTTATACTATTTTCTGCCGTATTACTGGTCTTTTTGTAGTCAAATGCACCCTCAGGGGTGGTTATTTCAAAACTATTTTGCATAGTACTATCGTTTAGTTTTTCATAGGTGTGATTTATAGATACATCCTCATAACTTTCCGAGTTTATTGGGTAAAAAAGCCTTGCTAATTCTAGCAAGTCTTTTTCATATTCAGGTGTATTTGAAACTATTTTCATTTTACCTCTTAATTGTCATTTGCCCTATAAACTTCATATACGTTACTTAGCGAATTAAGTTTAGTCATAAGCGACGATAATTGGTCTTTTTGGGTTATTGTTACTAACACATTTATTAGTATTTTATCGTCTCCTATTTGGTTTGCAGATATTGAAACTATATTTATTTTAAGTTCTGCAATTTTATTGGTTATATTTGCTAAAATACCAATAATGTTTTTAGCAACAATGTTAAATTCCGCAATGTAAACAGTATCTTGAACATTGCCCCATTCTGCCTCAACTAGACGCTCACTCTCGGTGTGATGTAGCGTTTTACAGTTTTTTCTGTGGATTGTGGCGCCCTTACCCCTTGATATGTAGGCAATAATTTCGTCCCCTGGAATTGGAGTACAACATTTTGCAAATTTTGTTAGTACATTATCTAAGCCCTTTATGATTATTGCGTCATTTTTGACTTGTTTTGCCTTTTCAAGCACGCTTTGAGGTCTAATTACAACTTCTTGTAGTTTTTGAGCGGCGTTATGTTCCTCATAACTTCTTTGCAACTTGTTTAGTACTTGTGCAGAAGTTACACCGCCATAGCCAAGCGATGCATACATATCGTCTAGGTTTGCTAATGAATATCTTTCAAATAGTTCATTTAGGTATTTTTCTTCTAGTAACTTATGTAGTGGAAGTTTTTTAATTTTTGCTTGTTGTTCTAAAATGAGTTTGCCCTTTTTAATGTTTTCTTCTTTTCTTTCCTTTTTAAAGAAGGCGCCTATTTTATTTTTAGCAGAGGAACTCTTAACAAATTTTAGCCAGTCGCGAGAAGGACCTTTAGCAGATGATGATGTTATAATTTCAACCGTTTCGCCGTTATTTAAGGTTGTATTAAGTGGCATCATTTTGCCGTTTATTTTAGCGCCGACACACTTGTTGCCTATGTCGCTATGAATGTTATACGCAAAATCAATAGGTGTAGAGCCAAGAGGTAAAGATATTATGTTGCCCTTTGGCGTTTGCACAAAAATTTCTTCCGAATAGACATCACTTTTTAGTGTTTCTAGTAGTTCATCGGCAGACAAAGACTCTTTATTTTCTATTATTTGTCTTATCCAAGTAAGTTTTTGATCTAGGTTTGTTCCCTTTGCTCTTTTTTCTTTATATAGCCAGTGCGCAGCAATACCATATTCGGCGTTGTTATGCATTTCTTCTGTTCTTATTTGCACTTCTAATGGTTCTTTATTGTCTATGTAAACAACTGTGTGCAAAGATTGGTAGCCATTTTCCTTTGGTTTTGCAATATAGTCTTTAAACTTGTTTTCCATAGGGGTATACATGGTGTGAACCGCACCCAAAACGGCGTAACAAGCATTTACGTCTTTTACTATTATTCTTATTGCGGAAAGGTCATACATTTGGTCTAGGCTGTCTACCCTATCTTGCAGTTTTTTATATACGCTTGATATGTGTTTAACCCTGCCTTTAACCTCGCCGTCAATTTTTAGCGTTATCAAAAGCCTCTTTATTTTTTTTATGACCTTTGCAATTTCAAGTTTTCTCGTCTTTTCGTGAATAAAAAGGTCTTTTGCAAGGTCGCTATATTCTTTTGGTTGCAAATACTTAAAATTTTCATCTTGTAGTTCGCTCTTAATGAACGATAGACCAAGCCTAGCGGCTAATGGAGCATAAATTTCTTTAATTTGTTTGTGCAAGTAGTCTTTATGTTCGGTAGTAAAACTAGCGCTGTTTCTTGCTGTATCCAATATGTCGGCAAGTTTAATAATAAGCACCCTAATGTCCTTACTCATAGCAACAAACATAGCCCTTAAATTGTCTACGTCTGCTTGATTGTTTTTATAAATTGTATTTTCAATTTTAATTACGGCATCTACAAGTGTGTAAACCGCCTTATTTAACTCTAAGTCGTCTTTTTTAATTAGGTTATTTCGCATTAAATCCAAAACTAAACTTGCTAAAAGTGCGTCAAAGTCAATTTGTACTTCAAACAAAATTTGCGCTATTCTTTTACCTTTATTTAAAGCGGTTGCAAAAGCCTTTTTGCTTTCAGTTTTTTCCTTCAAGAGGTTTAAGGCTTCAATTATTTTATTAAACTTTTGAACCTCTTCTGCTTTATAGTTTTGTTCTACTCGCTCTATTAATGTTTCCACATAAACCTCCTTTTAAGTCTATAATTCTTTAAGTTTATTGTAAAACTCCGAATTTTCAAGGCTTGATTTTATGTTTTTGTTTAGTTTTAGAGAATAATTATATAAACTGTTCTCCTCTTCTATTATTGTAAGTTCTTTAAATACCGTTAGGCAAGCCAAAAATTGTGTAAAATTAAAGTTTTTTATTTGTCTATTGGTATCTTTTAAATAGTCATAATATTCATATATGTTGTTAAATTTTACTTTTTGTCTAGTTGCGCTTTTAAAGGCGTTGAAGTATAACCCAAAAATTTCGCGCTTTTTACTTACTTTTATTGTATTTTTTTCATATTTTGTGTTTGGCACATATATATTTGCATTTGTATTTAAACTCAAATTTTGTAAATATGCCTCATTTAAAACTGCATCTGCAAATATAATGTTATTGTAATTATTTAAGTTCTTAAAATTGCTAAGCCCTAATACGTAGGCATTAAGTCCAAGTTTACTGTCTATTTCAAACAAATATTCCTCAAAATTTAGAGCTTTTAATTCGGTCTCGTAGTTTTTAAAGGTTGCTATATTGGAAAATACAACCAAAGTGCCAAGTTTTGAGGTTACCACATTTGATTTTAACATTTCGGTTAAGTTTTTGCTGTCGTAAGTGTCAATTTTTGCGTTATTTTCGGTAGTATTATAGTTTAATTGCATTAAATAGTAGCCTAAAACTAACTCTTTAGTTGACATAAG
The DNA here is from genome assembly GCA_050178795.1 of Spirochaetales bacterium. Lineage (GTDB taxonomy): Bacteria > Bacillota > Clostridia > Christensenellales > UBA1242 > STF1-184. Next base: position 47,328 of record JBFXFT010000001.1, read on the forward strand.
GTTTACATCTTTAAATAGTAGCGCCTTTACAATTCCCTTTACGCTATCCTTACCCATAAAGTTGTTTAATTGCAGTTGCACTAGTGCATTTTTGTTCTTGTAGTAACTAAAATTAGGCAAATATTGGCTAGCGTTAAAGTCAAGCATACTAAATTTGTTGTTAAAATTTATCGTTAAGTGCTCTGGAAAGTTTTTCATAGGTGCTACGCTTGCATTTTTGAAACTCAAATTAAAAATAGGTAGTGGATTTTTATGACCAAAAGGTTCTAATAAATTTATTTCGTTTATCAGTTTTACGCCTATTGCCTCTGGCGTTAAGTCAAGGTCATAACTCTTTTTAGGGTAAAAGAATTCTTCATTAAAATGGCTTTCCATACAGCCTATAAGTTCGGTCTTAAAACTTTCAAAGTGTTTTTTATCAACTGTAAGACCTGCCGCCATAATATGTCCGCCAAACGCCTCTATTGGCGTTTTAACGCAAGATATTGCCTTGTGAATATCAATGCCGTCTATGCTTCTAGCAGAGCCTTTAAATTTGTCCTCAACTTGTGAGAATAGTATGGTTGGCCTATTAAACTCATCTGCTATTCTAGCGGCAGTTATGCCAAGTAGACCTGCGTCCCATTCTTTACTATCAAGTATTATTATTTTTTCTTTTGTAATATTCACTTTGTTTAATAAAAGTAGGCAGTCATCGTAGACTTTTTGGCAAAGGTCTTGCCTTTCTAAGTTAAAGTCTTTTAGGTTTTGAATTGTGCCTAAAAGTTTTTTCTTGTCCTCTTCAATAAACAGTTTTAAGCCCTCTGTTGCGTCCCCCATTCTGCCAGCGGCGTTAATTTTTGGTGCAACTTTAAAGGCAATGTCTGTGCTTGTGGGCTCTTTAATATTTAACTCCTTAAATAGTAGTTTTAAGCCCTCGTGATTTTTGTTATTTAACTTTTTTAAGCCGAGTTGAATTATTAGCCTATTTTCGTCTAAAAGTGGCACAATGTCCGCTATTGTCGCTATTGTGGCTATGTCTAGGTACTTTTCAAGGGTCTTTATTCCGCCAAGCGCTTGCACTAGTTTTAAGGCGACGCCAGCGCCACATAACTCATTAAATGGATAGTCTTGTCCCTTTATTTTAGGGTTAATTATTAGGCAGTTTGGTGTAACTTCTGGCACTTCGTGGTGGTCTGTTATTATTATGTCTATGCCTAAACTTTTTGCGTGCTCTACCTCTTCAACCGCCGTTATGCCACAGTCCACTGTAATTATTAAATTTGGGTTAAACTGTTCTTTTATTTTGTTTAAAGACTCTTTAGTTACGCCGTAACCGTCCACATATCTGTTAGGTAAAAAGTAGTTTACTTTTACGCCTCTTTCCTTTAAATATAGGTATAAAATGCTTGTTGCACTCATGCCGTCTACATCGTAGTCGCCATATATTAAAATGCTTAAATTGTCTGTTATTGCGCTGTTTATTTTATCTACAACTTCGCGCATATTTTTAAATAGGTATGGGTCATAAAAATTGTTGATATCTGGGTTCAAAAATTTGGTTATTTTGTCCGCACTATCCACTCCGCGAGAAAGCATAAGCCTAATTACTTGTGGGCTTATTTTAAACTGTTCCGATAATTTGGTTACCTTTTTATCGTCCTCTTTTTTATATTCCTTTCTCTCTAATTTCATATTATACCTATTATTAAAACATATAAGCCCCCGAAATAGCGGAAGCTTATATATAAATTAAACTGTTATTTTATTATCCTCTTTTGAGGTAGTTTCCTTTACTTTTATTGTTGCTAGTGTCTTTGCGTTTCTGTTTCTTGGTCTTGTGTGGTCGTTGACTAGCGCCCAAATTGGAGTTGCGATAAATATTGATGAATAAGTACCAGCAATCAAACCAAATATGATAGGAATTGCAAATTCTCTAATGCTTGAAACACTTATAACTGCTAGCACTGTAATTGTAAATAAGGTTGTCAAAGAGGTGTTAACGCTTCTTACAAAGGTTTCACGTATTGACTTATTGACAATAAATGCGTTATTTTCGTGCTCGTACACGTCGTTGCGCCTATTTTCACGAACCCTATCAAATACGACTATTGTATCGTTGATTGAGTAACCAATTATGGTGATAAGTGCTGCAATGAAGGCACTATTAATTTCTATTTGGAAAATTAAAACCAAACTGCTCATTACAAGTACGTCGTGTATTAAGGCTAGTATTGCCGCTAAACCACTAAGTAGTTCAAATCTAAACGCTATGTAAATTAAAATTAATATAGTAGCAATTAAAACTGCTAAGAAAGCATTAAGAAGTAAACTTGCCGTTGCAGAAGGTCCAATTCTTTGGCTTTGTTCTATTTGGAAACTTGGGTTAACATCTCCTGGGTTTAAGGTATCTTCAATTTGTGCCGTAACTGTATCAATTAGGTCACTCATTTGGCTTTCAGAATATCCGCTAATATCTTGGAACCTTACTAGAATTGAAGCGCTGTCGCCCTCACCCTCTAATTGTTTAAGGCTTAAAGTTAAGCCGTTGTCTTCAAGTATTGTAGCAATTTCATTTGTATAGGTTGTATAGGTGTCACCTTGCTCTAAGGCTGCGCCAACTTTAATTTGTAAAACTGTACCACCAGTAAAGTCCATACCTAAATTAAAGCCAAATAGCACAAACACTATTATACCTATTAAAATTATTGTTGCTGAACCTATGAAAAACTTATAACTATTTTTAACTACATCATATTTTTTTAGGGAGTTCATTTTTTGTTTAAAGCTCATTTACGCCTGCCCCCCTTTTTAGTTTATAAGGTTTTGCCCTCGTGCTGTTTAAAGGTAGGTATATATCTATTAATTTTTTGGTAACAACTAGTGCAGTAAACATAGATACCAAAATACCTATTAATAAGGTAATTGCAAAGCCTTGAATGTTACCTGAACCAAAGATATATAAAACTATAGATGAAATTATGGTAGTAATGTTTGCGTCAAGTATTGCTGAACTAGCTTTTTGGAAGCCAGATTTAACACTTGCAGGAATCTTTTTACCAGACCTGTATTCATCTTTAATTCTTTCAAATATAATTACGTTCGCGTCTACCGCCATACCTAAACTTAGAATAATACCTGCAATACCTGCTAAGGTTAATTGAACTAGTGGTATCGCTTGTAAGAAGAACAATAGTATAATAGCATAACTAATAAGTGCTAAGTCTGCGATTAAACCAAAAGTACCGTACATAAAGTACATAAATATTAGCACTGCAATTACACCAATAGCACCAGCAATTATGCCAAGCGTTAAGGCGTCTTGACCAAGTGTAGCACTTACTACGGAGTTTTGATAAAGTTCAAGTTCAACCGAGAAAGTACCACTCAAAATTTTTGTTGCGTATGCTTCTGCCTCAGCGTAACTAGTCATACCACCTGAAATAAATGTTTTACCGTCTGATATAACTGCTTGAACGGTAATACCGTTTGAGTTTAAAACTTGTCCGCCTATAAACATATAAAGTGGCTCGCCAGACTCATATAGGTCGCTAGTTAGGTTAAAGAATATTTGACTGCCTTCGCTATCAAACTCTACTAAAACACCATACTCGCTATTTTGATATGTAGGAGTAACGCTCTTAATATTATCACCAGTAAGTTCTGCTTCTGCATTTACATCGTTAACTGTTTTAATTTCTAGTTTAGCAGGTTGACCAATTAAATCTAAAATTTCAGATGGTTGATCAACGTCTGGAACTTCAACTCTTATTTGTGTTCCGTTTGCACTCTCTTGTTTGATAACTGTAGCCTCTGTATAGCCCTTTTCTGCAATTAGGTCTTGAAGCCTAACTATTGTTGCATCAATTTTAGAATCAAGGTCTGTATTGTCGTCAGTTGGCTTTACATCGTATACAGCCAAAATACCACCTTTAAGGTCAATACCAAGTTTTATAGAATTGGCAAAACCATTATAGGTGTAATTTGTAAATGGAATATTAAATTGGCACACCGTTAAACATATGCCTATTATCAACATTACTACAAACAAAACAATTTTTCGTTTTGCTTTTTTCTTCTTCATAACGGTAAAATCTCCCTTTAGTAACTAAAAGCCATTATATAGTAATTAATATTGTTAGTCAATTTATTTTAAGTAATTTTATTATAAACAGGCTCAAAAAAACTGACATTTTACTACATAAAAAGCACAAAAAAACATTGGCTACTTTTTAAAAAAGTAATCAATGTTAATTTACAATTATTATTGCTCTGTTTTTGCGTTTTTTGCAGCACATCTAGCGTTTTTTGACTTACTTTTGCCTAGCACTTGATAAACCGCTCTAACATCAATTTTCATTGTAGATGCCTCATCAAGAGAAATGGTTATAACCTTTTCTGCTTCGCGGTCTTCTGTTGCCTCTATATCTTCAATTTTTAAAACTGTTCCATAAAAACCACTGTAAGTCTTTATGCAATCGCCTTTTTCAATTGATGAAAATAGTTCTTTTTCTTGTTTTTTATATTTATTGCTTCTAATAATGTTGAAAACTATTAGATAAACTAAAAATACGCCTAATAATATGTAAGGTCCATATTGACTAAAAAAATCGTCCATAAAAGTCTCCTCGTTTTTTTAAATATAGTAACATTTTAGCATTTAATTGCTCCTAAGGCAATTTAATATAGCCGTTAATTTGTTTTAGTCCTCTACACTGCCATATTTTTTGTAAAATTCGTCTCTAAAATCTAGTAACCTGTCTTCCCAAATTGCTTTTTTAATGTCTTCCGTTAATTTGGTTAAAAACCTTAAATTGTGTATGCTTAAAAGTTTTGCGCCCAAAATTTCGTTAGTATTTACTAGGTGCCTTAAATATGCCTTTGTAAAGTTCTTGCAGGTGTAGCAGTCGCACTCGCTATCTAGCGGCGTAAAGTCCTCTTTAAACTCTGCGTTTCTTATTACTTTTTTGCCTGTGCTTGTAAAGGCTGTGCCGTTTCTTGCAATTCTTGTAGGTAGTACGCAGTCAAACATATCAATACCCCTAATTATCCCTTCAATTAGGTTGTCTGGTCTTCCTACGCCCATTAAATAATGTGGTACATTTTGTGGAAGTAATGGTTTTAACTCGCCAAGTATTTTGTACATAACTTCGGTAGGCTCTCCTACGCTTAAACCGCCTATTGCTATGCCGTGTTTAACATAAGGAAGCGTCTTTTCTAAACTCTCTTTTCTTAAATCGCTAAAAAAGTTACCTTGAACTATTGGAAACAACGCTTGGTCGTCCCTTTTATGCGCTTTATAGCACCTATCTAGCCAATTAATTGTTCTATCAAGTGCTTCTTTTGCCTCTTCTTTTGTTGTGCCAGCACCAGTGCATTGGTCTAGTGGCATTATAATATCTGCCCCTAAATTGTTTTCAATTTCAATTACTTTCTCTGGTGTAAATAGGTGTTTAGAACCATTTAGGTGGCTTCTAAATTCAACACCGTTTTCTGTAACTTTATTTAGTTTACTCAAACTAAAAACTTGAAAACCGCCACTGTCTGTTAAAATTGGTCTGTCCCAATTCATAAATTTATGTAGTCCACCAGCCTTTTTTATTAAAGTATCTGTTGGTCTTAAATATAGGTGATAGGTGTTAGAAAGTATTATTTGCGCATTCAAGTTTTTAAGGTCATCTGGCGTCAAACTTTTAACAGTTGCTTGCGTTCCAACTGGCATAAAAACTGGGGTTTCAATAACTCCATGAGGGGTTGTAAACTTGCCGATTCTAGCACCAGACTGCTTACATACTTTTATTACTTCATAGTTAAATTTTTCCATAAAAATTCCTTTATAATATGTTAAAAATTAATACTTTTTTTATTTTATAAATGTTGCGTCGCCAAAACTAAAAAATCTGTAACGCTCCTCAACTGCTTTTCTATATAAGGCTAGTGTCTCATCTATTCCACACATTGCACTTACTAACATAATTAGTGTGCTTTCTGGCAAGTGAAAGTTTGTTATTAGACAGTCAACAATTTTAAATTTATAGCCCGGGTAAATAAAAATGTTTGTGTCTCCGCTATGCTCTTCAATTATACCACTATTTGTGCTTGCGCTCTCCAAAACTCTAACGCTTGTTGTCCCTACTGCTATTACTCGCCTGCCTTCACGCTTTGCTCTATTTATTATTTCTGCACTTTCTTTTGTTATTTCATAATATTCGGTGTGCATTTCGTGTTTTAAAATGTTGTCTTCACTAACTGGTCTAAAAGTGCCTAAGCCAACATTTAATGTAACCTCAACAATTTGTATGCCCCTGTTTTTTATTTTTTCTAAAAGTTCACTAGTAAAGTGTAAACCTGCCGTTGGTGCCGCACTGCTGCCGTCTGTTTTAGCATAAACTGTTTGATAGCGGTTTTCATTTTTCTTTTCTAACTCTTTTTTAATATAGTGTGGAAGTGGCATTACTCCAATTTCGTGAATAACGGCTTCAAATACGCCGTTTACTTCAAAATTCATAATTACATTGCCATTTTCTAACTTTTCTTTAACTATTCCTGTAAGTTTAGGGCTAAAAACCACCATCGTGCCTATTTTTACGCGCTTTGCTGGTTTAATTAATATTTCCCATTCGTCTAATTTTAGTTTTTTAAGCAGTAAAATTTCTATTTTAGCACCTGTATTTTCCTTTTCGCCGTAAAGCCTTGCAGGTAAAACCTTTGTGTTGTTTACAACCAAAATATCGCCAGCGTTTAAATAGTCTATTATGTCGTAAAAGTGCTTATGTTCAATTTGCATAGTACTCTTATCATACACTAAAAGCCGAGAGTGATCTCTTGGCTCTATTGGTGTTTGTGCTATTAATTCTTCTGGTAAATCGTAATAATAGGTACTTTTTTTAATCGTCCTGTCCATCTAAAATTCCTGTTTCTAACTCTTTTATTTGTTCAATTTGTTGGTCGCTTATTGTTTTACCTAGGTGTTTATAAGCGTCTGGCAAGGCAATTCTTCCCCTTGAAGTACGTGCAATAAAACCAATTTGCAATAAATATGGTTCATAAACATCTTCAATAGTTACTGAGTCTTCGTTTGTTGTTGCAGCAAGTGTATCTAGCCCAACAGGTCCGCCTTTGAACTTATCTATTATAGCATTTAAAATTTTTCTGTCAACAAAGTCAAGTCCTAACTCGTCAACCTCCATCATTTTTAGTGCTTTATCTGCAATTTCTTTAGTTATTACGCCTGTGCCTTTAACTTCGGCATAGTCCCTAACCCTTTTTAAAAAGCGGTTAGTAATACGAGGTGTACCCCTACTTCTTAGTGCAATTTCTTGCGCTGCGTCTTCTTCTAATTTTATGTTTAAAATTTTAGCGGAGCGTTTTACTATTGTTTTTAACTCGTCTATTGCATAATTTTCAAGCCTACCCATAACGCCAAATCTGTCGCGAAGTGGACTTGTAAGCCTGCCTGCTTTTGTAGTTGCACCAATTAATGTAAATGGTTGAATTTTTAACCTCATGCTTCTAGCACTTGGACCTTTACCTACAATAAAGTCTAGGGCATAGTCTTCCATTGCTGGGTATAAAATTTCTTCAACCGCCCTATTAAGTCTATGTATTTCGTCAATAAAAAGTACATCTCTTTCGCCTAAATTGGTCAAAATTGCTGCTAAGTCTGCAGCGCTTTCAATTGCTGGACCACTTGTTATTTTAATTTGACAGCCAAGTTCGTTGGCTATTATGTGGGCTAGGGTTGTTTTGCCAAGCCCTGGTGGACCATACAAAAGCACGTGGTCTAGTGCTTCGCCACGATTTTTGCAGGCCTCAATGTAAATTTCCAAATTGTCTTTAATTTTTTGTTGACCTACATATTCTTGCATATTGGTTGGGCGCAATTTATTTTCTACTTCGTAGTCTTCTTCCTTTAAATTGCTCGTTATTATTCTTTCCTCGTCAAACTCCATTTGTTACCTACCTACTAAAACTTTTTAATGCCTTTTCAATTAAAACTTCTGCGCTATCATTTGGTAAAGCCACTTTTCTAACAAGCCTTAATGCCTCTGCTTTATTTATGCCAAGTGCAACTAGAGCAAAAGAGGCATCGTTTACTGCGCTGTCGTTTTGTAGACCTGCTCCAAGACCTGTAACACTTACAGTGTCAAAGTCCTCAACCTTTTCTTTTAGTTCTAAAATAATCCTCTCTGCAGTCTTTTTGCCTACGCCCTTAACCTTGTTTAAAAGGGCTGTATCCCCACTTATAATGGTAATTGCAAGGTCGCTGATTGATATTCCAGAAAGTATAGTAATTGCCATTTTAGGACCTATTCCGCTGACTTTTGTTAGTTTTAAAAACATATTTTTTTCTTCCAAACTTGAAAAGCCAAAAAGCACCGCTTGGTCTTCACGCACATGGTAATATGTATGTATTTTTACTTGTTGACCAATTGGTCCAACGTTATCAAGAGTGTTATTGGAAACAATAATTTCAAAACCTATGCCATTGTTTTCAATAACCACTAAATTTTCTTGTTTTTCTACCACTGCACCTTTAATAAATGAGTACATTTTAGCCTCCTACATAACATTTTTTGAAATTGTTTGATTGGTTTGAATATGTGTAATTGCTGCTGCAAGTGCGTCTGCTGCGTCCACTGGTGTTGGTACTTTACTCAAACTTAAAATTGCCTTTACCATATATTGAATTTGGCTTTTTTCTGCCCTACCATAGCCTGTTAATGCTTGTTTAATTTGAAGTGGAGTGTATTCGTAAATATTGCCACACTCCCTAACCGCCGCAAGTATTGCGACGCCCCTTGCTTGAGCCACATTTATTGCAGATTTTATGTTTTTGTTAAAAAATAGTTCTTCAACTGCCACTGCGTTTGGCTTATATTTGCCAATTAAATGTGCTATTGCGTCATAAATCATTGCTAGTCTTACAGGCATACCCTCATTTGCTGGGGTTTTTACTACGCCATAATCAAGCGCCTTTAAACTATTGCCATTTTTTTCTATAACGCCAAAACCCACCGTTGCTAGTCCTGGGTCAATACCTAAAATAACCATAAAACCCCTTCAATTTTTAATATATAACCATATTGTAAAACATTACTTAAAAAATGTCAAACATTTGTTCTAGTTATTTTAAAAATAAAAAGAGCAATTAAGCCCTTTAATATTTTTGAAATTTATTCAATATTACCTACATTGTGGTAAATGTTTTGAATGTCATCGTTTTCTTCAAAGTTGTCTAGCATCTTTTGAAAACTTGATAGTTTGTTTTCGTCTAGGTCAATGTAACTTTGAGGCACCATTTCAACATCTGCACTTACAAATTCAATGCCTTTAGCCTCTAAAAATGCCTTTACATCGTTGAATTTTGATGGGTCTGTAATTACTTCATAGCCGTCTTCACTTGTTACCATGTCCTCTGCTTCTGCCTCTAAAATCCATTCAAAAAGTTGATCTTCAGTCAAAGTATCATTCTTTTCTATTGCTATTATGCCCTTTCTGTCAAACATAAAACTTACAGAGTTTGTAGTGCCAAGACTGCCGCCTGCCCTATCAAAAATGTGTCTAACATCTCCACCTGTTCTGTTTTTATTATCTGTCAAAGTTTCTACTATAACGGCACTTCCGCCTGGACCATAACCCTCGTAAATTATTGTTTCATAACTTACACCAGCAAGGTCACCAGTTGCCCTTTTAATTGACCTATTGATGTTATCATTTGGCATATTATTTTGCTTTGCTTTTGCAATAGCATCTCTTAAAGCAGGGTTTAAGTTTGGGTCTGCTCCGCTTTGTTTAACTGCAACTGTAATTAGTTTACCAATTTTAGTAAATATTGCACCTCTTGCAGCGTCATTTTTGCCTTTTGTGTGTTTAATTGTTGACCACTTATTATGTCCTGACATAAAACTTTTCTCCTAATAATTCATTTTGTACATTAATATGCTAGCGCTTACCGCTGCATTTAAACTTTCTACGCCATTTTGCATAGGTATAGATATGGTTTGAGTGGCTAACTTTTTAATATTTTCGGTCACTCCACTGCCTTCGTTCCCTATTATGATACCAATTACTTTGTTTTTTGGCAAGTCTAATTGAAAGATATTTTTGCCATTCATATCTGCAAGGTACAATTCGTAATTTTCCTTTACTGAAAGTAATTTTTGCAGTTTTTCAAGCGAGATATCATAGCAATTTACCTTGAATAAATTGCCCATACTTGCACGAACGACTTTGTCGTTGTAGACATCTACACAGTCTATCATAAATATGTTTTTAAAGTTGCTCGCTGCGGCACTTCTAATGATTGCGCCAACGTTGCCTGGGTCTTGAATATGCTCTAGAACCAAAAAGTTATTGTTATCTATTACCATTGGCGTCAAGTATTTGGTTTTTACGGTTGCTAAAATGCCCTGAGGGGTATCTGACGGTGAAATTGCCTTTAAAACGCGCTCATCTGTATAAATAATATTGCATTTTATTAAGTGAGCATACTTTGAGTATGTGTCTTTTTTATTTTCATCAATAAAAAGATTAACAAACTCAAGTTTAGAGTTTATTCCCTCATCAATTATTTTGTGCCCCTCTAAAATTGCAAGGTTAAGTAGTTTTCGGTACTTTTTTTGTTTTAAACTGCTCGCCTCTTTAATTATAGGGTTTTCAAGCGATTTTATTACTTGCGCCATAATTTTCCTTTTTAAAAAAGGCTCTTCCTACTAAGAAAAGCCATTTTTTAGTTATTTTGTTTCCTTAGCTAGTGCTTTTTTTGCGGTTTCTGCTAAATTTGCAAAAGCTGCTGCGTCTTTTACTGCTAGTTCAGCTAGAACCTTGCGGTTAAGCTCAACATTTGCTAGTTTTAATCCATGCATTAAGTTGCTGTAAGAAAGTCCACTCAACCTTGCGGCTGCGTTTATTCTTGTAATCCATAGAGAGCGCATATCTCTCTTTTTTAGTCTTCTGCCGATATAAGCATATTGACCACTCTTCATAACTGCTTGGCGAGCCACCCTATAAAGTGTACTCTTGGTTGCTCTGTAACCTTTTGCAGCCTTTAAAATTTTTCTACGTTTTTTTAGTGCGTTTACGCTTCTTTTAATTCTCATTACTACCCTCCTAACCTTGTATTAGTTGCTTAATCATTTTTTCTTGATTCTTAGCAACACTCACATTCTTTTTTAGTTGATTTTTTCTTTTTCTACTCATTTTGGTCAAGATGTGAGTAGTATTTTGTTGTCCCCTCTTAACTGAGCCAGAAGGTCTTAGTTTAAAGCGCATTTTAGCTGCTTTATTGGTTTTCATTTTTGGCATAATTTCCTAATCTCCTTAAATTTTTGTGTTTTTTCTTTTCTTTTTTATTTTTTTGGTGTTAAAAACATTAAAACCATAAAGTCATTAACCATAGGTTTGTTTTCAACTGAACCATATTCGCTAGTTAATTCTGCGAATTTAAGCATAGTTTCAATGGCTTGGTCAGAGAAAGACCTTTCACGACCGCGAAGTTTTATGCTTACTTTAACTTTGTCCCCATCGGCTAAAAATGAGTTTACTTGTTTTGCCTTAAAGTTCATATCGTGCTCGCCTATTCCAAGGCTAAGACGCATACCTTTAATTTCAACCATTTTTTCGCGTTGTTTTTTGCGTGCTTCTTGCTCTTTTTTGGCTAGTTCAAACTTGTACTTGCCATAATTCATAAGTTTGCACACAGGTGGAGTTGCAGTAGGGCTTATTTTTACTAAGTCTAAATTTTGATCATCAGCAATTTTATTTGCTTCCATGGCACTTACTATGCCAAGTTGTTCTCCATTTTCACCAACAAGTCTTACTTCTTTGTCTCTGATTTGGTCGTTAATTTGTAAATCTTTTATAACGAATCCCTCCCGAATTGTTTATTTACCCATTAAAAAGTGGGTATTCAAAATACCCACTCAATTACTATAATACAAGGCAAAAGCCTATAAATATTAATATAATTTACCGTGCAAAGTCAGTTCCTTGCAGGTGAGAAGTGGATACTTCTACTTTCAAACATTGCAAATATACCAAAAATAGTACCATTTGTCAACACTTTTTTATTATTTTTTGCAAACCTTGTTCTCAATCTCTTCTACTATGTTTTTGTAGAATTCTTGCCTATTTACATCGCTAGTTTGCTCGCCTTTACTTGTCCTTACAGCAAGTTTTTTGCTTTCAACCTCTTGTTCGCCAATTATTAGCATATAGTTAACTCTATCTATTTGCGCTTCACGTATCTTTTTGCCTATTTTTTCGTTTCTAACGTCTGCATTCGCACGAACATTTAGTGCCTTTAGTTCCCTTTCAATTTCTAACGCTGTGTCTACTGCTTTTTCAGTTACACTTAACACTCTAACTTGCTCTGGTGCAAACCATAATGGGAAGTGTCCAGCATATTTTTCAATTAATAGTGCCAAAGTTCTTTCATAACAGCCTATTACGCTTTGGTGAATGACGTAAGGGCGTTGTTTTTGTCCGTTTTCGTCTACATAGTTCATATCAAAACGCTCGGCAAGTGCAAAGTCTATTTGCACTGTAAACATAGTGTCTTCCTTGCCATAAACATTCTTTGCTTGAATGTCTAATTTAGGACCGTAGAAGGCTGCTTCTCCGTCTGCTTCCGTATATTTTAGACCAAGTTTATCTAAGATGTTTTTTAAGATTATTTGAGTAGTTTCCCAAGCCTCAGGCTTGTCAATATACTTGCCTTTATTGTTATTTGGGTCCCACTTACTAAATCTAAATGTTACATCGTGTCTTAACCCTACCGCTTCAAGTGCATAGTAAATAAAGTCAAGAGCGTGCTTAAATTCTTGTTCTATTTGGTCTGGTCTACAAATTATGTGTGCGTCTGCTAGTTCAAATTGCCTTACCCTAATAAGACCGTGCATTTCGCCACTTGATTCATTTCTAAATAGATTGCTGTTTTCAAGATATCTTAAAGGAAGTTCTTTATAACTATGAATTTCGCTCTTATAAATCATAAATTGGAAAGGGCAAGTCATAGGGCGAAGTGCAAACACCTCTTTGTCTTTTTCCTCGTCACCTAAAACGAACATTCCTGATTTGTAGTGTTGCCAGTGACCGCTTATTTTGTATAGGTCGCTCTTTGCCATAAATGGAGTCCTAGTAACCATATAACCGCGTTTTTCGCTTTCATCTTCAACAAAGCGTTTTAAAGTATTAATCATTTTAGCACCACGAGGCATAAGTAGCGGTAAACCTTGACCTATTACGTCCTCAGTCATAAATAGTCTTAGTTCTCTGCCAAGTTTGTTATGGTCGCGTTTTAGAGCTTCTTCCCTTTGCTCTACATACTCTAATAAGTCCTTTTTGTTAGGAAAAGCAAGCACGTAAATACGAGTTAACATTTTGTTCTTTTCGCTTCCGCGCCAATATGCGCCGTTTGCCTTATCAATTTTGTATGCCCAATTTTGTAGTTTTGAAGTGTTTTCTACATGTGGACCTCTGCATAGGTCAATAAACCCATCGCCAGTTTTATAAGCGCTTATTTCCTCGCCCTCTGGTAGTTCATTGATAAGTTCAACCTTATAAGGATTGCTTGCAAATAGTTTTAAGGCATCTTTTTTGTTTAAAACCATACGCTCAAAAGGTTCATTTGCATTTAATATCTTTTGCATTTCCTTTTCTATGGCCTTAAAGTTTTCTTGCTCTATTTTATCATCTATGTCAAAGTCATAGTAAAAGCCGTTGTCAATGCTTGGTCCTATTGTCAACTTTGCCTCAGGGTAAAGCCTTAGTACTGCCTTAGCAAGTACGTGCGCTAGACTATGTCTTCCCATATCTAATTTTTCATCTAATTCGATTTTCATTTTTTCTCCTCTTTTTTATAAATTGTGTTTTGTTTAAATAAAAACTCGTCCGTTAACAAAACTGTTAAGGACGAGTTAAATTTTTCCCGTGGTTCCACCTTAATTGATTAATAAAAACATACTAATCCACTTAGAGTTTGCAATGTCGTTTGCAAATACGCATAGTGTAAAGGTGGTTTCAAGTTTAAGTCTAATAAGTTACTTCCAGCCTTGGTAACTCTCTCTAAATTAGATTGTTTAAACTCTACTTGTCTTTTAATAAACCTATGTATTGAGTTGTAATAAATTATACTCAAAAATATTATTAAGTCAACAAAATTTGTGTCTTTACTTTATTTTTTACATAACTTGCGCTGGATCGTCACCAGATAATGAGGTTAAAACTATTTGGTATCCCTCGTGGTCGGTCAATGTTAAAGTTGAACTTGTCTTTGTTATAGCAAATGCACTATATTGATATCCATCCTCATAATCAACTTGGGTTACTATATAGTTGCCAATAACTTCATACGAACCAAAAACCATATCTGTTAAAATATCATCTACGTATGCTTGAGCCACAAAAGTAAAGTCTGAGCCGAATGTATATACATAATAACTGTTTTGTTCCTCTACATAATATTGTCCAGCAATATAAACATCTACTTCTTTTATTAGTTCTGCCATAACTGATTCATCATATGGATCAACAAATTTGATTAATGATGGACTTGGCACTATTTGGTATATCTCATATTGTGTCATCTCATTGTATGTGCTAACAAATATAACGTAATTGCCAATAACTTGATAAGTGCCATCTACTGTTTGGGTTAATTCACCACTGTCATAAGCATAAGCACTTAAAGTGAAATCTGAACGGAATACGTATTCGTATATAGAATCATTATAATCATTCATATCTACATAGTAATATGAGCCAGCAAGGTTGTAGTCTACTTCCTTAGTTAATTCAGCCATAGTGTTTTCTTCACTGTAATCTGTAAATGTTAAAGTAGTTGTGCTCATAGTAACTTTATAGGTTTCGTATTGAGTCATTTCGTCAAAAGTAGTTTCAAATATTACATAATTACCTATAACTTTATAAGTACCAGTTACTGTTTGGTCTAGTTCGCCATCGATGTAGTTGTAAGCATTTAAACTGTAATCGCTACCGAACACATATTCTCCTAAGCTAACTTCTGATGAATAGTAATCTACCATATAGTAAGAACCCACTATATTTACATCTACTTCCTTAGTTAATTCAGCCATAGTGTTTTCTTCACTGTAATCTGTAAATGTTAAAGTAGTTGTGCTCATAGTAACTTTATAGGTTTCGTATTGAGTCATTTCGTCAAAAGTAGTTTCAAATATTACATAATTACCTATAACTTTATAAGTACCAGTTACTGTTTGGTCTAGTTCGCCATTGATATAGTTGTAAGCATTTAAACTGTAATCGCTACCGAACACATATTCTCCTAAGCTAACTTCTGATGAATAGTAATCTACCATGTAGTAAGAACCCACTATATTTACATCTACTTCCTTAGTTAATTCAGCCATAGTGTTTTCGCCACTATAGTCTGTAAATGTTAAAGTTGTAGTTCCCATAACCATTTTATATGTTTCGTATTGAGTCATTTCGTCAAAAGTAGTTTCAAATATTACATAATTACCAATTACATCGTAAGTACCAGTTACTGTTTGGTCTAGTTCGCCATTGATATAGTTGTAAGCATTTAAACTGTAATCGCTACCGAACACATATTCTCCTAAGCTAACTTCTGATGAATAGTAATCTACCATGTAGTAAGAACCCACTATGTTTACATCTACTTCCTTAGTTAATTCAGCCACAACTGTTCCGTCATTTAAATCCATAAAGGTTAAAGTTGTTGTACCCATAGAAACTTGATATACCTCATATTGAGAGGTTTCATCAATAGTAGTCTCAAGCACTACGTAGTTGCCAAGCATTTTATAAGTGCCAGACATTGTTTGACTTTCTTCACCAGCCACATATTGAATAGCGGTCAATGTATAATCACTGCTAAATATATACTCTGCTATTGAATCATCTTCGGAATAAGTATTAAGCATATAATATGAACCAACTATATTTGAGTTTACTGACTCTTTAGTTAACTCAGCTACAACCGAGCCATCGTTTAAGTTTTTGAAAGTTAGAGTTGTTGTACCCATAACCACTTGATACATTTGATATGAAGTGTACTCATAGTAATCAACTGCAAATAACAAATAGTTGCCAATTACACTATAAGTGCCAGACATAGTTTCGCTATCTTCACCTGTTGTATATTGAGTAGCAGTTAATGTGTAATCATTTTTAAAAACAAACTCAATAACAGAATTTTCATCTGAAATTTCTTGAGTCATATAGTAACTGCCTACAATATCTACATCTTGCTCTCTAGTTAATGATAGTGTGCCGTCTTCTGTATCTGTAAATACAAGTGTGTTAGTAGTTGCAGTAAAAGGATATACTTGCAAACTGCCTTCTTCAAGTAAATCACTAAATATTATGTATGAACCAATAGTTTTATATGTTCCAGTTTCTGAGTTGGTTATACCAGTGGTATCATAACTATTTACCGTTGCACTTAAATTTGCATTAAGGGTAATTTCAAAAAGATATGCGTAACCATCATGTTCCGAAGTACCACAGTAAGTTCCTGTTATATCGGAACTTGTAGTAATTTTATCAAGTTCATAAAGTCCTACATTGCTAGAAAGCATTAATTCGGTAACAGTAATACTGTATGAATAACTTTCTGTTACAGAAGTACTATAGGTAAGCACTAGAGTATTTGTATTCATAGAATAAGTACCACCAAAATTTGTTTGACCATATTCTGAACTATACATCTTTTTTACAAATGTATTATTTGCAAAAAAGTCAAAGTATGTAAGGTCTCCAGCGTAAGAATCATAGTAAGTGTATTCACCAACTAGACTTAGGCTTTCTTCCTCTGGTGTGTCGCCGCCAAAACCGAAGTCAATTTCGCAACCACTAAACCCAACCACGCCAATTAGTAGTAATAAAACTACCGCAAAGTTTTTTAGTATTTGTTTCATAAATTCTCCTCAAAAATTTATTTTTTATATAAAATTTTTTTCAAAATTTTAAAGCACTTCAACTATGCCTGAATCGCTAAATTCAGCATATAAAATTATATTTTGTATAAGAATAAAAGTATACGTTGATGATGTACTTACAATAGAACCACTACTTCCACCAGAGTGCCAACCTACAAAATGGTATCCTGAATTTGCGGTTGCTATAATAGTAACAGAGGAATCCTCGTCAAATGTGCCCGCACCAGTAACTACGCCGCCAACACTTCTATTTAATGTTACCGTGTAAGTCAAAACAGTAGTTTGTGTAAATGTAGCAACATATTCTCCGCTTGCTTGTGCTACAAAACTATAGCTACTTTCTGTTGAAACAACAGTGCCATTTAAAGACCAACTGGTAAAAAGATACCCACTCTCTGGGGTTGCAGTTAAAGCAACTGTTTCACCAACTTCATAGTCCCCCTCTCCAGTGACAGTACCACTGCCAACTGTAGATAGTGTAATTGTTATAACGGTTGGGCTACCATCATTAAATACTGGTTTTGCAACAGTAATACAGCCAGTTAAAGAAGTGGCTGTAATTAATATAAGTATTAAGGAAAATAATTTTTTTAAATGTTTTTTCATATTCATACTACCTATATGTTTTTTATACTCAAATATTGTAACATAGCGAAAACAAATATTCAATATTTTTTTAAAATAAATCAAAAATAACTATCTATTTTTCGTATACATAACTATATGGCTTGTTTTTTAGTAAAAAGTTTAGAAAATAATGTTTTAATATCTCTCCTTATGTCTTTTAGTTGCCAAGGAAGCGATATTAAAAGAGGTAAAACTAAAAAGTAAACAAATACACCCGGAAGTATCCAAAAAAGTGGCCAGTATTTTTCTTGCCCTGCATAGGCACCAAAAGGAATCGTCTTCATAAAATCAGGAGTGAATATACTAAATAGAATTGCCAAATCGTCGTTTGGTCCCCAAATTAATGATGGGTTTGTATAACCTATTGCAAGAATATCGCTGCCCCTTAAAGATACGATTCCAAGTTCAGACTGCAACACTTGGTTGCATATTATAAACAACATAACGGCTGTCGCATAAAATGGCATCTTCCAAATTCTTTTATAGTCAATGGTATGCACTTTAAGTAAAACCATAAGTAGTGGTGCAATTATAATAATCATGTGGCAAACATAAAACCTTATGTTATCTAGCGTCAAAACATTTTCACCCAAAGCCTCGGTTGGAATGACAAGCGCCAAAAATCCACTAATAACACCCAAATAGAACATAAAATCTTTTGAATATTTATTTTTGCTCAAATAAAAAAATGGAAAAGTTAAAACACTGACAGCGCAAATATTTATAAAGCCAATATCTCTTATTGCCTTTAAAAAATTATCGCTATACGGTGGAAAAGTAACCTTTAAAAAATGTAGTGCCAAATTAAACGCAAGTAGACTAAATAGCACTATATTTTTTGTTTTTGTACTCTTGTTTTTAAGCAAAAAATATAACCCCACAATAATTCCTGCCGTCAAAAATATAAAAAAGAAATACGGCAAATTAAAAAATTCAACAACAACCATAATATGTTCTCCTATTGGTTTTTTATAGTAACTTTTTTATAATAGCACAACAAATTCTTTAAGTCCATACTATGTCAAAAAAAATTGTTGCAACAAACAATGGTAAAGTGCTATACTCAAAATGATAAAAATAGGAGGTTTAATATGATTTATTATATTGCAGATACCCATTTTGGGCATAAAAACATTATAAGAATGTGTAATAGACCTTTTGCATCCATTGACGAAATGAATGAGACATTAATTAATAATTGGAACAAAAAAGTAAAACCCACTGACACAGTTTACATAATTGGCGATATGTTTCATCACTTAAATCGCGACCCTTCCGAAATTTTGGAAAGGCTAAATGGAGAAAAACATTTAATACTAGGCAATCACGACCCTAAGTGGCTAAGAAACTATCCTCAAACAGCGAAGTATTTTAAAACCATAAGCAGAATGGAACTTATAAATGTAACTGCTGGCACTGCCACACTATGCCACTACCCTATGTTCTCTTTTGAAGGCAAATATTTAATTTATGGTCATATACACGAAAAAAGACAAGAACCCTTGTGGAGTTATACTAAGGATAATGAATTTATGTTAAACGCTGGAGTAGATGTAAATAATTTTGAACCAGTGAACTTTTATGAATTACAAAAAAACAACGCAATTTACAAAGCAAAAAATTATGATAAACCTACCGAATGGAAAAATGAAAGAGGCGAAGCCAAAGAAACCGAAGGTGAAAATAATAAAACCCAGTAAACACTGGGTTTTTTGTTGTTTTAAAAATCCCTTTTCAAATAAAACACACACAGACTGCTTAATTATAAGTTTAACAAAAAAAAGCAATATAAGCACTACTGTTAATTAGTGTAAATAAAGTAGCAGAAATTTAAAGATTTTTAAATGATTTAATCACAAATAAGTTCTTAATCGTATTTATACATTAAGGTTTTATTTTGGGGTTAAAGGGTTAAAAAGATTAAATTTATGCGGATACAAAAAACGCTTTGCGTTGCAAAGCGTAATTTATGGTACCGAAGGCCGGACTTGAACCGGCACGAGATTGCTCCCGAGGGATTTTAAGTCCCTTGTGTCTGCCTATTCCACCACTTCGGCATAATTAATGAGATTGGAGGCACCACCCAGACTCGAACTGGGGATAAAGGCTTTGCAGGCCTCTGCCTTACCACTTGGCGATGGTGCCAATTATTTAATTAACTCGCCATTATAAAAAAATGGAGCGGAAGACGAGATTCGAACTCGCGACACCTGCCTTGGCAAGGCAGTGCTCTACCACTGAGCCACTCCCGCATATTATGTATTTGTATTGGTGGGAGCAACAGGACTCGAACCTGTGACCCTCTGCTTGTAAGGCAGATGCTCTAGCCAACTGAGCTATGCTCCCATGTCATTGGACTTTTATAATATACCAAATAATGGAATAAATTGCAACAACTTTTTTAAACTTTTTTAAACTTTTTTATAGTCCAATTGTTTTGACCTCAAAAAGCCATTTTTTGGCTTTTTGTTAGTCTAGGCTTACTAAATAGTAATAAACTGGTTGACCGCCATTTATTAAAGTAATGTCAAAGTCTTCATACTTTTCCTCTAACACTTCTTTTAACTTTTGGGCGTCCTCTTCCTTTACGTCTTGTCCGTAAAAAAGCGTAATATTTACATAGTCTTCGTTCATCATTTTTTCTATTAATTCTTCTACAACTGCACTTATGTCGTTACCTTTACTTAAAATTGCTTTATTATTTAAGCCAATAATATCGCCTGCTTTTAAGTCAAAGCCGTCAAGGTTCGTGTCTCTAACGGCGTAAGTTACGCTACCAGAGGCAACACTCTTTATGCTTTCTAGCATTGTTTCGGTATTTTCTTCTGGACTCATAGCGTCGTTAAAACTTAGTATTGCACTTATGCCCTCAGGAATACTCCTAGTAGGTATTATATGCAAAAACTTATTGGTAAGTGCCCTTGCTTGTTCGCACGCCAAAATTATGTTTTTATTGTTAGGAAAAACGAACACATTTTTAGCATTTACCTTGTTTATTGCCTTAGCAATGGTATCTGCCGATGGGTTCATGGTTTGACCGCCCTCAATTATAAAGTCAACTCCCAAGTCCTTAAATACAGCACTTACGCCATCGCCAACTGCAACGGCCACCATACCATATTCTTGTAGTTCATTTTCTTTGTTTTGTTTTGCCCTTAATTGCCTATTTTGCTCTAACATATTGTCTATTTTTAAATTGTTAATTTCGCCAAGTTCAAGCGCATAACCAAGTGCAACATTTGGTTCATTTGTATGCACGTGTACCTTGACTAATTCTAGGTCGCCAATACATATTACACTGTCGCCAATTTCCATAAGTTTTTGACGCATTTTGTCTATGTCGCTCTCGGTAGTTTTCTTTTTCATTTGAATGACCATAAACTCGGTACAATAGCCAAATTCTATGTCTTCAAGGTCGTTTAAATTGACATGAAATTGTTCGTAATTACTCTCATTAATAAGGTCTTTTTCAAACTTAATTTCAAGCGTCTCATCGCCAGACAAAACCTTGTAAAAACCTGTAAAAATAATAATTAAACCGCGTCCGCCAGCGTCAACCACGCCTGCTTTTTTAAGTACTGGTAGCATTTCAGGTGTTTGAAGTAAAATTCGCTCGCCTTCATCTATTATTTGGGCTAAAAATTCGGTCACATCTGTGCTATGTTTAACATTTTTAAGTGCGAACTCTGCCATTGTCCTTATTACAGTTAAAATTGTGCCTTCTTTTGGCTTTGTAACGGCATTATAGGCAACCTCGGCGCCCTTATCTAGTGCCTTTGCAAACTGTTTTGCACTTATCTCTTCCTCGTCTTTTAGTACCGAACAAAAGCCTTTAATAATTTGGCTTAAAATAACGCCAGAGTTACCTCTAGCACCTTTTAAAGCGCCCTTACTAAAAGCCTCTGCCAAACTGTCTAAATTGTTGTTAGGGCATGCAGAAAGTTCGGTGCATGCCGACTTCAAGGTAAGGCTCATATTTGTTCCTGTGTCTCCATCTGGAACAGGAAAAACATTTAAGCCATTTACATATTCTTTATTATCTTCTAAAAGGGACGCCCCAGCCAAAATCATCTTTCGGAAAGTCGCACCATTAATATTCTTCTGCATATATTAGGATACTCCTTAAAAAGACCAAACATCATTTTATAGTGGTTATTAAACCCTCACCCCAATAACATTAATGTTAACAGAGTCCACTATCATTCCTGTAAAGTCCTCAACAGCGTATTTAACAGAGCGTTTTAAACTCTCTGCAACTGCACTTATTGAAACCCCGTACTTTAAAATGACATATAAGTCAATATAAATTCTATTATCAACGGTTAAAACCTTGACACCCCTACTTAAAGGCTGTCTATTAAAAAGTTCCGAAAAAGTGTCTGATAGTTTTTTGCTAACTAAATCAACTACGCCATAGCATTCAAGAGCGTTGTAGCCAGCTACAACTGCAATTGCTTCGTCAGAAATAAACATTTTGCCGTAAGAATTTGCTGTATTAACAGACATAAGTTCGCCACTCCTATCAACAGATTTTAACTAATTAATGTTACAACAAAACAAAAACTTTGGCAAGGGAATTGCCTATAAAATTGTGTCATTCATTTGTAATAGTTTAAAAAAATACTTGATTTAATTATATTTTAATGTTAGAATGTAGCAGTTAATTAAGAGATTACTAGTTTTAGGGAGGATTTTATAATGTCAAGAGTATGCAGTATTTGTGGAAAAGGTAAAATGAATGGACACCTAGTAAGCCACGCTAATAATAAAACAAACCGCACTTGGAAGCCAAATATTCAAAAAGTTCAAATTGAAATAGACGGCAAGAAGTCAAGCGAATATGTTTGTACAAAATGTATGAAAACCGCTAAATCAAACTAGTTTAAAAAAATAGTTAAAAAGTGCGTTGGCACTTTTTTGTTGCAGACAAAAAAGTATTAAAAAAGAGGGATAATTTTGTACCTCTTTTTTTTGTTTTATTAATTCTTTTTTAATAGTTCTAACGCCGTCTTTTTGTTTTCAGAATGGTATAAGTAACTGCCTACAACCAAAATGTCTGCGCCAGCGTCTGAAACTAGTTTTGCGTTGTTATTATTTATGCCACCGTCAACTTCAATGAGACAGTGTAAATTTTCTTTTTTAATGTATTCACTCAACTCTTTAATTCTTCCTAAACTTTCTTCCATAAACGTTTGACCGCTTTTACCTGGTTCAACGCTCATAACAAGTATTAAGTCAAATTGGTTTAATAGTGGTTTTATGTACTCTAAATTGGTGCTTGGCTTAAAACTAAGCCCTGCCATAACACCACGTTTTTTAATGTATTTTACAACTTTTAAAAGTGACTTTATGCTATCAAAAGACTCATAGTGCACGGTTATTATATTTGCGCCTGCCTTTATGTAACTTTTAACTACCTTTTGTGGCTCTTCAATCATCAAATGCACATCTAAAACAGTAGTGGTCATATTGTTGATTTCTGCTACTTTTTCATAGTCAAAAGTCTTAGCCTCAACAAAGTTGCCGTCCATAATGTCGCAATGGAACATGTCTATGTTTAGTGCATCTAACTCTTTTATATATTCAGTTAATCTACTGCCTGCTGGATCAGTAGAAGCAGATATTTTAATCATATAAAGTGTCCTCTTTTTGTTTTAGTTCTCTATAAATCTCAACATATCTATTATAGCGCTCTTTATTTATTTTTCCTAACTCTACGGCGCGCTTTACTGCACAAAGTTCATTTTTTATGTCAGTATGCGTACAATTTTTATATTTACACTCGTCTTTATAGTCGTCAAATTCGTCATAATAGTTCTTTAAATTTGCAGATTTTACATCAAACAGTTCAAGTAAACTAAAGCCCGGTGTGTCTGCAATAAAGGTATTTGCCATTATTTCAAATATTTCCGAGTGCCTTGTCGTATGTTTACCGCGTTCGGACCTTGCACTTAACACGTCGGTTTTTGCTAACTTTTTTAGGGTTATCGCATTTAAAATTGTGCTTTTACCAACGGCAGATTGTCCAGCAAAAACAGACAATTTGTCCTTTAATTCTGCCTTTAAAGTATCTATTCCTGTGCCATTTTTTGCAGAGGTAGTAACTATTGCTTTTACAACCAAATTGTACTCTGCTTTTACCTCTTCTATGAAGTCATTTTCGGCTAAGTCACATTTATTAATGCATAAAACTACATCTAAGCCATTTTTTAGACCATATATTACCAATTTATCTATAAGTAAAAGGTCTGGTTTAGGAACAGGCGCTAAAACTATGACTAATTGGTCTACATTTGCTATTTTGGGTCTAACTAAACTGTTTTTTCTTGGCAAAATTTTTTCTATTGTAAAACTGTTGTCCTCTACTAAAAATTCAACCTCGTCACCTACGGTAAGTTCGTCTTCAAGTTTTATTTTTTTGCGCGCAAAACACTCGTACAACACTGCGTCTGTACTTTCTACCGTGTATTTGCCCCCAAAGGCTTTAATTAACCTACCTTTAATAATAAAATACCTCTTATTTTAATTGTTTATATGTTTTTGCCTTAATTGTCCGCAAGCGGCGTCAATGTCTTCGCCTAGTTTGCGCCTTAGAGTAACGCTTATGCCTGCTTTTTTTAGTTCGTTTAAAAATGCCATTGCGCGGTTGTTACTGCTTGCTTTTAAACTCTTTTCTTTAACTTCATTTAGCCTTATTAAGTTTAGATGATAAGGCTTATTAAAGAATAGTTTTATTAATTCATCTACTTGCTCTTTTGTATCTGTCAAGTCCTGTATTAATAGGTACTCAAACACTATGCGTCTACCTGTTTTTTGGTAGTAATAGTCGCATACATCAAAAATTTGTCTCAAATTATATTTCTTTGCAATAGGCATAATTTCTTGCCTAATATCTCCTAATGCAGAGTGCAAAGATATTGTAAGAGTTATACCTAAATTTTCGTCCGCTAAACGCTTAATTTCTGGTGCTAGTCCGCTAGTAGATAGGGACACATTGCGAGTACTAATGTTAAGACCATTTTTATCGTTCAATAAATGAATAAATTTTACAACATTTTCATAGTTGTCTAGTGGCTCGCCAGTTCCCATTAAAACGACGTTTGTTACCTTTCTGTCTTGTCCTAATTTGCCGCCCAAATACTTGTTTATGTAAATGACTTGTGCCAAAATTTCACCAGCACTTAGGTTTCTAACTAAGCCCTTTATTCCACTAGCACAAAAGGCGCAGTTCATCCTGCAACCAACTTGCGTAGATACACACACGCTGTAGCCATAATCGTACTTCATAAGCACGCTTTCTATTGCGTTTTTGTCATTTAGTTCAAATAAAAATTTTACCGTGCCGTCTGCCGATTTTTGCTCTTCAATTTTTACAACTGTTTCGTTTACAAACTCTTTTTTTAATGTTTCTTTTAACTCTTTTGGTAGAGTGGCAACTTCGTCTATACTTTTGCCTTGTGCTAGACCTTCAAATAGTTGCTTAGCCCTAAATTTAGGCTCACCTAAATTTGTCAATATTTTTTCTAATTCGTCAATGTTATAATCTAGTAATGTATTTATCATTCGCCCAACCTTGTCCCTGTTAAAATTTTTTTGCCGTTTAAGAAGGCTTTATCATTAACTCTGTTTTTGCCCTCTAATTTTATTTCTTCTAGTCTTACCGCTCCGCCACTTGCTTTTACAAATAGCCCTTGTTTAGGACTAGCAAGCACAACTTGACCGTTTTCATACCCTGAATAGTCTAAATTATATTCCGCAACGCTAGCCTTTAAAACATCAAGTTTTTTGCCCTCTAAATAAGTATACGCAATTGGCTCTGGGTTAAGCCCCCTTACCAAATTTGCAACCTCTTGTGGCGTCTTGTTAAAGTCTATTAAAGCGTCTTCTTTTTTAATCATTTTTGTTTTTGTGGCAAGTTCATTGTCTTGCTTTTTTAATAGAGATTGCAACTTTCCATTTTCAATTATTTTTAGTGCTTCAACTAGCAATTTACCACCAATTTTACCCATTTTTTCTAGCATAGTTCCTGCTGTGTCATCTTTTAAAACTACTATTTCTTGTTGTAATATAATGTCGCCTGTATCCATTCCTATATCGGTCTTCATAATGGTTACGCCTGTAATGGTTTCACCATTTATTATTGCCGTTTGCACTGGGCTTGCACCCCTATATTTAGGAAGCAAACTGCCATGTACGTTATAAACCCCAAGAGGTGTAATGTTTAAAACTTCTTGGCTTAAAATTTGCCCATAACCAGCGGTAATCATTAAGTCCGCCTTTAAATTTTTTAGTTCTTCTATTGCGTAAGGCTCTTTAATTTTTTTGTATTGCAAAACCTTTAAATTATTGTTTAAAGCAAATTCTTTAACAACAGAAAATTGTAACTTTTGTCCCCTGCCTGTCGGTTTATCTGGCTGAGTTACAACGGCAACAATTTCGTGATTACTATTTATTAAATTTTCTAAAACACTTACAGCAAAATTGGGTGTTCCTAAAAAAATTATTCTCACTCTTGTTTTTTACCTTCTCTATAAATTTCTATCGCTTTATCGGTATATAAAATGCCGTCTAAGTGGTCAATTTCGTGGCTTAATGCAACCGCCAAATAGTCTGTTCCAACAATCATAAAGTTGTTGCCAAACCTATCTAGCGCCTTTACGCTTATTGTTGCAGGTCTTTTGACAAGTCCAGAACAATTTTGAATGCTTAAACAACCTTCAATATTTTGTTGTTCGCCTTCTGACGACACTATTTCTGGGTTTACTAACTCTAAAAACATATTGTTGACTTCAACTATTACTACGCGTTTTAATATGCCAACTTGAATAGCCGCTAGCCCTACGCCATCAGCTTTTTGCATAGTTTCTTTCATATCGTCTAGTAACTCGTGTAAATTCTCGTCAAACTCTGTTACTGGTTTACTCTTTTTTCTTATTTGCGGATCAGTGTCAAACACTATTTTTCTTAAAGCCATTTTGTTCTCCTTTTTGCTTATATTTTACTAACTTAAATTCTGTGGGTCAAGTTCTACAAAGCAAGTTATGCTTTTTGATAGTAATTTATTATGTATTGCATATATTTTTTGTATAATTTCGTCCTCGTTTTGCAGTCTTAACCTTATTAAAATTTGATATCTGTATTTATTGCTTATTCTTTTAACTGGTGATTTCATAGCATCTAAATACAAAAAGTCATCTTTATATTCATTTTTTAATGCCACAATTTCGTCAAAAAACTCGTGCAAGAAATCTTTTGTTTTTTGTTCGTCCTCTCCTGTTGCCAAAATTCTTACAATTTTAGCATAAGGTGGAAATTTTGTTACCTTTCTTAAATTCAATTCCTTGTCAAAAAAACCTTTATAGTCGTAGTTTTTTGCAAGGCTATAAACGTAGTGCCTTGGCGAATAGGTTTGCAGTATTATTTTGCCTTTTAGTTCGTCTCTACCTGCCCTACCAGATACTTGAGTAATTAGTTGAAAGGTGCGTTCGTTTGCCCTATAATCGGCAAAATGAAGGCTTAAATCGGCATCCATAATGCCAACAAGCGTTACAAACGGAAAGTCGTGCCCTTTTGCTATCATTTGAGTGCCTACAAGTAAGCTAGGTCTTGTATTTGAAAACTCGCTTAATATTTTTAAATGAGAGTTTTTGCTGTTTACTGTGTCATTATCCATTCTTAAAACTTTTACTAATGGAAACTTCTCTTTTAACTCGCTAACCACTCTTTGCGTGCCTATTGCGCCTTGTCTCAACTTGTCACTGCCACAGTTAGGGCAATTCGTTAAAACCTCATAGCGCTTACCGCAAAAATGGCATTTTAGTTGGTGGTCTTCCTTATGATAAACTAAAGACACATCGCAATCGGTACATTTTGGTACGTAACCGCACTCCATACACCTTAAAAAACTTGAATAACCACGCCTATTAATAAACAGCATCGCTTGTTCTTTGTTTTCTATGCATCTAGTTAGTTCAATTTGTAAAGATTTAGAAAACATACTGCTATTGCCAACTCTAAGTTCGCTTAGCATATCTACAATTTCTACTTCTGGCATTTCTTTTTTGTTTATGCGCTCTTTTAATTCTAAAAGTTTATACTCGGCATTTTCTGCCTTATAAAAACTCTCTATGCTCGGCGTTGCAGAACCTAAAATTAATGGGCAATTATTGAACTTTGCCCTAAACTCTGCAATTTCGTGCGTGTGGTAACGTGGGTTGCTCTCGCTAAAATAACTGCCGTCGTGCTCTTCATCTATTACAATTACACCTATATTATTTATTGGTGCAAAAATTGCAGAACGAGCGCCTACAACAATTTGTGCCTCGCCGTCCTTTATTCTGCGCCATTCGTCATAGCGCTCTCCAGCACTTAAACCACTATGTAATATTGCAACTTGAGAGCCAAACCTAGCCCTAAAATTTTTTAAAACTTGTGGGGTTAAAGATATTTCAGGAACTAGCATAATTGCCGTTTTAGAGTCGTTTAAAGCCTGACTTATAACGCGCATATATACTTCTGTTTTTCCACTGCCTGTAACACCGTGCAAAAGGTAAGTATTTGCAGGATTATGCATTATTTCTTCAACTATTTGCTTTTGAGAAGAAGTCAATGTAACTTTATCATCATTAAGCGTTTTTACTGCGCTATATGGCGTTCTTTTAACCTCATACTCGCTAGTTTCTAAAACTCCATTTTCAATAAATTTGTTTACAGTTACACTGCCAAAATTTTTGTTTAATTCTGTTCTATCTGCCTCTTTATTTTTTAGTAAAAACTCAACCAAATCTATTTGGTTCTTTGCGTTTTTCCTTATGCCACTAAGTAAAACTTCAGTGTCTATTTTGTCGCCTATTTTTACCATTTGTTTTATTACAGGTTTAACTGTGCCTGCACGCATACTTGACGGCAAAAATAGTCTTAAAATGTCTACCATTTTTAGATTATATTTGTGCTTCATAAAGTGCGATAATTCTAAAAGTTCGGAATTTATTACTGGGTATTTTTCACATAGCGAAACTATGCTTTTTAACTTTGAATTTGGTAGTACGCTTTCCTTTTTAATTGCCACTATATAGCCTTCAATACGCCTAGCCCCAAAAGGCACAATTACCCTTGAGCCTATTTTAACATCTAAATTGTTTTCAATTTTATAGTCAAAAACTTTATCTACTTGTGCGTTTGCTACGTCAACAATTACTTCGGCTATCATACTACCTCCTTTTAAAGTAAAAATTCTATTACACATAAGGTAATAGAATTATTTTTTAGTCTTCGTCGGCACCTAACTTGCCATCATAAACTTCCTTTGCTGCTTCTGAAATTTCTTTTAATTTTGGTTCAGAAATTTCTTCCCTCAAATTTCGTTTTTGAATTTGTTTTGCCCTTTTTGCTACTAGAACCGTAAGTTTATATTTATTACCTACTTTTTCGCTCATTTCGTCAATTGGTGGTTCGATCATCATAACTTTATTCTCCTTAAATTTTATTTAATTGTTCTTCTATTAATTTATTTACTATTCCTGGGTTTGCCTTTCCTTTAGTCATCTTCATAACTTGTCCCATAAAGAAAGTAATTGCCCTCGTGTTTCCTGCTTTATAGTCTATTACGGCTTGTGGGTTTGCGTCAATTATTTCAAGTACAATTTTTTCAATTTGTCCTTCATCGCTCACTTGTTTTAGTCCTAAACTTTCAACAAGGTCGTTTGCGTCCTTACCTGTTTCCCAAACTGCCTCAAATAGAGTTTTAGCACCGCTTGAATTAATCTCTGCATTTTTTGCCATTTTTATTATAGCACACAAGTTTTGCGCCGTAATTTTAATATTGATGTTTTCTGTGTCTAAGTCCTCTTTTAACACCCTTAAAACGTGGCTCATAATAAAGTTACTTACCGCTTTAGGTTCATTAAATATTGTTAAACACTCTTCAAAGAAGTCGGATATTGCCTTTTTGTTGGTTAGCACCTTTGCGTCATATTCTGGAAGTCCTAGTTTATCAATATAGCGTTTTTTGCGACTTATTGGAAGTTCTGGCAAGTGTTTTTTGATTTCTGCAATATATTCCTCAGTTATATTTATTGGAAGTAGGTCTCTGTCTGGAAAGTATCTATAATCGTTGGAGTTTTCTTTGTTTCTCATTGAAAAACTTTTGCCTAAGTTGTCGTCCCAACGCCTCGTTTCTTGGTCTATTGTTTTACCCTCTCCAAGTAGTGATGCTTGACGCTCTACTTCATAGTCAATGGCACGTTTAACGGCTTTAAAACTGTTTAAGTTTTTCATTTCGGTTCTATTTCCTAGAACTTTACAGCCGTGCTCTTTTAAACTTACGTTTACGTCGCACCTTAAACTGCCTTCTTGCATTTTGCCGTCTGTTACACCTATGTAAATTAGCGTTTGCCTTATTTGGTCTAGATATCTTACTGCTTCATCGCTTGAATAAATTTCTGGCTCGCTTACAATTTCAATAAGTGGTACACCACAGCGATTAAAGTCCACCATAGAAATACCTAAAAAGTCGTCGTGCATATTTTTGCCTGCATCTTCTTCCATGTGTATGCGGTTTAAACTTACGTGTTTTGTTGTTCCGTCTTCAAGTTCAACCTCAACGCTTCCGCCAACGCAAATTGGTTTTTCAAGTTGAGATATTTGGTACGCTTTTGATAGGTCTGGGTAAAAATAGTTTTTACGTTCAAATATTGCCTCGTTATTAATTATGGAGTTAAAAGCAAGTCCTGCACGAATTGTGTATTCTACAGCCGTTTTATTGGCAACAGGAAGTGCGCCAGGTAAACCTAAGCAAACTGGACAACAGTTAATGTTTGGCATACCGCCAAATTCGTTCTTGCAAGAACAAAATGCTTTTGTATTTGTCTTTAATTCGGAGTGGACTTCAAGTCCTATAACTATATCATATTTCATTATTTGCCCTCCCCATTAAAGTGTTTTTCAAAATAGTCAGCGGCGTTAAATAGTTTGCCCTCATCAAAGTGCTTAGCAATTAATTGCATACCTATTGGAAGTCCGTTTTCATTATTTCCGCAAGGAACACTTATTGCAGGAACACCAATTGTGTTTACTACAACTGTATAAATATCGCTCAAATACATTTTAATATGGTCGTTAGATTTTTCGCCAAGTTTAAATGCTACACTTGGTGACGTTGGAGTTAAAATAACATCGCACTTTTCAAAAGCGTCATTAAACTCTTCTTTTAATAACTCTCTAACTTTTTCTGCTTTTTTGTAGTAAGCGTCATAATAACCGCTGCTTAAAACAAAGTTGCCAAGCATAATTCTGCGTTTTACTTCTTTTCCAAAACCTTCAGTTCTAGAATTCAAATAAAGTTCGTGCAAATTGCTTACTTTTTCACTTCTTGTGCCGTATCTTACACCGTCAAACCTACCAAGGTTACTGCTAGCCTCGGCAGAACTTAAAACGTAATAAACAGGTAAACTTGCACCTATGTTTTTTAGTTCAATGTCTACAATTTGTGCACCGTGACTCTTATAAAATTCTATTGCTTTTTCAATTTGAAGTTTTACATCTTCGTCCATCCCAAGACCAAAGAACTCTTTAGCTATGCCTATTCTTAGACCTTTAATGTCGCCTTTAATTTCTTTTAAGTAGTCAACTTTTGGTCTATTAGCACTTGTGCTTTCATTAATATCGTGTCCTGCTAGCGCATTTAACATAATTGCACCGTCTTTAACTGTTCTTGTTAGTGTTCCTACTTGGTCAAAACTGCTACCAAAAGCGACAACCCCGTATCTGCTTACAAGTCCGTAAGTGGGTTTTAAACCAACTACACCACAAAAGCTTGCTGGTTGCCTTACGCTACCACCTGTGTCTGTTCCAAGTGCTCCATATGCCTCATAACTTGCAACACTAACAGTGCTTCCGCCACTGCTACCACCAGAAACATAAGCCCTATTTACAGGGTTTAAAACAGGACCAAAAGCAGAGTTCTCGTTTGAACTGCCCATTGCAAATTCGTCCATATTGGCTTTTGCTATTATTATTGCACCGTTTTCTTTTAGCCTTGTTGTTACAGTGGCGTCATAAACTGCCACATAATCTTTTAAAAACTTTGAAGAACAGGTGTTTTTGTAGCCTTTAACAGAAATATTGTCTTTTAAAACCACTGGTATACCTGCTAAAAGTGGCAAACTCTCGCCAGATTTTCTTAAAGCATCAATTCTTTTTGCCTCTTTTATTGCCTCTTCATAGTAAGTGCTATTTAAAGCGTTTAGGTCTTTATTTTTTTCTATATTTTTAAATGATTGTTCTACTAATTCTTCACTTGTTACCTTGCCACTTTGTAAAAGGGCAGAAACTTCTAAAATGCTTAATTTTGTATAATCCATTTCGCCTCCTACTCCACAATTTTTGGCACGGCAAACATACCGCTTCCAGCCTTTGGTGCGCCCTTTAAAATTTCTTGTTGTGGTAAAGAATCTTTAACAATGTCTTCCCTTAAATCAAACTCTGCATTCAACTTATTGGAAGTGCTCTTTACCCTATTTGTATC
The DNA here is from genome assembly GCA_050178795.1 of Spirochaetales bacterium. Taxonomy (GTDB): domain Bacteria; phylum Bacillota; class Clostridia; order Christensenellales; family UBA1242; genus STF1-184. The sequence goes on from JBFXFT010000001.1 coordinate 79,404, forward strand.
TATTTTTTGTAGTGTATCTACATAGCTTAAAGTCTTAGCAAATTCGCCCTTAAAGTTCTCAATTTCTTCATCTGTGAACTCTAACTTACTCAAATTTGCAAGATGCTTTACAAGTTTTGTTGTAATCTCCATACATCCTTCCTTTTTTAAACTTTTTTATTATAGCATTTAATAAACTTACTTTCAACTGTTTATCAACTTTAAAAATTCGCTTTCTGAATAAATTTTTACGCCTAATTCCTGTGCTTTTGCTAGTTTGCTACCAGCACTTTCGCCAGCGAGTACAAAGTCTGTATTTTTACTTACTGTGCTAACCACACTTGCACCCATTTTTTCAAGTAAATCTGTCATTTCTCGTCTACCATAATGTTCCAAAGTGCCTGTTAGCACAACCTTTTTGCCCCAAAATAAGTTATTTGTGGTTTCTTCTTTTTGTTCTTCTAATTTTATGCCAACATATTTTAGGTCGTTTAGTAGCCAGTCGCTTATTGGGTTTTTAAAAAACTCAATTATGTTGCTAGCCAAAACTTCGCCAATTTCGTGAAGAGCTAAAAGGTCTTCTTTTGTTGCCATTTTTAGGTTGTCTAGCGTCTTAAATTTTTTTGCTAAATCTTTGCTTGCTTTAACGCCTATTCCATTTATTCCAAGTGCAAATATGAACTTATTTAAAGTTGTATTTTTGCTGTTTTTTATTGCCTCAATAATGTTGTTTGCTTTTTTTTCTTTAAAACCGTCAAGGGTTAGTAATTCCTCTTTTGTTAGTTTATAAAGGTCACTAAAACTCCTTAAATGCAATTTTTGGTACATAGTTTCAACCGTTTTGTCGCTAAGCCCTTCAATATTCATAGCGTCTCTACTAGTAAAGTGAGTAATTCTATCCTTAATTTGCTCTTCACAGTCGTAATAGTTGCGACAGAATAAATTTGCTCCGTCTTCAACTAAAACAGAGTGACAACTAGGACAATAAACAGGTTTTTCAACAGGTTTAGAGTCTTTTGTTAACCTTGCTACACCCAAAATTTCTGGTATAACTTCATTACTGCGCCTTACAAATACATAACTATTTAATTTTATTTTTTTTCTTTCAATATCGCCAAAATTGTTTAGTGTGGCGCGCCTAATTGTTGCGCCTGCTAATTCAACAGGGTCTAAAATTGCTATTGGGGTAATTTTGCCTGTACGACCGACCTGCCAAACAACGTCTTCAAGTTTGGTAGATAGTTCCTCAGGGGCAAATTTATAGGCTATTGCAAAGCGAGGAAATTTTGCCGTATAGCCAAGTTCTTCCCTTCCTGCAATATCGTTTAATTTTATCACTATGCCGTCAATCAAAATGTCTAAGTTTTGCTTACCCACTTCCATTTCGTCAATTTTATTTTTTATGTCTATAAACTTAGAATATAAATTAAACTCTTTTGCAACATAAAATTTATTCTCTTTTAAAAACTCATACTGCTCTTCTTGGGTTGCAAACTTTTTATTTTCTATAAAGTTTACAGAATAAAAAATTACGTCCAAATTTCTGCTTGCAGTTACTTTTGGGTCTAAGTTTCTTATTGCGCCTGCTACGCCGTTGCGTGCATTTTTTAGTGGTTCATCTGCTTTTGCGTTGTATTTTTTTAGAGCACTCAGTTTCATTATACCTTCGCCCTGAACTATTACTTCGCCCTTAAAATTAATTGTAAGTGGCACAGTTTTAATGGTTTTAACCTGTGCTGTTACGTCTTCACCAACTGAGCCATTGCCACGAGTTGCGGCATTTATAAGTTCGCCATTTTTATAGGTTATGCTAATTGTAAGCCCATCATATTTACTTTCAACCGAAAATTCTGCGTTTGGAATTTTACTTTTTACATCTTTTACCCATTCTTCAAGCGCTTCAAAGGTGTTGCACTTATTTAGACTATAAAGTTGTACTTTATGGGTGTACTTTTCAAAACCGTCAATAATTTCTCCACCCACTCTTTTAGTTGGAGAGTTTGGTAAAACTACGCCTGTCTTACTTTCAAGTTTTAAAAGTTCGTCATAAAGTTTGTCCCACTCGCCGTCGCTAATTGTGGGATTATCTAAAGAATAGTAGTTGTAGTTGTGATAATTAATCGTCTCAACCAACTCTTTCATTCTGTTTTTTAAACTTTCGTCCATTAGAATGTGTCTCCTTATATTATTTCAAGTGGAGCAAAATTTAACGCTAAAATTTTTGTTCCAAAGGTTTCAAAGTCAATTTTTGCTGTTCTTGTTGAGCCCTCACCACTGAGAGACAAAACAAAACCAATTCCAAATTTTGGGTGTCTAACCCTGTCGTTTACTTTTAGAGTATTTACAATGTCTTTTGAAACAGTGGTTGGCTTTTTGTTTTCTACCACTATTTCATTTAGAGATGAAATAACTGTTTTAACTGGATTATAAATTGGATCGTAGTAATTGTCTTCATAATAATCGCGCTCTTTTTTAGTGTCTGCAATTAGTCCTGCCTCTTTTAAAAATTGGCTAGGTAACATAAAACTCGTTTCGCCATATAAGAACCTGCTTTGGCAATTTGTTATGTAAAGTCGCTCCTTTGCCCTTGTAATTGCGACATACATAAGCCTTCTTTCTTCTTCTAGGTCGTCATCTGAACTGTCCCTACGCTTTATAGGAAAAATTCCGTCCTCAACGCCTACAATAAACACAACCTTAAATTCTAAACCTTTAACACCATGCACTGTTGCCAAGGTTATTGAATTGTTTTCTTCGTCATAGGTGTCAATGTCTGTAAATAGGCTAATGCTTTGCAAATATTCGCTCAAAGTTGCGTCAATATTTTCCTCTTCATAGTCTTTAACCGACTTTATAAACTCGTTTAGGTTATAAAGCCTGCTTTCGTCTTCTTCTTTGCCTGAATTATATGCCTCTGCAAAATTTACAAAGTCAATTAAATACTCTACAAACTCGCTAAGTTTTAAAACACTGCTCTTTTCAATTAGATTTTGCATAATTTTAGCAAACTCTAAAAACTTGTTTAAAGCGCCAGTGCTTAAATTTGAGTTTTCGGTTAAATTTAGTATAGTCTCAAATGGTCCATTATTTTCATTAACCGCTACCATATAGTCCTTTAAACTTAAAAGTGCTGCTGAACCTATGCCACGTTTAGGAAAATTTATTACCCTATTAAAACTTGCCATGTCTTTTGGGTTTACAAGCAGTTTTAAATAGGCTATTACATTTTTAATTTCTGCCCTGTCGTAGAACTTCATACCCCCAAACACCCTATATGGCAAGTTGAACTCTAAAAGTTTTTCTTCAAAGTGCCTTGTAAGTGCGTTTAAACGCATTAAAATTGCTATATCTGAGTAATTGTAGTTATTTCTATGAACCAAGTTATATATTGTTTCTGCGACGTAGTCTGCCTCGTATCGCTCGTTATATGGCGAACTGTATTCCACTTTAACGCCGTCTTCTTTGTCCGTCCAAAGTTGTTTTTCAAGCCTACTCGTATTGTGCTTTATTACCTTGTTTGCGACCTCTAATATCTTTTTAGTGGAGCGGTAATTTTGTTCAAGTTTTATTATTTTTACATTTTCATAGTCTTCTGTAAATTTGAAAATATGTGTGGAGTTTGCACCGCGCCAAGTGTATATGCATTGGTCTTCGTCACCCACTACAAAAATGTTTTTATATTTACCTGCTAAAATTTGCATAAGGTCGTATTGAACTTTGTTGGTGTCTTGAAATTCGTCAATATGAATGTATTTAAACTTGTTTTGGTAGTATTCTCTAACATCTTCATATTGCGCTAAAAGTTTGTAAGTATAGGTTAGCAAACTATCAAAATCTAGTGCGTTATTTGCGTTCATTTTTTGCTCATATTTTTGCATTAGGTCAATTAAAAGGTCAACGTCTTTGTAATAACTTATTTCGTTAGCATAACTATCTAGTGATATGTTTTTATTTTTATAGTTTGATATGTTCCATTCTAGTTTTTCTAAATAGTCTTTGTCTTCTATTTTTGCGTCTGCAATTATACCCTTTAAAATTCGTGCTCTATCGTCCGTGTCGTAAATAGAAAAATTGACGGTGTAGCCTTGTAATCTTTCAATATTGCGGTTTTCCCTAAGTAGTCTTACGCACATTGAGTGAAATGTCATAACCCACATATTGTTTGCAGATACATCGGTAAGCATGCTATTTAGCCTTTCTTTCATTTCGCTTGCCGCTTTATTGGTAAAAGTAACCGCCAAAATGTTATATGGGCTAATATGTAAATTTTCAATTAAATTAGCAATTCTAAATGTTAAAACCCTCGTTTTACCGCTTCCAGCACCAGCCGTAACAAGCACAGCACCCTGTGTATTATTTACCGCTTCTAGTTGCTCTCTATTCAAAGTTGCAAAGTTAAGTTTTGACATAAAAAACCCTTTCAAAATTAATTACTATAATTTTAGCATAAAGAGCGCTTTTTAACAACCACAAACGCATAAAAAATAAAACAAAACATAAAACAAAAAACGCACCCAAATTTTAGATGCGTTTTTAATAATTAGTGTTTTTTTGCGTTGCGCTTTCTTGCTGCTATAGCCTTCATTTTGCGTTTTACGCTTGGTTTTTCATATTCTCTTCTTTTTCTTAATTCGCCGATGATGCCGTCTTTTTGACATTTGCGTTTAAAACGTTTGATTGCGCTTTCAACACTTTCATTTTCGCCAACTTTTACTGTTGCCACTTCTTTTCACCACCTTTGCTTTAAGCTAAATTTGTATTTTTTAATACCGCTACTAGTATACTATAAAAAGACTAAAAGTCAAGCACTTTTAACAAACTTTTTAAGCGGGATTCCAACCCATTTTTTGACCTGCTAAAATATGAATATGTAGGTGCTCCACCGCTTGTCCTGCGTCTTCCCCTTGGTTTATTACAAGCCTGTAACCATTTTCTAGGTGCAAAACATTTTTTAACTCTGCTATTTTAAAAATGCTCTCCGCAAGTTGTTTTTGAGCCTTTTTGCTTGCCTCTTCTAAGTGAGAGTAATGTATTTTTGGTATTAACAAATAATGATATTTACTCACTGGATTAATGTCTTTAATAATTATCATATTTTTGTCTTCAAAGACCTTTTCTGCTGGTATTTTACCCTCTATAATTTTACAAAATATGCAATCCATTTACTTTTCCTCCTCAATTATTTGCGCTAGTGCTCCGTCTTTAAAGCGCTCAATTAATTTTACTTTTACAAACTCCCCACTTGTAATTTTATTGTTTAGTGGAATATAAACTTTAATAAAATATTCGGTATGACCCCTTAAATAACCGTCATATTCTTCCTCTATTAGCACCGTTTGCATAGTACCTAAACTCTTCTTTATATAGTCGTCAATTGACCTCTGTTTTACCTTAAGTGCTTCTTGTACTCTGGCTTTTATTATTTCTGGTGCAAGTTCTTTTAACTCGTATGCCTTTGTACCTTTCCTTTTAGAGTAAGGGAAAACGTGAATATCAAAGAATTTTGCTCTCTTTAAGGTTTTCAAAGTCTCTTTAAAATTTTTGTCCGTTTCTGTACTAAAACCAACTATTAAGTCGGTAGTTATTGCGGCGTTTTGAAAGTATTTACGTATAAGTTTTACTTTATCCAAGTACTCTTTTACGCTATATTTTCGGTTCATTGCTTTTAGTACTTCATCACTACCGCTTTGAAGGCTTAAATGAAAGTGTGGTGCAAAATTTGGCACTTCTTTTAATACCTTTAAAAAGTCGTCAGTTATTATGTTCGCCTCTAAACTGCTTATTCTTATCCTTGCATCAATTTTGCCCATTTCTGCCATAAGAACTGAGAGTGCTAACTTGCCATTTATTTTATAATCTGAGGTGTTTATGCCTGTTATTACAATTTCGTTTGTGTGTTTTGCTAGTTCTGTTGCCTCTTCAATTATTGAATTTAGGTCTCTACTTCTGCTTCTGCCCCTCAAATATGGTATTAAACAATAAGCACAAAAGTTGTCGCAACCGTCTTGCACTTTTAGCGTTGCACGCGTCTTTGTTAGACCTGCAAAAAAGTTGTTTTCGTACTCTGAAGGTAGCGGAACAGTTAAATTGCCCTCTTTATTTAAAAGTTGCGGTATTAAATGCTTACCGCCAACGCCTAAAACCGCCTGCACGTTGTCCCTATCTAAAAATTGGTCTGGATTATTCTCGCTAGCACAACCCATTACAATTACCTTTGCTTTTTCGTTTAGTTTTTTAATTTTTGCAAGCACTTGTCTACTCTTTTTTTCACTTTCTAGTGTTACTGCACATGTGTTTAATATGTATAAATCAGCAACTTCTAGACTAGTTGAAACCTCGTGCCCCTCGTTTTGAAGGGAAAGAGCAAGGCTGTCGCTTTCGTATTGATTGACCTTGCAACCAAGCGTAAATATTACTATTTTCATTACTCTAATTCCCCTAATTCGTACATAACAAGCCCTGTTAAAACTATGCTTGCAGTCTCTGCACGCAATATTCTCTCACCTAAACTTATAGTCTTTAAATTTTTGACATTACTCTCCAAAAATTCAACTTCACTTTCGCTAAAACCACCCTCACTACCTACGATGATTGCTACATTTTTTAGGTCTTTTTTATTTTTTGTGGCTTCTTTTAAAGATACTCCGCCTTTTTCATAAGCGAGTAATACTAAGTCGTAACTTTTTAACTCTTCTGCAAGTTTTTTAATTGAAATAATGGGGTTAATATCTAACATTTTGGCTCTGCCACATTGACGAGTGGCATTTAGGGCTATTTTTATTAATCTATCCTCTTTATTTTCGCCATTTTTTACCATTGTAAACTGGCTTGTAAAAGGTATTAGTTTTGTTGCACCAAGTTCGCTTATTTTTTGCAAAATTAGTTCAAATTTATCGCCTTTTACTAGCGCTTGGCAAACGGTTAAATTAACTTTTGGCTCTGAAGTATTAAAGGTTTCGTCCTCAACCATAATAGTTAATGAGTTTTTTTGTATATTCTTAATTTGGCACAAAAAATCGTAACCTGTATTGTTACTAATGACTATTTTATCGCCCACTTTTTGCCTCATGACATTGACTATGTAGTTGTAATCATCTTTTACTAGGTCATAAGTGTTATTTTTGAAAAGTTCTAAGTCCTTTACAAAAAACCTTTTATTCTCCATATCTCAAATTCCTTTTTTCAAGTAGATAATAACATAAATAGCACAAAAAATGTAGGATTTTCTCCTACATTTTTTTATTTTTTATTAAGTTTATTCAAATATTGTTTGTATTGGGTATAATTTGCTTCATCGGAGTTGTTGTCAATTTCTTTAATCATCGCTTTTACATCTTTGCTTAAAGTTTTTGGCATTTCAACTTCTACCGTTACAAATAGGTCACCCTTTGTGTCTCTTCTTAAACTCTTTATACCCTTATTTTTTATTTTAAAGGTTGAACCAGTTTGTGTTAATTCTGGAATTGTAAACTCAATTTTTTCCTTTATACCCGGAACTATTAGCGTTCCACCAAGTAGGCTAAGAGTGTAAGGAATTGGCACTTTAATGTATAGATTGTTGCCCTCTCTACGAAGTAGTTGGTGTTCCATTACAGATATTACAATTTTTAAGTCGCCTTTTGGTTGACCTTCCTTTCCTGCACTGCCCTCATTTTTAATGGTTAAAATTTGTCCATTATCTATTCCTGCTGGAATGGTTACAGATATTGTCCTATCTACCCTTACTTTTCCTGTGCCGTTACAGGTTCCACATTTTTCTTTTATTTGTTTACCAGTTCCGTTGCAGGCTTTACACTCTGAAACATTTGTCATTCTGCCAAACATTGTATCTTGCGTATATTGTTTTTTACCAAGTCCATTACAAGAGGAACAAGTATAATATTCAGTGCCATTTTTAGCACCAGTGCCCTTGCAGGCTTTACATTCTTCATATCTTGTAATTCTTATATCTTTTTTAACACCTAGTGCTGCGTCTTCTAATGTTATGTCTAATTTGACCGCTATGTCTTCGCCTTTTACAGTTTTGCGTGAGGTCGTTGCACCAGCACCAAAGCCAGAAAACATATTAAATAGGTCTTCAAAACCGCCACTAAAAGAACCAGTATTGTTAAAGCCACCAAAACCAGAGAATCCGCCAGTGCTACCACCAGCACCACCGCCAAAGCCCTTGAATTGTGGACCATCGGCAGAGCCATATTGGTCATAATTTGCACGCTTTGCTTTATCGCTCAGTACTTCGTTTGCCTCATTTATCTCTTTAAATTTATGAGCGGCATTTTCGTCGTCTTTATTTACGTCTGGGTGATACTTTTTAGCAAGTTTTCTGTAAGCAGATTTTATTTCGTCTTCTGTTGCATCTTTTTTAACGCCCAATATTTCGTAGTAATCTTTTGCCACTATAGCTCTCCTAAAATTTTAATTTTTGTTTATAGTATGTGCGTGCAAACTAATTTTTGCACGCAACAATCTATAAAATTTTAAAAAGGTTTGGAATTAATTTTTTTTGTCGTCGTCTGAACTTGTTTTATAGTCGCCCTCGTGCACTTCGTAGTCCTTAGCGTTTGCACCTTGTGCGCCGTCTTGTTTAGCGTTATTGCCAACATTTTCGTAAAGTTTGCTAAATACATCATTACTAATTGTTGTCAATTTTTCAAGTTCTTTCTTAATTGCTTCAAGATCTTCACCTGCGAACACCTTTTTAGCCTCTTCAATGGCCTTTTGTAGTCTCTCTTTTTCTGCTGAGCCCAACTTATCGCCATTGTCTCTTAGAGTCTTTTCAATGCTAAATACAAAGCCATCTGCTTGGTTTTTAGTATCTACCAACTCTCTGCGCTTTTTGTCTTCTTCTGCGTGCGCTTCTGCTTCTTTAATTGCTTTATTTATGTCTTCGTCTTTCAAGTTAGTGCTTGCGGTAATCTTAATGCTTTGTTGTTTATTTGTACCTAAGTCTTTTGCACTTACTGAAACGATACCGTTTGCATCAATATCAAAAGTAACTTCAATTTGAGGTACGCCTCTTGGTGCAGGTGGAAGGTCTATTAGGCTAAATCTGCCTAGAGTCTTGTTGCCACTTGCAAACTCTCTTTCACCTTGTAAAACGTGAATGTCTACGCCTGGTTGATTGTCGCTTGCCGTACTAAATACTTGGCTCTTTTTAGTTGGGATTGTAGTATTTCTTTCAATTAATTTAGTGAATACTCCGCCCAAGGTTTCAATGCCAAGGCTAAGTGGTGTAACATCAAGTAGTAGTACATCTTTAACTTCTCCTGCTAATACGCCGCCTTGAATTGCAGCGCCAATTGCAACTGCTTCGTCTGGGTTGATGCCCTTGTAAGCCTCTTTGCCCATTTCTTTTTCTACTGCTGTTACAACCATTGGAATACGTGTAGAACCGCCTACCAAAATAACTTTGTCTATTTGACTTGGACTTAACTTAGCATCTTTTAATGCAAGTTTAATCTTTTCAATACTGCCCTTTATATAGTCCTCAATTAAAGACTCAAATTTTGCCCTTGTTAGGTCATACTCTAAGTGTTTTGGACCTGTTGCGTCTGCTGTTATAAATGGCAAGTTGATTGTAGTTTTAGCGACAGAAGAAAGTTCAATTTTTGCTTTTTCTGCTGCCTCTTTAAGCCTTTGCATAGCAAGTTTATCTTTGCTTAAATCTATGCCGTTGCTCTTTTTAAACTCGTCAACAAGTAGTTCAATAATTCTTTGGTCAAAGTCGTCTCCACCAAGTCTATTGTTACCGTTTGTTGCAAGAACTTCAAATACGCCGTCGCCAATTTCAAGTATGGATACATCAAATGTACCGCCACCAAGGTCATAAACCATAATTTTTTGGCTCTTATTTTCGCCTTTATCTAGTCCGTAGGCTAGCGCTGCTGCCGTTGGCTCGTTAATTATACGCAAAACTTCAAGTCCTGCAATTTTACCTGCGTCCTTTGTTGCTTGTCTTTGGCTGTCTGTAAAGTATGCTGGCACTGTAATAACTGCTTGAGTTACTTTGCCGCCAAGATAACTTTCAGCATCAGATTTTAGTTTGCCTAAAATCATAGCGCTTATTTCTTGTGGTGAATACTCTTTGCCGCCAAGGTGTGCTCTATAAGAGTTTCCCATTTCCCTTTTAATGGATGAAATTGTATTGTCAGAGTTTGCAACTGCTTGACGCTTTGCAACTTGACCTACAAGTCTTTCTCCATCTTTATTTAATGCTACTACAGAAGGGGTTGTACGATTGCCTTCTGTATTTGGTATGACTGTTGGCTTTCCTCCTTCCATTACAGCCACACATGAGTTTGTTGTTCCTAAGTCTATTCCTATTACTTTACTCATATTGTTTTTCTCCTTTGTATTTTTAAAAAATTTTATCTTTTGTATACATAAACACGTTTTAAGTGTGTGTTTAGCCGTTTATTTTGACTACCGAATGTCTTATAACCTTATCGTTTAGTCTGTAACCTTCTTGCAAAACTTCTAAAATTAGTCCGCTCTCTTTAGTCTTGTCTTCTCCCATCATTATTACGTTGTGTAAATTTGGGTCAAACTGCTTACCTAAAGCGTCAATCTGCTCCACGCCAATGTTTTTAAGCGCCGTAAGCAATTGCTCTTTTACTAGTTGAAAGCCTACTAATTCTTCCTTTTTAACTTGCTTTTCAGCGACATTTAAACTGTCTAAAACTGGAAGTAGTTTCTCTACCACAAACACTATGCCTTCTGCTTTTGCTTGGATTGCTAAAAGTTCGTTGCGCTTTCTGTAATTGTCAAATTCGGCTTGTGTGCGTTGTAATAAATTTAAGTACTCGTTTGCCTTTTCTTTCTCTTTTTCGCAATCACAGGTTCTGTGGGTCGCGTGAGTTTTATGCTCCTCTCCACAGTTTTCACAGTGCTCGTGGTGATGCTCTTTTTCACCCGTCTTTTTTTGTATGTGTTCTTTTAAATCTTCTTTGTTTGTATTACTCATAAGTCCTCCTTATTCGTCATCTTTTTTATTTAAGTTCATCGGTAATTGTTTTATTACGGTTAGTTCGCTAACCAAATATTTTAAAACCGCTGCGACTTTTGAATAGTTCATCCTTTGTGGTCCAATTATTCCTATGCTTGCCACGTTATTGCCGTTTACAGTATAGTTTGCAGTAATTACTCCACAACTTGATAAGTCCTCGTGCTCGTTTTCTGTACCTATTGAGAAACTTATGTCTGAATAGTTGTCTTTATGTTTAAATATGTTTTTTAACTCGTTTTCATCTTCTAGAACGTGGAGAACTTTTTTTGCAGAATCTATATCGGCGTATTCAGGGTTATTAAGCAGTTTAATACTGCCCTCGCTCGCTAGTCTTGCGTTGTTCCTGCTAGATAAATCAATTAAACAATTAGTTAAAATGTTAAATATGTTCTTGTAGTCAGATAAATCTTCCCTCATTTCCCTTTTATAGGTGTTTATGTTTAAAATCATATCTGCGATGGTGCGACCTTTAAAATGAGAAGTTAAGAAGTTACTTGCGTCCCTGCATACATCTTCATTTATGTTTTCTGTAACATCAATAGTATTATTAATTATGCCTGTGCTCGTAGTTATTAAAACAACTGCTCGGCTACCTATTACAGGTATTATTTTTACACTTTGCACGGTCAATTTGTCAAAACCGTTTAAAACAACAACCGCTGGATAATTAGTCGCCTTGCTTATTGTCTTTGCAATATTTGTTACAATGTCTTCCAAACTGTTTGTTCTTTCTGCAAACATTTGCTTTACAATTTCTAGGCTTTTTGAGTCAAATTCTGCCTCGTTCATAAGTTCATCTACAAATAACCTATATGCTTTTGTAGTTGGCACTCTTCCACCAGAAGTGTGTAGTTGCTTTAAATAGCCCATTGCTTCAAGTGCGTTAAGTTCGTTTCTTAGAGTTGCAGTGCTTATGTCTGCTAAATACTTGTCGTGCACCGCTCCACTCGTTATTGGCTCGGCAGTTTCAATGTAATCTTCAATGGTATTTCGCAAAATTTTTAACTTTCTTTCGCTTAATATCTCTCTTTCCAAAGTGTCCCCCTATCATAAATTTTAGTAGAGTGTTAGCACTCGTTATTTATGATTGCTAAATTATTATAACACCAATAAAATATTTGTCAAACAATTTCTGACAAATTTTTTAAATTATTTTTGGGTTAAAATTTACAAGTTTTTACCTATTAAAAAAAGAGGCTTTAACCTCTTTTTATATTATGATGTTAACTCTAAAACTATTTTATTTAAAACTTGCATACCTTTTTCGGTCAAATACATAAAAGTACCATTAAAGCGTATAAAACCTTTTATTAAAAACTCTTCTACTGCCTTTTGTTTTAATTTTATTAAGTTCTCATTAAATAATTTACTGTACTCAGTTAAATCAATACCTATAGTTTTTCTAAGTCCTAACATTATAAACTCTTCTTTTTGCTCTTCTATTGTTAGTTCTATTAATTCTTCATATTCTAACTTTTTATTTTCTATATTTTTTAAATATGTATCTAAAACTTCTGTGTTATTAAAGCGAGTGTTGCCAATTTTGCTGTGAGCGGCTAATCCTATTCCCAAATAGTCGTCTAAATCCCAATATTTTAAGTTGTGTTTGCACTCATAGCCTTCTTTTGCGTAATTGCTTACTTCATACCTTTTGAAGACGGCTTTTTTAAGTGCTTTAAGTACATAGTTTTGCATTTTTAGGTTAAGTTTTTCGCTTATTTCTTTGTACTCGTGAGACTTAACTTTGTTATATAGCGGTGTACCCTCCTCCAAAATTAGGTCGTATACAGATATGTGGGTAACCTTTTGTTTAATAAGCAGTCTTATAGATGCCTTTAAATCTCTCAAACTTTGTGTTGGTAGTCCTAGCATTAAATCGGCGTTTATGTTTTCAAACTTCGTCTCTTTTACTAACGCTAGTGCATTTAAAAACTCTTCCTTAGTGTGTGGACGATTAAGCAGTTTTAAAAGCCTATCACTTGCACTTTGAAAACCTATGCTTATTCTATTGATTCCTGCCATTTTGTATTCTTGCAGTTTTTCCTTTGTTATGCTGTCTGGGTTGCATTCAATGGTTATTTCGGCCTTACTTGCCACATCAAAGTTTTGTTTTACGGCGCTCATAATTTTTAGTATTGACCCAACTGGCAAAAAACTTGGCGTACCACCACCTAAAAATATGGTATCTACCTTTTTGTTTTTGTAAGTTTTTGAAGTGAGTAAAATTTCAGATACTAACGCGTCAATATAGTTTTCCATAACTTCTTTTCCAGCAGGAAAAGAAATAAAGGAACAATAAGCACATTTGCTTTTGCAAAACGGTATGTGAATGTATAGTGCTAAATTATTTTTCATAACAAATTAAAAAACCTTTTTTATTTAAGTATTATTTATGGTATATTAATTGTAACATATAATAAAGAATTTTAGAGGACTTTTTTTAATGAATTTTGCTTATGTTACCTTTTTAATAAAAAATGATAGTTATGTGCCAGGTGCACTTGCCTTTGCCTACGCCTTAAAAAAGCAAAACACCAAATATGACCTACTTTGTTTTGTAAGTAAAGACATAAGCGAAGACGCTGTAAAAAGCCTTAAAGTTTTATATGACAAGGTAGTTTTTACCGAGCAAATAGAGGTGGAAAACAAGCGCAAATACTCTAGGCAAGATGTAAAACTTTTGTTTAACCGCTTTAATGCCCTACTTTTAGAAGATGATACGGTTGCAGGCAAAAAATATGACAAAATAATAATTGCCGACTGCGATGTTCTACCAATTAAAATGTGGGACACGTTGTTTGAAATTACTGCCCCAGCAGGAATAATAAATGAAAGCAAACTTCACACAATGGAATATGATGAAAACGGCAGATACATAATACCAAAAAATTATGAAAAAACAACCGAGTGGAAATGGCACGAAATTTATAAAGACTACCCTCACGGAACGCTTTTACCAAAAGAAATTACAGATAGAGTAAATACAGATAACGAAAATATGGGCGTAAATTCTGGGCTTTACCTGCTTACGCCAAGTGTAGAACTATACAAAAGTATTTTAGACGACCTGCAAAATGAAACAGAAAAGAAAAAAATACACAACTATAATTGGCCAGAAATGCAGTACCTAACTCAAAAACTAAGTGGCTCGTGGCACAATATTGACATAAAATACAATAGCATAAGCGGTTACCCCACTTTGGAACACATTTACGGAATACACTTTGTGGGGCTAAAACCTTGGAGTTTTAACAACAAGAGTTTAAAAACATTTTCGCGCTACCCAGATTTTAAATTGTGGCACAAAACATATAACGAAATGTTAAATGACTACCCACAACTTTTGACAAACTATAAATTAAAAAATTTAGAGAGCAAAATTTTCAAATTGCAACAAAACAATTAAAGGTCATAACTTACATTATGACTTTTTATTTTACATTTATAAAAAAGAGGACTACAATTAAAATATATGTGCTTAATAAAAAGTTTTATTGAGGAAAATTATGGAAAAAGTTAAAAAATATTTGGTAACTGGGGCAACTGGGCATATCGGAGTTGCACTTTTGCACGAATTAAAGGCACAAAACAAGTTTGTTCGTGTCATGGTTGTACCCGGCGAAAATTATGCTTACATAAAGGGTTTATATGATGAATTGGTATTCGCCGATGTGACAAGCAAATCAAGTTTGTTTATGGCGTTTAAAGACATTGACAGCGTCTTTCACTTGGCTGGAATAATTACAATAGGTGCAGAGGATAAAAAACTATTAAAATCTGTCAATATTGAGGGCACAAAAAATGTGCTTGAAGCGGCAAAAAACGCAAAAGTAAAAAGGCTAGTATACACTTCTAGCGTGCACGCCATTAATGTATTAAAAAAGGGTGCAAAAATGACTGAGCAAAAGAGTTATAGCCCTAAAAAATTGACTGGTGAATATGCAAAAAGCAAAGCAACAGCCACACAACTAGTCATGGACGCCAATGGCGAATACCTTGAAACCATTGTAACCTTCCCTAGTGGCGTAATTGGACCTTATGCCTATAAACGCAGTAACATAGGTCAATTAATAATGGATTACAAAAACAAAAAAATACCTATGTTCTTTAAAGGTGCTTATAATTATGTTGATGTTAGAGATGTCGCACACGGACTAGCGCGTGCCGAAGAAGTGGGACGAGCAGGAGAAGGCTATATTTTGAGCGGTCACGCTATGGGTGTTGAAGATATGTTAAAAATCTTGGAAACTGAGACTGGAATTAAGCGTCCAAAATCTAAGATTCCTGTAAAATTATTGCAAATAGTTATGCCACTTGCAGAACTATATTACAAGGTGCGCAATTTAAAACCAGTATTTACAAGATATTCACTATACACCCTAAATGTTAACTGTGATTTTTCATCTGAAAAGGCACAAAAAGAACTTGGCTTTAACCCTCGCCCACTTGAAGAAAGTTTTAAAGACGAAATTAAATTTATGCTAGGCGAAAAACCAAAAAATAAAGAGGAATTTGAACCAACCTCTAAAACTACTATTAATGCCGCAAAACCACACAAAAGTGCTATAAATGAAAATACCCATACTAACGAAAAATAGGGTAAAATAACAACATTAAAAAAGAATGGCTAAATTTATGCCATTCTTTTTTTACTAGCTTTCAACATCTACTTTTTTACTGGTTTTTTTGGTGCTGGTTTAGCTTCAACCTTTGGTGCAGGTTTAGGTGCTGGAGCTGCTTTTTTTACTTCTTTTACCATTTTATTTTACCTCCATATTTGGATGATATCAATATTATATTCCTGCCAATTTTTAAAGTAAAATAAAATAATATATATTTCTATAACATTTTCTTTCTTTGTGCAAATTGACGATAAAATGTATCATAACATAAATTATAAACTCAACAAAAAAACGGTAAGATTTACAAAATATTACCGTTTTGTTTTTAAATTTTTAGTATGGACATAAAAGCATCTGACGGCACTTCAACTGAGCCTACTTGACGCATACGCTTTTTGCCTCGTTTTTGCTTCTCTAAAAGTTTCTTTTTACGCGTAATGTCTCCGCCGTAGCACTTACTTAAAACGTCTTTACGAAGCGCTTTTACAGTTTCACGCGCAATTATTTTACTGCCTATTGCCGCTTGAATAGGTATTTCAAAAAGTTGTCTTGGTATTACTTCTTTTAATTTTTCTACAATTGCTTTGCCTTTTTCGTAGGCTTTTGTCCTATGCACTATTAAACTTAATGCATCTGTAATTTCGCCGTTTAATAAAATGTCTAGCCTTATTAGGTCACTCTTTTGGTAGCCTGTTATTTCGTACTCCATACTAGCATAGCCTTTTGTTTTACTTTTTAGGCTATCAAAAAAGTCGTAAATAATTTCGTTTAGTGGTATTTCGTAAGTTAAATTTACCCTTTTTGCGTCTAGGTAGTTCATATCTATTTGCGTGCCACGTTTACTTTGAGTCAAATCCATAATTGCGCCAACATACTCTGGCGGGCTAAATATGTGCATTTTTACAACCGGTTCTTCTAAATAGTCAACTTCTTGCGGTTTTGGTAAGTTTACAGGGTTTGAAACGACCATCATTGAACCGTCATTTTTGTGTACTTTATAACTAACGCCAGGTGCAGTTGTAACTATGTCTAGGTCAAACTCTCTTTCAAGTCTTTCTTGTATTATTTCCATGTGAAGTAACCCTAAAAAGCCACATCTAAAACCAAAGCCAAGTGCCTTACTAACTTCTGGCTCAAAAGATAGAGATGCATCGTTTAATTTAAGTTTTTCAAGTGCGTCTTTTAGGTCGTTATATTTGCTGCCGTCGCTAGAAAATATACCGCAATAAACCATTGGGGTAACCTCTTTGTAGCCGTGCAAAGGCTCTAAGGCTTGGTTTAGTGCGTTTGTAATTGTGTCGCCTACCCTAGTCTCCGAAACATTTTTAATGCTAGCCGTCAAATAGCCAACATCGCCAGCCGTCAAAATATCAGTCGTTTTTGTAGTAGGTGTAAATATGCCAACCTCAACTACATCAAACTCTTTTTCTGTCCTCATCATTCTTATTTTGTCGCCAGCTTTTACCTCTCCGTCTACTATTCTTATAAGACAAACTGCACCTTTATAATTATCGTAATAACTGTCAAAAATTAGAGCTTTTAATGGTTTTTCTGGGTTGCCTGTTGGACTTGGAAAATATTTTACAACGGCGTCCAAAACTTCGCCTATATTTGTACCATTTTTAGCGCTTATAAGTGGTGCATAACTTGCGTCTATTCCTATTGCGTCTTCAATTTCCTTTTTGGTGCCCTCTGGATCTGCACTCGGTAAATCTATTTTATTTATTACTGGCAAAATTTCCAAATTTTGCGAACTCGCTAGGTATACATTGGCTAGGGTTTGCGCCTCAACGCCTTGGCTTGCGTCAACTATTAAAATTGCACCTTCACAAGCAGCAAGAGAGCGTGAAACCTCATAAGTAAAGTCCACGTGCCCTGGGGTATCTATTAAGTTTAGTGTATATTCAATGCCGTCTTTATGGTATTTCATAGTTGTTGGAGCAAGTTTTATTGTTATGCCCCTTTCTTGTTCTATTTCCATACTGTCTAGTTGTTGGTCTTTCATATCGCGTTTTTGCATGGTACCAGTATACTCAATTAGCCTGTCTGCTAGAGTACTCTTGCCGTGGTCTATGTGTGCCACTATACAAAAATTTCTTACGTATTTTTGGTTATCGCTCATTTAAAATAATGTACCTTTAAAATTTATTGTCTTTTTCATTATATTGTAAGTTTGACATTTTGGCAACAATTTTTAAAAGCGTATAAAAAAATAGAGTTATTTTACTAGTAAAAAATGGCTATAAGTGGTAATATTGTCTTATAAAAAATAGGAGTTTGTATGCAAGACTTATACGACAGTTTTTTAGTAAATACCTTAATAGCGCATAGAGGTCTGCACGACAAAGACGCTGGCATACCAGAAAACAGTTTAAAGGCTTTTGAAAGAGCAATTAAAGAAGGATATGCAATAGAGTGCGACGTGCAAGGAATGGAAGACGGAACTCCCATTGTTTTTCACGACGCTAAACTAGATAGAATGACAGGTCAAGACGGCTACACCAACACCCTAACCCACGAAAATTTAAAAAATTATAAACTATTAAATACAGACCATGGTATTCCCACTTTTGAAGAATTTTTAAAATTAGTGGACGGAAAGACGCCAGTTTTAATTGAAATAAAAAACAGCTTTAGACCTGGAATTATGGAAAAGAAAGTTTTAGAAATGTTAAAAAATTATAAGGGCACTTTTGCAATTATGAGTTTTAACCCTTATGTTTTGAACTGGTTTAAAAACAATGCACCCGAAATTGTAAGGGGTCAACTTAGTTCATTTTTTAAAGATGAAAGCCTTGCTCCTATGAAAAAATTGTTATTAAAAAGGCTTAAATTTTCTAACCTAAGTAGACCACAATTTATAGCATACGACACAAGAAATTTGCCAAACCGATTTGTAAGAAGGTTTAAAAATATACCGCTTTTGGCTTGGACTGTAAAGAGTGAAGAAGAGTATTTAAGAGTAATAAAATACTGCGATAACATAATATTTGAGGGTTTTGAACCAAAAATTTAACAAAAAACACGAGTTTTTACAAAAAAAACAGCAATTAGTTGCTGTTTTTTGTTTTTTATGCAATTTGTTAATTTTAATAGTTTGTCTCTTCAAGCATAAAGAATGCTTGTGGATGTTTACATGCTGGGCACTCATCTGGTGCTTCTGTTCCGTAGTGTTTGTAACCACAGTTTTGGCATTGCCAAACTACTGGTTCGTCACTTTTAAATACTTTGTCTTCGTCTATATTCTTTTTATATTTGCGGTAACGTTTTTCGTGTTCTCTCTCTGCCTCGGCAACTCTTTCAAAGTGGTAAGCAATTTCTTCAAAGCCTTCCTCTCTTGCTACCTTTGCAAAGTTTTGGTACATATCCGTCCATTCATAATTTTCACCCTCTGCAGCGTGAACCAAGTTTTCTTCAGTTGTGCCTATGCCCTCTAAATATTTAAACCAAAGTTTTGCATGCTCCTTTTCATTTAAAGCGGTCTCTGCAAACATCCTTGATATTTGCTCATAACCCTCTTTTTTTGCAGTGCTTGAAAAATAGTCATACTTATTGCGTGCTTGACTTTCGCCAGCAAAAGCAGCCCATAAATTTGCTTCTGTTTTTGATCCTTTTAATTCTTTCATAAAGATACTTCCTTTTATATTGTATTTTAAACTTTAATAGTTTAATTTATTTAACAAATTTTGTAAAACATATAACGCCCATATTGGCAATTTATTTTTCACGTTTGATTATTTTTATGTCCTTTTCTCTACCATTTTTGCTTGGCTCATAGTAAACTGCGTCCTTTAAACTGTCTGGCAAATATTGTTGTTTTACATAGCCACCAAAATCGTGCGGATACTTATAGTTTTTGCTTTGTGGGGTATTGTTTTTTAAATATGGTGGTACATTGTCGTCAACATATTTTAGCGCGTCTTGTTGCGCCCTGCCAAGTGCCACAACAACGGAGTTGCTTTTTGGTGCTAGACACACGTAAATTATAGCGTGAGTAAGTGGAATATTGCCCTCTGGCATACCAAGTTTTTCAACCGCGTCAAGTGCTGCGTTTGCTAGTAACATGGCGTTAGAATCTGCCATTCCTACATCTTCACTTGCGTGCGCTACAAGTCTCCTTGCAATTATTCTTGGGTCCACGCCGCCTAAAATCATCCTGTTGGCATAATATAGTGCCGCGTCTGGGTCACTACCCCTCAAACTCTTACAAAAAGCGCTCAAAAGGTGATAATATAGGTCTTCATCTACTGATAGCGACTTATTTTGCAAACATTCTTCAATGCTACTAATTGTTATTTCTATCTTTTTGTCTTTATTGATTCCACTTGTACTGCTAGCAAGTTCCAAAGTATTAAGTGCAACTCGCATATCGCCAACCGCTTGAGACGCTAAAAAGTCTATTACTTTGTCGTCCATTACTATGTCAAGTTCGCCAAGTCCATTTTCTTTGTCTGTAAGTGCCCTTTTTATTGCTACTTTTATGTCTTCTTTGGTAAGCCTTTTAAATTCAAACACTTTTACCCTAGACAAAATAGCGCTCGTCATACTTATGTATGGGTTTTCGGTGGTTGAACCTATTAAAATTATGCTTCCGTCCTCTATTGCCTCTAAAATACTGTCCGATTGAGCCTTGCTCCACCTGTGGCACTCGTCAAGTAGCAAATAGGTCTTTTTGCCATAAAGTGCTAACTGACTTTTAGCCTCTTTTATTGTTTCTTTAGCGTCTGCAACTCCACTGCTAACTGCGTTTAACTTTTTAAAGTTTGCACTTGTCATATTTGCTATTATACCAGCAAGTGTTGTTTTGCCTGTTCCCGGTGGACCATAAAAAATAACACTGCCAAGAGAGCCAGCATTTATTGCCTTGACTAAAAGGCTGTTGTTATAAATTAGATGTTGTTGCCCTATGAACCCCTCTAAATTTTTGGGGCGCATACGCTCTGGCAGTGGTGCCATTTTTTTGACATTATCTGAAAATAGGTCCATAAAAAACTATCCTTAAATGAGATTTTTTTGCTATCGTATTAATTTTAACACAAAGCCTAAAATTATAAAAATGTTTAGCCATAACTTTATTTAAAAAGCAAAAAAGTGTGGAATTTACCACACCTTCTTGACAATCGTTACCTAGCCTATAAGCCGAGTTTTGTATTAGATGGTTATCTATCTAGGCTTATTATTACTAACAAGCTCAAGCGGTGTATAGGGCTCAGCGAACAGCCGAATTTGCCCTTTTTACCTTGCACCAAGTGGGGTTTACAGAGGATTAAAGTCACCGATAATCCTAGTGTGCTCTTACCACGCTTTTCCACCCTTGCTCTTACTCCTTACGGAGCAGTGAGCGGTATATCTCTGTTGCACTTTCCTTCAGGTCACCCTGACTGGGAGTTACCCAGCACCCTGTTCTATGGGGCTCGGACTTTCCTCGTGAGTAATTAACTCACGCAACCATCTGGCTAACTAACTTAAATATTGTATCAAATTTCAACATTTTTTGCAAGTAGTAATTACTCGCAAACGAAATTTGACTTTAAAAAACTAAAAATCATAAAATTTTTAGTTTAATAAACGAGTTTTGTTATTACGCTTCTTTAGTTGGCTCTTTAAGTTCAGGATATTTTTGATAAATGCCATCTATAATTTCGTTGCAATAATTTGTTAATGTCATGCTATCTTCTACTTCGCCAACTAGTTTATATTCTGCCCTAGTTCGCTTTGATGCTGCCAATATATCCTTATATGTTCTTAAAAGCGTTTCGCCATCACTTAGCGACTGTACTCTTTTTAGTACTGCTGCGACTTTTGCTTGGTCGCCAAAATCTTTTTGTATATTCATAATTTTACTCCTATAAATTTAAAATTTATAGCCCAATAAACGAGTAATATTACTGTAATTTTAAACCTTTTTTATTTTACGATTGAATTTTAGCACATATCTAAAAATTAATCAATACTTTTTTCGTCACTTTTTATTCTTAGCATATCGCCAGTTTTTAACTTCAAATTTGTCTTTAAATAAAGCCTTTGTTGCACCAAGTTTGCTACTGTAACTTGCTCTTTGTCCTCGTTCAAAACTTCTGTAACCTTTAAAGTTTTGTTAAAGTTTTCATTTGGACTTAAAACTTCTAGTTCGTCGCCTACTTCAAACCTGTTGCGTTGTTCCACTAAAATGTAACCATCTTTAGCGTCTTCTAGCACTATCGCTATAAATTTATAGGTACTGACTGGTGCAGAGGTTTTAATGTTGTTTCTGTCCTCATTTCCAAAGTAAAAACCTGTTGTATAGTCCCTATGGCTCGCTTTATTTAACTCATCAACTAGTTCCTGTGGTGCTTCATAATTTTTTGGATCTTTTTCTAAGATATCAATAGCGCGCTTATATGCATTTGTTGTGGTTGCGACATAGTATGGGCTCTTCATACGTCCCTCAATTTTAAAACTTGTAACGCCTGCTTCCATAAGAAGATTTAAGTGTTCTATTACGTTTAAGTCTTTACTGTTTAAAATGTAAGTGCCGCGCTCGTCCTCTTTAATTTCAAATTGTTCACCATTTCTGCCTTTTTCGGTAATTGTGTACTCCCACCTACAAGGTTGTGCGCAAGCACCGCGGTTTGCGTCCCTACCAGTGAGATAGTTACTAAGTAAACACCTTCCAGAGTATGCCATACACATAGCGCCGTGAACAAAAGTTTCAAGTTCTACACTTTCAGGTAAATAGTCTCTTATTGCTTTAATCTCTTTTAATGATAGTTCCCTAGCGAGAATTAGCCTAGTTGCGCCCATATCTGCAAACATTTTTGCCGTATATTTGTTTGTTATGTTTGCCTGCGTGCTTACATGAATAGGCATATTTGGAGCGACCTCTCTAACTATGCCCAAAATGCCTAAATCGGCAACTATTACGGCGTCTGCTTTAATCTCGTCTAAATATTCAACATATTCTTTTAGCCCTTTAAAGTCTATTTCGTGCGCTAGAATGTTTAATGTTATGTATGCTTTTTTGCCTAGGCTGTGAGCGTATTCTATTTGCTCTTTTAGTTCGTCTTTTTCAAAATTGCCTGCATACGCCCTAAGTCCAAAACGCTTGCCCGCAAAATATGCTGCGTCTGCACCATAGTAAAACGCCGTCTGTAATTTTTCTTTGTCTCCTGCTGGGGATAATAGTTCTATTTTACTCATTTTGATTCCTTTATACTTATGCTTATTCCGTCTTCAAGGTCAATAATTTGTGTTTTTAAAGACTTATTTGAACCTATTTCGTTTAAAAATTGTTGCAAATTTTTAACGATGGTGCGGTTTTTGTGAGGTATTTTGCCATCACTTAAAACCATACCTCTAAATAGCACATTGTCTGCAAACAGTGTTCCGCCAACTTTTAAAAGCTCTAAAAGTCGTGGCAAATAGTGTATGTATTGTGCCTTTGGTCCGTCTAAAAATATAAAATCATACTCACCGCTTAGAGTATTCAATACTTCCTTAGCGTCACCAAGAATTGTTTTTACCCTATCGGTTAAATTTAATTCTTCAAAATTTTTTGTTGCCACATCTAAAACGCTTGCGTCTTTTTCAATGGTGTCAAGTGTTGAATTTGTGCTTGATTTTAGCATTAATGCACCAGAGTAGCCTATTGCTGTGCCTATTTCTAACACTCTTTTAGGACTATGTTCTTTAACATAATTAAATAATAGGTTTGCCGTTTTAGGTCTTACTATTGGTACATTATTTAGTTTAGCATATTCCACAATTTTTTCTAGTTTTTTAAATTCGTCTTCATTTAAAACCGATATTAAATTGTCCTTTAACTCTTGTTCCAAATTAACTCTCCAAAATAAATGTCAAAATCATTGGTCTACGCTTAGTCTTTTTATAGAAGTAATTGCCAAGGCTCGCCCTAACTGCGTTTTTAACTATGCTCCACTCGTCTTCTTTTAGTGAAAGTTCTTTAAATGTGTTAATTATTACTTCTTTTGCCTCTTCAATTATGTCTCCACTCTCGTTTGAGTACATAAAACCACGAGTCATAATGTCTGGACCGCTTGTAAGTTCGCCACTTGCACCGTTTATGCCAAGCATAACAACGCAAAGTCCGTCCTCTGAAAGTTGTTTTCTGTCCCTTAGAACTACGCTTTCCATATCACCAAAACCTAGTCCATCAACAAGCCTTCTGCCTGCTGGTACTGTGCCTGCGCGCTTTAATGTTGTTTTGCTAATTTCAATTGCATCGCCGTTTTCTGTAATTAAAGTGTGGCTTTCTGGTAGTCCCATTGATGTTACAATTTCTACGTGTTTTTTAAGCATTCTAAACTCTCCGTGCGCTGGCACAAAGAATTTTTCTTTTACTAGTGCGTGAATTAATTTTAATTCCTCTTGCATAGCGTGTCCTGATGCGTGCACCTCTGCTAATTTATCGTAAATTACTTCACAACCTGTTTTATAAAGGTTGTTAATTACTGTTCCAACTGCCTTTTCGTTACCTGGAATTGGGGTTGCAGATATTATTATTAAGTCGTTTGCACCAAGGTTGATGCCTTTAAAGTTGCCTGCTGCAATGCGAGTTAGTGCGCTAAATGGCTCGCCTTGACTACCAGTAGAAAGTATTAAAAGTTCGCTATCTTTATAGTTTTTAATTTTATCAAGCGGAACTATTATGTCTTTATTTATTTTAACTTCACCAATTTTAGTTGCAACTTCAACTACGCTAACCATACTGCGTCCGCTAAATGCTATTTTCCTGCCGTGCTTTTCTGCTAGGTCAATAAGTTGTTGAAGTCTATATACGTTGCTTGCAAAAGTGGCAACGAATATGCGCTTTTCGTTGTGAGTGGCAAATATTGTATCCAAACTCTTTTTTACGTTGCTTTCACTTGTCGTATAACCTGCCCTTTCAACATTTGTACTGTCTGCGGTTAAAAGTAAAACGCCTTGTTTACCAAGTTCTGCTAGACGAGTTAAATCTGTAACTACACCGTCTATTGGATTGAAGTCAATTTTAAAGTCGCCTGTGTGAATCCATGTGCCAACTGGCGTTGTGATTGCTAGTGCAAAAGCGCCTGAAATTGAGTGGTTAACATAAATAAACTCTATGCTAAAAGCACCAATTTTAATGGTTTCGCCTGATTTTACAGTTACTAGTTGAGACTTAATTGTTTTAAACTCTTGTAGTTTTTTGTCTACAAGTGCTAAAGTCATACGGCTACCGTAAATTGGTACGTTAATATCTGGCAACAAATAAGGTAGTCCACCAATGTGGTCCTCATGTCCGTGGGTTAAAACTATGCCCCTAATTCTATCTTTATTTTGTAATAAATAAGTAATATCTGGAACTATTAGGTCAATACCTGGTAAATCGTCGCCTGGGAAGGTTGAACCAGCATCAACTATTATTATGTCGCTACCATATTCAACTGCCATCATATTTTTGCCGACTTCACCAACACCGCCTAAAAACATAATTTTTAGTTTTTTATTGGACTTGTGTTGTTGATTTAGCATTTGTTGATTTTGCTTTTTTACGACTTTTATGTGTTCGTCGTTCTTTGCAAATATCTTTGTATTGTCTAAATTTCTATTATTGTTTTTGTTTTTATTTATTCTAACGGTTGCGTTTATGTTTATTCTCTTATTTGAGTTTTGATTTGCTTGACCGTTGTTATTTGCGCTTTGCTCGCCATTTTGTGCGCCTTCTGTATTTATGGTTATGGCGTTAACCTTAATTTGTTTTGGCATATTTGAACTATTAAGTTCTTTATTTATCTTGCTAATAATTTGCCTCTTTATTTGTTCTTGTTGTTTTGTGTCTACAGTAGATTTTTTGCCACTCAAATTAGACCTCTTTAAATAGGTCATTCTTGGAGCACTAATCACTTCCTGTGTTTCTTCTGTGTTATTCAATTTTTTGTTCTCCTTTCTTGTTTTGTTTTGCACGCAATAAACAACTATATTTCAATATAGCTTGTTTATTGGTCTTGTTTTAATAATTTTATTTTAATAAGTTAAAAACTTAAACAATTCTTTTTTAATATTTTATGGAATGGTTAAATTACAAACTTGGTATAGCGCATTTTGTCTTGCTCTTCAAGTTTCTTGGGACTCAAAATAGTCTCTGGGTCAACGTAGTACCTCATTCCCATACTACCATAATACATTACCATGCCAAAAATTGCAAGCAAAAATGTGCTAGATGGCAAAGTTATTATTAGACCAGCCCCTGCGGTGATGATAGTTACAAAGGCATTTACTATCAAAATAGTAAAAACTATTACTATGCTATTTGATAGTGTTTTAAAAAATCTTCTACTAACTGCCTTAAAGCCACGCCTATAGCCCTCAAAAACCCCACAATTATGAACTGTAATTGCTGGTATAACACCGCTAAACACTGTTATATTTAGTGCAATAAGCACAGTGCTTAGAGTTATTACTATAAGTGGCGCTAAAAGTAACACAAAATAATCACTGCTATATAATAATGGCAATGTTAAGTATATTAAATAGGTAATAATTAAGTTAATTGGCAAATTGATTGCTAGTTTTGCTAGTTGAAGTTTTAACGACTTGCCAAAATTTTTTATGTAAGAGTTTAAAAATGAAAAATTAGCATTACTTGACATATAGCCATTTAATGTATCTGTAACCGCTAGTTCACTAAGACCATTTAAAAAGCCGCCAAGTACTATTATTATTAAAAATACGCCTATTAGGCTATATATTACTGCGCCCAAGTTTGCTGCTATTACGCTTACAAATAAATTTACTATACTACTAATAGATAGAAGTATTATGTTAAAGTCCAAATTTAGCATAAATGTACTTAGGGTATCTTTTAAATCTATAAAAAAGTTGTTTGCATTCAGCACATTAATTAAAGGTAGCGCTACGACTGTTGCAAGTGAAAAAACAATTATGGTAACCACAATTTTGTACAAAAGAATTTTCCACGCCGTGTGGAAATTAGAAATTAACAATCGTAACGAATTTCTAAACATCATAACAGTTTTTGCTCCTATTTATAATAGTATTTTCTTTTGTTATCGTACCTGGTTGTTTGAGTTAAAGTATAATAAGCGGTCATACTTAGGCTTGAATAGTACATTATTAACAAGGCTACGCATATAACACTTATTAATGGCATAACTATGGTGCCTGAAAATAAAATTGCTATAAGACCAATTACTAAAGTTGGCACTAAAACCGCTACAAGTATGCCTAAACTGTCTTTTTCTACAAGTTTAATGACGCTTGCTAGCGAGGTTTTAAACTGAGAACCGTTTACGATCATACTTGGAACATTTAAAAACATAACGCCAGCAATAAGTGCATAAATGGTAAGTATTGCAAGTACTATAACTGTGCTCAAAACTACATTAAAAGCGGTTGGAACATTGTTGATTCCAGATAAAATTAAATGTGTTAAAAATAATAGAGTGCTAGTTAAAAACATAATTACGAAGGCAATTAATAAAAATGCGAACATATTGGCAATTACCACCAAAATGTTGGAGTTTACATGCTCTTTTAGTGCTCTAAAATTTGTTTTGCCACTCCTCATGTGGTTTTCTATTTGACCGATGATTGCACTGACAAATATCGCAAGTAAAGACATACCAAACACGGCAATTACAAAATTTAGAAAATTAATATTCAAAATGTAATTGAAAATTGTATCAAAACTAGCAATATTCATAGAGGCATAGTCTTTTATAAATTCAAAAATTTTAAATGGGTTCAAAAGTAGCCCTAAAAATACAGCAGGAATGATTGCAAACAAAAACATATATAAAAAGTTTTTAAACATATAAGAAAGCCCTGCTCTAACAAATTTCATACTCGTCCCTCACTATTTTTAATTATAATATAAAAAGAAAAGTTTAGCAAACATATAAATCGGTATAATGACATTGCAAGCAAAAAAAAGGAAGGTCATTTTGCCTTCCTTTTTTATTAATCTTGACTTTTGTTGCCTTCATCGGTGTTGTCGCTATAGCCACTGCCACTAGTAGGGTCAGATATTATGCCAAGCACAACAAATACTCCGCAAACACTGGTTACAATTCCCATTATTAACTCGTTGTCAATTTTAAAGCCTAGCGCTTCGCCTATCGTTTGCAAAACAAGTATCAAAGCGGCGGCAAGACTTATCCAAAAGCCATAATTTTTAACTTTTTGTTTTAAATTCATTTCATACTCCTAAAATTAATATTTTTGCCTAAGTACTAAATGTTTAATTTGTTTAACATCTGTCTTAATGTCTTTTACTGTGCCTAAATGTTCGTTTAAGTCTTTTATTGTTTCTTGGTACTTTTTTTCTCTTTTATTGCTGTCCTTTAATTCAAATATTAAAAGCCCAACAAATAGCGCCGCCCATAAACCATTGCCTATTGCCAAATCAAAAATTTGTTCCCACATTTATAGTTTAAACGCCTCGCTTAGGTTATGCACCATTTGCTCGCTTAAATTTGGGTGTGTTGCAATATAATTTACTACTTCTTCTTTACTTGAGTCCTTAAAGTATTCCTGTATAATGGAAAACTCTACTTTTTCTCTCGCTTGTTTTAAGGTTAAAGGTTCTGTTTTTTCGTCACCATTAAAAGTGACCTCAATTTTTTCTTGTTCTGTAACTTGACTATTATTTTCGTCAATTTCTTCATTTAATTTTTCATTAAAAAGGGTATCAAACATATTTATTCCTCCTTTTTTTATGTAATACTTTTGTCTAATTTTTGTAAACGCTTTTTGTAAAAATTTTTTGCTGTGTAAAACGTTCATATTACACCAAATTTAACTTAATTTTGGCGTTAGATATAAACGCTTTATCTGTTAGGCTTTCTATTTTTATTCCTATCATTTCACCTTTCAAGTTCGGTCTTATTTTACTTGTGGTCGCCTTGCCTGAAATAGCAAAAGTTTTAGACGTACTTTCTGTAAAAACGGTCAAATTTATGTCGTAATAAGTAAGAAGGCTAATTTCCTTTACCACTTTTTCGGTTGCAGGGTAGCCTAAGTCACTTATTGGAGAATACCAATGTTTTACTGTGTTATCTTCAAAAAATTTGCCATTATTCTCAAGTTGTCCTAAGTTTTGGCTGTACCCAGTATTAAAACAAAACACCATTTTGCTCATGCTTTCTACTTGAATAGAGGTCATACTAACGACGTCAATGCCCCTTATTATGTTGAATGTATTTGTTTTTACATCTAACTCAATAAGTGTGTTATTGATGTGATCTGGGTCACTTTCTGAGCCTATTTCGTTACTATCTGGGTAGTTTAATTTACAAGAGACATAGTATTTACCTTCGTGGTAGTTTGCCACTGCCTGCTCGTTATAAATGCCGTCAAATAAAGAGTCTATTTTTAGATCTATTTTTGAGGTAGTTATGCCATCAAACTCGTAAATTCCGTCCTTTGTAAGCATTAAAATTTTGTCACCGCAAACACAAATTGTGTTTTTGTAAATTCTATTGCCAGATACAAATAGTTGACTAACATTTATTTCGTCGGAGCCATCATAAGTCTTTATTTTTGCTATTCCAAAGTCTCTAAACGCAAAAACATAACCCAAAAAACTTATTACCTTGTTTATTCCGCCACGCATATCGTTCATTTCTATATATGGGTTGCTTGCATCTGTTAGGTCTGTTGTCCATGTTGTTGGGTCCAAATTTGAGGAGTACCTAATTAAATTGCGCTCGCCACCAATCGTTGCAAAAAGTTTGTCCTTATGCTCGCAAAGTGAACTTATTTTTGGAGCGGTTGAAACCACTTGTGGCACATCTTCTCCGTTCCAATATGCCATTCCGTCTGCTTCACTGGTCAAAATTATGGTGTCTTTACCATTTATTTTGTAGTTCATAGCAACAGGCCTTTCGGTAAATGTTATGCCACTAAGTAAAAAGAAAGTTGGAGTAATGCTAAAAAGCCTTGCGTAATAAATTAAATGGTCTTTTGTATATACCATTAGTTTATCTATTCTTTTGCCTTGAATTTCGCTATAGTGTTTAAAGTGCCAAATTGAGTCAATCTCTTTTCCGTCTGGTAGAGTTGGCAGATTTTCTATGTTTGGGTCATCTGCTGTTTCTGGTATTAACAGTTCTGCAAAACCAAGTCCCTCAACTAGAGCGCCATTTTCAAAATTATAGTTATAGGCATTTGTAGCGTATTTAAAGGGCATAATGTTCTCTGCAATCTCTGTATTTACACCATTTTTAAAGTCGCTTATATTTAAAGTTACTTCTTTTGGGGTTTGATATTTTAATGTCTTAGCATAAAACATTATAACCACCTCCTAACAGGCATTTTTATGTCGCTCTTTTTGCGACTTGCCACTAATAGTGCATCCTTAAAGCGTTGTTCCCAAGTTGTAGCTTCGTCAAATAGTCCACTTATTAATGAATATTCTGCTGTAACTCCATATGCCACAATTCTTTCTGTCAACTTGCCACCAAAAGTTTCAATATTGCCATCTAGAGTAGCGCTTTCTGGTGCGTAAGAATACTCTAAATTGTAAGTTCCGTTTTCTAAAACTATTGCGGTAGGAAACATTTTATATTTTACATTTACACCATTTTCGTCAGTAAGTTTAATTACATTTATTAAACGTTTTGCAAGGCTACTTAATGCTATTTCTTCGTCTAGCACTATAACCTCTTCTTCATAATTTAGGGGTATGTAGTCTGTTGCTATTTCGTCATAGACTAAATTTAAACACCTAACTAATAACTCTAAATTTTTGGTGGTTAGTGCCGAAGGCTCTGTTACCTCCCCACCAAATGTTGTAAGTTCTAAAACGTCCTCCATTTGCAAATATGTTGCAACAAGTTTTATTATTTCTGTAACACTCATACTCTTCCTCCTTTATACCCATTTTGTTTTGTAAGCGTCGTCAAAGTTAAGGTCAAAATTATTACCTTTGCCCTCAATAAAATCAAGCATTTCTTTTAGTTTTATTTGTGCTTCGTCTAACGCTTTATTTTGTTCGGTAATCTCTAATTTTTTATTGTTTTTTTCTATTTCTGCGGTCAATTTTTCTAAATTTTCTCGCTTTGTTTTTAATAAATGTTCAATAGTTCTATAGTCAAGGTCTTTAAATGGCAAAACCAACTCTAAAACCTCTTTTTTAGGTGTGCTATAAAATATTTCATAGCGACTTTTAAAATAGTTCCATTTTATTATGTAATTTTTATCAATGTTTTTTATGCGTTTACTTATGTTAAAAGTATCATCCATTATTTTTTTATATTTCAATTTTAACCTCTATACCACATAGTAAATTTTAAAAAAACAAGGGCAAGCAAGATTTGCTTACCCTATGTCTTTGTTATTGTTTATGAGTTTAACCTAATAAAAGAATTAAGCTGCGCTTGCTGTACCGTCTAAGCCACTAATTTTTGCTTGACCAGATGGTTTATTACAAATAAGGTCAGCATATTTTACTAGCGTTGCTGTATAAGTTGCGTAACCTGGCATTTGTTTAATAATTCTGCCATCTTCACCTTCTAGCCATTTCCAGTCACATAGTTGATGTAAAGAAAATTCACTAGTATCAAGTAAATACATTGCGTCTTCTGCTACAAAGCGGTCTGCTATTACAGGAATTCCGTTGTATGAAATTGCCTTAAAGCCACCAGCTAGTTCCATAACATCAATATTGCGTCTAAAAGTTGCTAAGTATTGTTGATATGCTCTTTTTACTTTTTGGCTAGTTGCAATAAAGTCAATGTCACTGCCAGAAACCTCTTCCAAATAGTCAATAGCGGTTTGAATTACAGTGTCGCCAATTCCACCTACGCTGCCTTGCATATATGGAGTCATCCAAGAGTGTTCGCTCCTATCTACGCCGTATAGACTGCCGTCTGAAGCAAATATTTTGCCTAGGCCTGTAAGTTCTAAGTCCTTAGAATTTTGAACTGTAAAGTAGTAACCTGCGGCAGTTGCAGCATCTGGGTCAACGCTCAATTTTATTTGTTTGTTTGCCCTATCAATATAGTTGATTCTGGCAGTTTTGCCTGTAACTTTTACATCTGCATCTGTGTAGGTATCTATTGTCATACCTTCCATTAAATTTCTTACAGAGTCTACTGTAATCAATTTTGTTTCTGTGCTATATGCGGTAACTGTTGCAATTACGCCAGAACCATCGCCGTATAGCATACGTCCAAAGTTAAAGGCACTTGCCCTAACTAGACCTTCCATTTCTGCGTTTAATAGGTTTACAAAAGAGCCAGCATTATTGCTAGATGCCCTTATTGCTTTGTCGCTAAGTTCTATTGTTCCATATAAGTTTTTTAATTCGCTAACAAATTGAACATAGTTGTTTGAAGCAGCAGAAGGAAGTGCGCCTTCCTCAGTACCTGCGCCAACACCACCGTTTAGTCCAAATGGTGCAAGTTTTCTAACTTCTTTGCCCCAAACGTCTGCTGTTGTTTGTTTAATTCTTGATAAAAGTGGGTTTGCCTCTGTGTTTAATTGGTTGCTAACTACTCCCAAATAAACGGTTTTTAGGGCATTTTCTGCACTTGTTAAAGTAACCATAAATTCCTCCTAATTTTTAAATTTTAAAGAAGGCCTTAGCAAGTTCCTTTGCCTCGTCTAGGTTCTTTGGCTTGTTTTTTGGCGCCAAACTAAAAGCCGAACCAGTGTGCGCCGTCATTACTGTAGCCCCTCTATTTTCTTTAAGTGATGTTAAATAATTTTGTATTATTTTTTCCTTCACTTTTTTGTTGTTTAATATATAGTTTTCAATAAAGTCTTCGTCTTCACTCAAAACTTCATTTGACCTATATTTGCCTGCTAAGATTTTTGAATAAGCAAGTTCAAACGGTGTTTCAAGTTTACTTAAAACGTTGTCGTTTTTTACTAATTCAATTATTTCCGTGGCGTAGTTTTTTGCTTGTGGGGTGTTTTTAAAAAACTCGTCTAATTTTTGATTGTTGTTTCCAAATTCGGGTGCAACAGGTGTTACATTTTCCGTTTTTTCACTTAAATCTTTTAACACTTGACTTAACTTTTGGCTCTTTCTAGTAAACTCCGACTGAAGATTATTATATGCCTCTAGTAAACTCTTGGTGTCCTTAAACTTGCCCACTGGCGAGCCCTCTAAAAACTCATCTGACACCTCTTCATCATTCAAATTTTCGGTACTAACCGCTTGTGTACTGTCAGTTTTTATTGGTTGTTCGCTATTATTTTGAGAGGAGTTTATTAAAAATTCTTCCTCTTTTTCTAATTTAATTTCTTCCACTTTTTTCTCCTAAATGTTTTTTATTTTATTGTGTTTGTAAAAGTGCTTTGTGTTCGTTTATGTGTTCTAAAAGCATATCCTTTAATTTTGGTTTTTGAAGTACTGTCTTTTCATACTCTCCACCTAACATAAAGGCTATGTGCTCGTCTATGTGAAGTTTATGGTCGTCAATTTCTAGGACTTCTATTTTTTTAGTGCTATATGCAAAGTCTAAGTTTTCCCTTTTTGCCCTGTCTATTTGAAGTTCGTTAAGGTCACTTCTATCTTCCCAAACTCCAAACCCCAACATTTCAAGGGTTTTAGAGCGTATGCGATTACTTAATTTTCCATTTTCATCCTGCAATAGACCAGCCTTTAAAAGTTCAAAAATCATATTTCGTTTTTGGGTTAGAGTTTCGCCTAGTTCTGTTTGCGTTTCAAAAATTATATCATCGCTATTGATGTTTGAAGACTCAAAGTAAAACATTTCTACCGAGCCATCTTTACCTATTATTTTTGCAAGCCTACTGCCAACAGTAAATTGTTTATACAGTCTTAAAATTTGAGCGGCTAGGTGCTTTGCGCAAAATTTTACTTGATCTGCAACGCTATTTAGCCTTGTATTGTCTTGTTCTAGTAAAATTTCTAGCGCGTTACCGCTTATGGTTGAAGTGTTAATTTTGGAGTTTAGCATAAGGTCGCTCACGCCACTTATTTGTATGAATTCATTAAGTAAGCGCTCTTCTTCGTCGCTAAAATCGCTTGGAATTTCGCCAGAGTCCATAATTTTTGGTGCAGAACTGCCTTGCCTATAAATTAGTACTTTTCCTGGGCTTAGCCCTTCTTCTTCTAAGTTGTCTACGTCTACACTACCGTCCTCTACGGTTAGAATACCCATACTTATACGATTCAAAAACTCGTGTTTTCTGTTTTTTACTGCGTTGTACGCCCTTTGCACTGGAATTAGTCTTTCAATTATGCTGGTGCCCCAAAAACTGCCTGGTTGTTCTATTGAGTCTTGCTTAATAAAGGGGAAGCCGCGCTTGTCTTCTACCCTGTTTACATAAGGAAGTTCCCCTATGTATAAAAGTTTGTCGCCTGCCACTATTATTACTCTTCCATTTGGATGGTCAACACTTGGCGACTCGTACTTTTCTATTACTATTGCGTGGTTACTTTTTACCTTGCTTATTACTTTTGGTACACTTGCCGTATAGCCAAGTCCACCAATGGTAGATATGTTGTCAAGCGAGAATACATCAATATTTTCACCCTTAACCTCGGCACCCCAAATGCTTTTTATGTCGTCAATATGATAGGCTTTTGCGTGAATTATGCTCCTGCAATCGTCAATGCTTGTAGCGTTATTGCTCTCTGGAAAAATTTCATAAGGAGGGCAAACCGTCACATTTATGTCGCCCTCTTTAATTTTGTTTCCTTCCTCGTCAATTCCTACAATATTGCCTGCTTTTGAGTCCCAAGTAACCTTGTAAAAACTTGTGCCACAAATTTCGCTCCATACAGTTGCGTCGCTAATTTTTTCGCTCAAACTTAGTTTATGGTAAGCCGAGTTTATTATGTTTTTACTTACTTTTGCAGTGTTTATGTCTGCTTCACTTGTGCTTGCTGGCACAACAGACATTGTTGGCCTAACCTTACTAAGTTTACTTATTCGCACTTCTACAAGTGGCGCTATGTGGTTATAAATTTCGCGTTCTTGCCAAAAATATTGCTTTTCGTAGTCCTCAATATCGCCTGTTCCTGCAATGGTGCAATACTGATTTCCAAGTAAAAAGTTCATATTTAATTGCCACTGATTTTCGTAAGATTTGCGCTCTTGTTGCCTAACCTTAAAGTCGTCTCTTACTTCCTGTACTAAGTCTTCCAGATATTTGTCGCCATATATGTGGCTATAAATATGGTCGTTGTTAGTTGGTTTTTTGTTTTTTGTTTTACTAATCATAACTAATCTTCCTTTTTAAATTTTTTAGGTTCTTTTAATATATTTTTAGGGCTTAACGGCACTAACTCGCGAGAAATAGTTTCGTGTAAGTCGTTTAAACAGTTCTTGCAGAGTTTTGTGTTTCCAATGTTCCAAAAACGCCTAAATTTTAAAATGTATGTTGCATCATTTTTGCAATTTGGAGTGTCGCACTTACTCTTCTCCTTCACTCTCTCCAGTTCCATCTGTTTCTCCTTTTTGTAAATCATTTAATAAGTTTAATAACTTTATTTTTTCCTCCTCCAACTCCTCATCACTCATATCTCTAAACGAACTCGCACCATTTTTGAAGTCAAGTTCTAAAAGTGCCTTAACAGCCGATATGTCTGGCGGAATGTTTTTATAACTTACTTTGCGCTTGGTTAAAATTAACTCTCCGTCGTCTTTATCTTTACTATATTCTTCTATAACTTCTTCAAGTTTGTAGCCAAGAGCCTTTTTATATAAAACATCTGTAAGTTTGTCCTTTTTAGCATTTGAAGGTTGTCGTTGGTCTTCTAATTTTGCATTTTTTACTCTTTTAGCCATAAAATTCCTCAATATCTATTAGTTCTTTTTAGTCGTTTATAGAGGCGCTCTTTATCCTTTTGAATTATGCTCTTTTGCACTAAGTGTTTTGGCACTTCTGGTCTACTCATTATGTAATATCTCAGTTCGTCAAGTGCATGGTCGTTTTGTTTTTTGGGTCTGTCATTGTCGCTCCACCAGTAACTTTTAATTTCTCTTATTAAGTTGACGCAGTTTTTAAATATGTATAGTTTTACTTCGCCGTCAGCGTTTTTTAGGTAACTTTTTACCCTTTGAATACCGCTAAAAAGGTCTTTATTTACGTTTGAATTTACTTGAATTCCATACTCGTAAAAAAGTTCAACCACGCTCTTTGTTCCACTTAACGTTCTTTGGTTTGCAGCGGAATCAATTAGCGAATTAATCATACCGTTACTGTTCCTGTGCCAACCTAAATTATCACTTATTTCGTGTATTCTTTTTGAGTGATAACTTATGTCTCTATCTGCCTCATAGTGTTCTGCAATTACATAAACTGTTCCATCATAGTCAACCGCATACCAGTGCGCAGAGAGTGGATTTTTTAAACCAGGGTCTATGCTTATGTTATCGTACCAGTCCTTTGGCACTTCAAATGGGTCTATGACATGCACGCTCTCTTCAAAAGCGCTATATACCATACCCCCTGTGCCCACAAACTTGCCATAACAGCGACTGTCTAACTCTTCTTCACTTAGACTACTCGTTATTAAATTTACCTCTTCTTCTTTTAAAAAAGGGTTGTCCTCCCAAGACATATTTATGTGCCAAACTTCTCTATCGTTATTTTTGTTTAAGTAAATTTCTTCATACACCCAAGTTAAGCCTTTTAGTGGCGTCATTGTGCCAAATATTTCCCCGCTTTTATCTAGTACGCGCATTTTGCACTCTAAATAAATATCGTAGGGCGGTTCTTCGTCAAACCACACATAGTCTAAACTTGTGCCTTGAAATTTTTCGCGCCCTTGGTCGCAACTTTTAAAGCCAATTTTGCTTATTCCACCAAATATGTTCTTTATTAAAATATGGTCTATTACTCCGCTTTCTGGGCTGTCTTTCCTGCCTGATAGCATAACTATGTTTACAATCCAGTCTGGGTTAAGATAGTACAAAATTTTTTGCTGAGCTACGTCCCTTTGCACCTGAGTAGATAGTGAAACCACCCAACCTGATGTGTCTTTTTTGTTTGTTTTGTAGGGGTGTATGCCACGAGCGAGATATATTGTTTCAACCGCGCCACATTCCGTCTTTCCTGTTCTATTTCCTCCAAAAACCCACCTGTTTCGTTTAGTATTTTTGTGAAACTCTAACTGTTTAGCGTGAACTTTTTGTCCCTTATTGTATTTTAAAACCCTGTTTTTTACTGACCTTACATTTTGCTCTTTTTCAATTTCTTTTAGTTTTTCAATTATGTCTTTTTCTTCCAAGTAGCACCTCTTTTTAGGGGCATCAGTTTAAATTTAAAAAAATAGAACGCATACACATACATTCTATTTTCATTTTTTATTATTTTAAAGTTTTACTGCCAAAAATTAATAATACAGCGCTGGCTCTAACTTTTTGTAGGAGTTATAAGCGAGGTTTAAAAGTTTATTTTCGTCAAATTCTTTCTCTGCTTTTAGTGCATTATTTTTTTGCTTTGATGCTTTATTTCTTTCACTTAAAATTTCATCTTTATATAGTTTATTGTATAAATCCATTATCCAAATCTCTTTAGACAACATAGTTTTTAACTCTTTGTGGCTATAGTTTTTGCCCTTTAAGGCAAGTTCAAAACTCTTAATTGAACTATTGCTTCTTCTAAAAAATGTACGCGTACTTATGTCTAAAACTTTTGCAATATCTTCACTTTTTACCCTGTCTACATACTTCAACATAAGTAATTTTGCGTCGTCACAATTAAGACTTGCCAAGCAGTCTTCTATTAGAAGTTTTAAGTTGATTAGTGTAATTTTTCTGTCCGTAAGTTCTATAATTTTACTAGCCGAATAGTAAACGTCCATATTAGAATTTAAGCCCGATGTCAACACAATTTTATCTATTGCGCTTACAATTTTTTCAAGCGACCTATACGCATTTAAAAAAGTTTTAGACCAAATTTTTAATTCCATTACAATTCCTCCAAGTGCCATAGTAAAATTATGCAAACATTAAGCATTAATGGCTCACTGAGGCTATTATAGATTATGAGTTTTTTGATTGTCAAAGGTTTATGCCATATTTTTGTAAAATATTATTATTTTTTGTATTTTTTTACAAAAATGTTTTTTATTGTATTTTTTTGCATATACATAGGGCTTATAATTTCTAAAATACGGCTAATACTTGGCAATTTGTAAACTTTTTGGGCTTT
Organism: Spirochaetales bacterium; assembly: GCA_050178795.1. Taxonomy (GTDB): domain Bacteria; phylum Bacillota; class Clostridia; order Christensenellales; family UBA1242; genus STF1-184. The sequence goes on from JBFXFT010000001.1 coordinate 117,129, forward strand.
TATATAAAAATTATTTTATTTTTCAAGTAGGTAGTTGTAAAAATTAATAGTTTTTTGTTATAATAGTACAGATTAATGGGAGAAATATATGAAGAAACATTCGTTTATACGTACAAAATTGTTATATATCTTAATAGCCCTATTTGTAATGTTTGTTTTGGGTTTTTCTTCCAGTATTGCAACTGCATACGCAGAGGACGTAATAATAGGCGCTTTGGAGGACTACTCCACTACCCTAACTAACGATACCACAAATTTAACCAAATTTGTCATTAAAAACAACGACCAATTTTATTTTACAGATACCACAAACAGTAAAGTGATAGTATGGAACAATGGCACCTTGGAGGAATTTGGAAGTTTTGGCGCAGGCAACGGTAGTTTTGTCAATCCGAGTTTAATAGCCACCCTACCAAATAATAAAATTTATGTATACGACAACTTAAAAAGATTACAAGAGTTTGACTCTAGTTACACATTTTTAAATAGTTATAACATTGTTAGAACCTCCACCACTTACATAGCAATGGGCTCAATCTCATCTATTAGCAATGACCTATCAAACAATTTATATATGATAGATTATGATAACGATATAATAATTAAAAAATCGTCAACAACTAGCGAACTTACCGAATATTTAAACGGCACTAGCCTTGGACTAAACTTTGGTGCAAACTCACAAATTGCGGTTTCGCCAAATGGTGCAACTATCTTCGTTACAAACATTAATGGCGCAAGCAACATCTATTCAATTAACAACTTACTTTCAATAAATCAAATAGATATCGCCTCTTATCCTATTACTAACGTAAGCCAAATTGCAATAGATTGTGCCAATAATTTATTTGTACTAGACAAAAATGCAATCAGTTCTAAATTATTTAAACTTTCAAGAAATACCTACGCTTATGAAAGTTACTTATATGTAGTAGGCAATGCTTTAAACAATTTAACGAGCCTTAACATAAACATTGAAAGCGGACAAGTAATGGCAATAAATACCTCTACCAATACGCTTCAAAATGTAAATGTAACCGATTATGAAAGCAATTTTACAGAAAATATTACAAGTTTTGTAGACCCAATAGATTACACTTTAGCAACTGCTTTAAGTAGTTATGCAAGGCTTGCAAGCGTAAGCGTTGAGGGCTGTCCCCTACTACAAACGCCTTACAATATAACGCCGATTATTGAACTAAGCGAAGGTCAAAAACTAATAATTTTAAGCCAAACGGTAGACAATAACCCAGATTACTATTATGTGTTATATGTCAACGCAGGTGACGACTACAACATTGACGGCTATGTCTTAAAAAACAATATAACAACCTTGACAAATACAGATTTAGGTTTAAGTTTTGACGATGTTAGAATATTAAACAATGCGACAAACATCTATAAATACCCTACCTCATTAAATAGCAACCTTGATACACCAGTAGTTGTAACTACCATAGACAAAAACGAAGAACTTGAAGTACTAGGGACAGCCTATGACATAATTGATGGCAACGGACAAAGTTTTTATGAGGTTAAAATAACTACCAACACAATAGGCTATATAAGAGCGATTGATGCTGTTAGAGTCACCGTTACAACAATAGTGCCAACCATATCTACAAATGCAGAAATAGTAATTCCAGACAATAGCTCTTATGTAAATGTATATTCTAGCGAGGGCAACTTAAACACTTTGCTTCCACAAATACTGCTTAGCGGTCAACGCATATATATTAGCGTGTACAATAAAGACGCACTTTGGACGCAAGTTACCTTTGTTGATCCATTAAATAGGCAAGTTACTGGCTACATTGAAACAAAATATATTGAAGTTTATGACGACTACAATAACTTATTGCAAGCGTTTTTACTTACAGTTATAAGTTTTGTGTTAATAGTAATTGTAATAATTGTTAAAACAAGAAAAAAACCTATTGATGACGATATAATAGAATAAAAATAAACAACAAAAAACACTGTAAAATTACAGTGTTTTTTTATTACTTTTTGTTGTAGGAATATGTGATAGGTTCCCACTCATACTTATAAATGTGTTTTATTTTTATAGGTTTTTTACTTGGGGTAATTAACTTACCCTTTGTCAATCTACTTTCAACAGGCATATAGTCGGTATTTAATGAAATTATTTTGCCCTTGTCGTTTATTATGTAAATTTCAAAAGTATGCTCAACTTTAGAGGCATAAAGTAGGTCAAAGCCATTATCCATGCCTAAGGTTACTGCTTTTATACCTTTTCTGTATTTTGCCATTGGGGCGTTTTCATTAATTTCAATCTTCTTAGCATAGCCCTTGGTGGTAATAATTGCTACTACATCGTCCCTTGTTGTCATACAGCCACAAATTACGTAATCGCTATCGTTTAGTTTTATGCCTTTAACGCCTCCGCTCAACCTGTTTTGAGTTGGAACCTCTTCGTTCACAGCGTTTAGAATCATACCTTCTTTGGTTACAAAAGTTAAGGTTTTGTCTTTATCAAACACTTCAACATTAATAAGAACATCGCCTTCTTTTAGTTTTAGTGCTTCAAAACTAGTCTTTTTAACATCGTATTCGCTAAATTCGCTCTTTTTAACTATGCCGTCTTTAGTGAAGAATATTAATTCCTTTTTAGGAAATTTTGTGCTAACTGGGAACGCTGCAACAACATTTTCATCTGGCTCAAAGTTTTTAATTAACTCGTTTAACTTGCTACCCCTGTCTTTCCACTTTGTCTCTAACACTGGGTCTAAGTTTAACCTGTGGCAGTTGCCCCTATCGGTAAACAAAATTAGTTCTTTATCGCTTTCTGTCGCTAAAACTATAGAGTGAACCTCGTTTAAAGTGCTCTTGTCTGTTATTAGCCTTGCGGTCATAGCAAAACTCTTTTGAGGTATTTTTTTAATACAGCCCTTTTCATTAAAGGCAATTATTACCTCTTTTACTGGTGTAAAGTCTGCCTCATTTAGGTCAAGAAGTTCGCTTGCGTCTTCAATTATTTTTGTCCTACGTTTTGTCGCATAAGCCTTTTTAACTTCTAGTAGTTCCTTTTTAACAATACTCATTTGCCTTGCTCTACTTGCCACAATCGCTGTCAATTTTTCAATAAGTGATAAAAGTTCTTTTAATTCTTCTTCTAATCTACCAACTTCCAAATTAGTAAGTCTAGATAGACGCATATCAAGTACTGCTTGCGCTTGTTTGTCTGAAAGTTTAAATCTTTCTCTTAAAGTTGATTTTGCTTCAACCGTTGAAGCGCTAGCCTTAATAATTTTTATTACTTCGTCAATGTTTTTTATTGCTATTAATAGTCCCTCAATAATGTGAGCGCGTTTTTTAGCGGTGTCTAGGTCAAACTTTGTTCTATTTAAAACGACTTCGCGTTGATATTCGCTGTAATACTCCAAAATATCAATAAGTCCAAGTTGCTTTGGCTTGCCACCTGCTATTGCCACCATATTAATGGCAAAAGATATTTGCAAGTCAGTATTTTTAAATAGATAATTTAAAATTATTTCATCATCAACATCTTTCTTTAAATAGATTGCTGCCCTTACGCCGTTTCTATCTGACTCATCTCTTATTTCGGCTATTCCGCTAAGTAAGTCTTTATTTTCCTCGCGTAGGCTCGCTATTTTTTGTAATAATGACGCTTTATTTACTTGATAAGGAAATTCGTCAACAACAATAGTCTTTTTTCCGCCTTCCGTTTCAATGTGGGTCTTAGCGCGCAAAATTATTTTGCCCTTGCCTGTTCTATAAGCCTCTTCAATGCCATCAGTGCCTAAAATAATGCCACCCATTGGAAAGTCTGGTCCCTTAATGTAGCCCATTAAGTCTTTTAATGATATTTTTTTGTCTTCAATGTATGCTACAACGGCATCAATAGTTTCGCCTAAATTGTGTGGCGGAATGTTTGTTGCAAGACCTACAGCAATACCGCTACTGCCATTTACAAGTAGATTTGGAAACCTGCCTGGTAAAATGTCTGGCTCCTTCTTGCTGTCGTCATAGTTTGGCGAAAAGCGCACAGTCTCTTTTTCAATATCTTTTAAAAGTTCTATTGCTATTTCGCTTAATTTTGCCTCGGTGTAACGCATAGCGGCTGGAGAGTCGCCATCCATTGAACCAAAGTTACCATGTCCTTTAATTAATATTTCATTCATATTAAAGGCCTGACTCATACGCACCATAGCGTTATATACAGAACTATCGCCGTGTGGGTGGTAGTTTGCCATACAGTCGCCTACTACTTTTGCGCTCTTTTTAAACGGTTTGTCTGGCGTTAAACCAAGTTCATACATAGAATACAAAATTCTTCTTTGAACTGGTTTTAGTCCGTCCTCTACCCTTGGTAGTGCTCTATCTAGAATTACATACTCTGAATATGGCATCATAGATTCGTGAATAACTTGCCTTAAACCCTTATTAATGTTGCCAAATTCGTCTAAAATTAGTTCTTGTTGCTCTTCTACAAAACTGTTTGCGTCTTCTTCCTCGCTAGTCTCTTCAAGTTCGTCATCGGAACTCGCTTCAAGTTCCATTTGCACTTTTTCTACCTCAACTTCTTCAACTAACGGTTTAACTGCTGTTTTTCTTGCAACTGGCTTTTTTGTAATCTCTTTTTTAGGCTCTTCTTGTTTTTTATCTACTACATCATCAAAAGACATTTGCTCTTTTAGTGGAACAATTTTTTCTTTTTCGTCTTTCTTTGTTGTTTGCTCGTCAATATCTCTCTCGTCAAAAACCATTTTACTCTCCCATTAAGTCTATAAACTTGTCTTCTTTATTAAAGTTTGCATATTTACTGATGTAACTCTTCCTTAGGTCAATGCTGTTGCCCATAAGGGTTGTAATTATCCTCTCCGCCTCTGCCGCGTCGTCAATATTTACCTTGACTAAATGCCTGCGTTTTGGGTCTAGGGTTGTCTCCCAAAGTTGTTCTGGGTTCATCTCTCCAAGTCCTTTGTAACGTTGAATTTGATAGCCCTTACCAATTTTTTCCTTTGCTTCGTTTAGGTCATAGTCCGCATAGGCGTACTCTATGTTGTTTTTGTTATATACCTTATAAAGTGGAGGCATACCAATATATAGGTGCCCCTCTGTTATCATCTCTTTCATATATCTAAAGAAGAATGTTAAAACAAGGCTCTTTATGTGTCCGCCGTCTTGGTCTGCATCGGCAAGAATTATTACTTTGTGATATTTAATATTTGAAACATCAAAAGTATCGCCAACACCTGCACCAATGGCGCTTATTATCATACGCATCTCTTCGTTTTCTAAAACTTGGTCTAACCTTTTCTTTTCAACGTTTAGTGGCTTACCGCGTAGAGGTAAAATTGCTTGGAACCTTCTGTCTCTACCTTGTTTTGTACTGCCACCTGCACTGTCGCCCTCTACAATAAATAGTTCGTTAAGTTCTGCTTTTCTTCCGCTGCAACCAGAAAGTTTGCCAACCAAGTTAATACCATCTAGGCTGTTTTGTTGCCTTGCAAGCGTCTTTGCACGCTTTTCTGCAAGCCTTGTTTTTTGTGCCTGCTTTGCCTTTTTTACTATTGTTTCAAAAATGTTTTTGTTTTCATTTTTTTGAATTAGTTTTTCAATTTCTTCGCCTATTATGGCTTCAACTTCTGTCTTTGCTTCTGGGTTACCTAGTTTGGTTTTAGTTTGTCCTTCAAACTCTACTCCGCGCATCTTAACCGTTAAAACTGCGGTCATACCCTCTCTAAAATCTTCGCCTAAAAAGTTTTCGTCCTTTTCCTTTAAGTAACCTTGTTTTCTCGCTACATCGTTAAACACTTTTGTAATTGCACTCTTAAAACCAGTTTCGTGCGTACCGCCCTCTGTGGTTGGAATGTTATTTACATAACTAAAAATGCTAGGAATATAAAGGTCTGTGTGTTGCATAGCAAGTTCTACTTCAATTTTGTCTGTTCTACCTTCTAAATATAGTGGTCTATCATATAGAACTGTTTTGCTTTCGTTTAAATATTGCACAAAATCTACAAGTCCACCATTGTACTTGTATCTTCTAACGAAAGGTTTGTTATTTATGTTTACACTGCGCTCATCAATTAAAACAATTTCAAGCCCCTTATTTAAAAAGGCAAGTTCCTTTAATTTTTGAGATATAGTTTCTATGCTAAAAGTAACGTCTTTAAATATTTTATAGTCTGGCATAAAGTGCACATAACTTCCTGTGTTATCGCTTACGCCAATCTCTTTTAATGGGGCTTTTGGAACACCGCTTCTAATTTTGCCTTGCTCGTCCTCAATGCTTTCAAACTCCATAAAATATTGTCTGCCGTCTTTTTCAACCATTACTTTAAGCCATTTACTTAAAGCGTTTGTAACAGACGCACCAACGCCATGTAGTCCACCAGAATAGTTGTAAGTACTGCTTTCAAACTTACCGCCTGCATGTAGTTGGGTGAATACTACTTCAACGCCACTAACTTTTAATTTTGGGTGAATATCTGTAGGAATACCCCTACCATTATCTCTAACCGATGCACTGCCATCTTGGTGTAAAGTTACGGTAATTTTGTTTCCATAACCATTTGCAATTTCGTCTACTGAGTTGTCTACAATTTCCCAAAGTAAGTGGTGTAAACCCTTTACTCCAGTAGTTCCTATATACATTCCGGGGCGCATTCTAACAGCGTCCAATCCCTCCAATACTACTATGTCTTTTGAGTTATAAGTCTTTGCCAAAGTTTAGTCCTCCGTGTAATAAGTTAATCCAGACACATTATAGCACAATAATTTTAGTTTGGGTATACTAAAATAAATAAAAATACATTTTTTTAACATTTTTTTAGTCTAAACGCATTCTAAACTCAAATGATATTATTTTTATGCGTATTGTTGCATATTTATGCATAAAATATACGCGCAAAAAAATATTATAACCGTTATTAAAATAAAAAAAGAGTTTAAAACTCTTTTTAACTTATCAATTTTTTCTTTTTGGGTGTAAGCAGTTTTATTAGTGCCTCAAATGGATACATTATTATGTGAACGAGCAAAATAATAAAAGGTAACATTGCAGGCGTCAAGGCTACAGCCGCAAAATTAAATATGTCTGAAAAGCCCCAGAAAAACGCTATTAAAAAGAAGGTTAAAGCGGCTGAAACAATAAAGAAGGTTACAACCATTCTGTTCATTCTACTAGTATATTTAAAAGGAACATTTTTTTGCCTTGAATACATATTTGTTATGAATACAAAACTCAAATAAAAGTAAAAAATTAAACTTATATAAGAGTAGTAATTGCTATCCGTTTGAAAATGGTTAAATAGCACATTTGCTACAACTAGTCCGCAAAGGCTTAAAAAACTAAGTATTAAAAGCCTAGAAATGTACTTGGCCTTGGTCTCCTTTAACCAATAGTAATAACCACTGATTTTATAGCCTGCAAGTTTAAACGCTTGCAAAAATTTGTAAGCAGCAAAAGAAAGCATAACTGCATTTAATATGCTGAGTGCAATGGTGATATAAAAATGTGGATTATTTACATCAAGCAAATTCATACTCATCCCCTCTTTTTATAGGTTTTTAGCCATAATTATGGCGTTTGAGCCGTCTTTATAGTAGTTTTTTCTTATATGTTCCTCAACTAGCCCCTGCTTTTTGTAAAAACTAATTGCAGGTGTATTGTGTTCGTTTACCTCTAAGAATATTTTTTTAACTCCCAAGTTTTTTGCCTCATTTAAAAGCACTTCGTAAAGTTTTGTCGCTAGTCCCAATTTTTTATAGTTGTTCTCGCTCGCTATTTTTAAAATATTAAAGTCGTCCTCGCTCTTTAAAACATCTAGGTAGGCAACTATATGTTCTTTAAACCTCACTACCCAAAAATAGCGGTTTTCTAATGTCAATTCGTCTTTTAGACTTTCCATATTATATGCTTCGTCTAAAAATATTTGTTTTTCTAAATTTACTAATTCATCTAGGTCGCTTAAAGTTGCTCTTTCTATTTTAATTTGAGAAAGTACCTTTTCTTTGTATTGGTCCTCTGCTTGGCTTAACTTTAAATAAAGCGGTTCAAGTTCGTTAATTAAAGTAAATTTGCCCTCGTCATATTTTCTTTTTGCAACTTCTATTAAGGCGTTTTCACTTACATTTGCTATTTGTCTATTTTTAATAAGCACAAAGTAGTCGTAGTCGCCCTCTGTTACAAATAGTGGCAAACCGTTTTCGTTTAGGTAGTCTTTCAAATTTTCTAATGTCAGTAACTCTATTTTTTTTAGCACTTTTGCGTCAGTATATTCTGCAACATAACAGCCCCTATTGTCCGCATTTAGCGCTATTACAAAACTATTTTTTAAATCAATACTATTTGCAATTAAATCAAAAAAATTAACTGCAACACATTTTTTAGTGTTGCCATACATAAAGGCCTTTACTAGACTAACGCCAATTCTAATACCAGTAAAAGAGCCCGGTCCAATGACTACAGCATAGGTGTCAAAAGCGTCTAAATTTATTGCTTTTGTCTCTAAAACCTCATTTAATCTAGGAAGCAAACTCTCCGAGTGGCTAGCGTCGTTGGGCGTAAAAAAGTTTTGACCTTCGCCATTTAAAAATAGTGCTATATGCGCTTGTTTTTTTGTAGTATCTATTCCAAGTAGGTTCACAAACTTTCCTCCACATCTATTTTTCTTTTATTTTCTCCAAGTTTGGTTATATTAATTGTAAGGTGCTTTGCTGGTATTAAATTTGCAATTTTTTCTGCCCATTCAATAACTGCAACACCGGGTTTTACGTTATCGCTCTTGTTAAAATACTCATTTAGTCCAATTTCGTACGCTTCGCTATCGTCTTCTAGCCTATACATATCAAAATGATACATAGGAAGTTTACCACTAAAATATTCGTTCATAATTGTAAAAGTAGGGCTTGTTACGCTCTCTTTAATTTTTAGTCCCTTTGCAAAACCCTTTGTAATGGCGGTTTTGCCTGCCCCCAAGTCCCCATTTAAAACAACTATAAGTCCAGCAAAAAACTTAGCCGATAATTTTTTGCCAAGTTTAATTGTTTGTTTTTCGCTATTTGTAAAATAAGTAGTCATAATTAACCTATTACCGTTTGAATTAATTTACTTTCACTTGCTTTGCTGCTCTTTATTATTAAACTGTCTAACACTCTTGCCTCAACATTTTTAGCGTCTTCTAGGCTCTTAGCATAAATTTCGCAAATTTTTTCGCCAGCCTTGACCTTTGAATTAATTTTAACAAATAATTTAAGCCCAACTGTGTGATCAATTTTATCATTAGCGCTAGTCCTACCACCGCCAAGGCTATTTACAATAAAACCAAGTTGTTCGGTTTTTATTTTGTTTACATAACCAGACTTGGCAGCCTTAACAACTAGCATAGCATTTGCCTTTGGCATAAGTTCTTGCCTAGTTATTATTTGGTCGTCTCCGCCATGAGCCCTAATTATTTCTTGAAGTTTTAATAGTGCACTTCCGTTATTTATTACCTCGTTAACTGCCTTTTTTGCGCTTTTAGCATCATAAACACCTGCCAAAACAAGTAACTTTTCTGCTAGAGTTTTACTTACTTTTGCTAAATTGTTGTTTTTACCACTAAGTACATTTATTGCGTTTTTAACCTCTAAATTGCTACCTATTCCACTGCCTAGTGGCTCGTCCATACTCGTCAAAATTGCCGATATTTTTTTGCCAGCCTTTTTGCCTATTTCAACCATTGTTTTTGCTAAAAGCGTAGCAGTTGAAACATTTTTCATAAAGGCACCATCGCCAAATTTAACATCTAGAACAATAACTGAAGCATTGCTTGCAAGTTTTTTGCTCATAATTGATGAGGCAATAAGCGGTATAGATTCAATACTGCCAGTTAGGTCGCGAAGACTATATAAAATTTTGTCAGCAGGTGCCAAGTTTTTTGTTTGAGTTATTATGCTTGCGCCAACACTATTTACTATATTAATAAATTCTTTTTGATTCAAATTTAAGTTGTAGCCTTTAAACACCTCTAATTTGTCCGCAGTGCCCCCTGTAAAGCCAAGCCCTCTGCCACTCATTTTTGCCATTTTTAGCCCCAAACAAGCAACTATAGGAGCAATAATTAAAGTGGTTGTGTCGCTAACTCCACCAGTTGAGTGTTTGTCTACGGTTATACCTTTAACATCTTTTAGATTTACAATGGCACCAGAATTTGCCATTGCCATTGTGAGATTATAGGTTTCGTCAATATCCATGCCATTTATAGCAATAGCCATTAAAAGTGCCGACGCCTCAAAGTCTTTAACTGCGCCAGATATTATACCGTCAATAAAAAAATCAATCTCCTCTTTTGTCAGAGAGTGTTTGTTTTTCTTTTTTACTATTATGTCATAAATATTCATAGTACACCTTAAAATTTAAGTTTTATTTGCAAACTTATTATAGCAATTTTACTACTCCTTTGCAACTTAAAACCACTTTTACAAAAAATAAAGGGAAAGTTTTTAAACTCCCCTCAATTTTAGATTAAATTAACCTTTAAATTCAACTGTATTTTTGTCATTTTGCCAAAGTTTTTCTAGATTATAGAACTCTCTTGTCTCAGTTTCCATTATGTGAACTATGATGTCGCCATAATCTAGCACAATCCAGTTAGAATTGTGGCGTCCCTCGCGCCTGATAGGTTCCAAATTTATTTGTTTTAATTCGTCTTCAATGTAGCCCATAACGCCTTTTGCATGAGTGTTTGATGTTACCGAACCAATAATAAAATAATCGGCAAGACTTGTACTTTCTTTTATGTCAATTATTAAAATGTTTTTTGCTTTTTTATCGTGCATTGCTGTAGCAATTTTGTTTACTGTATCTTTTAAATTCATTAATATCCCCCTTTAGTTAAAAATTTATGTGTTCTACGCCCTCTTTGTCGCTAAACCTGTAAAGCACCAAAATGTTGCCTACGACCAAAATTTCCTCTGCATTTAGTTTTGTGCCTATTTGATGCATAGCGTCTTTTTTGTCTAAATCTGCCGTCTTTAAAAGTTTTACCTTGATTAGTTCCTTATTAAATAGAGCGACATCAATCTCGTTTAAAACTGTGTCTGTTATGCCCTCTTTGCCTACTTGAACGCTAACTTTTAGTTTATGTGCTAAACCTTTTAGGCTAGCCCTTTCTTTTGTCGTTATCATATATTTTTCTCCTTAATCCTCATATACAAATTCAATTTCGCCAATTCGTACGGTGTCGCCCTCTTTTATGCCGTATTCTTTTAGCCTATCAATTATGCCATCATTTTTTAACCTCTTTTGGAAGTATGCAAAACTTATTGGGTCGTCTAAAACAACGCCTCTAATTATGTGGTCAATAAGTCCGCCTGTAACCTCAAATACGCCCGCCTCATCAGTATTAATTTCAAAACTAGTTTTATCAACCTTGTCAAAGTCAAGTAACTCAATTTCGCTAGGTGCTATTACTGGGGCATCTTGAATAGTATTTACAATAGCCTGTAAAAGTTCGTCCATACCCTTTCTTAAAGCAATAGAAGTCTCAATAATTGTATATTTTTTGCCATATTTCTTTTTAAACTCTTTAACTTTTGAAAAATCGGCATAAAGTAAGTCAACTTTGTTTAGAACAACAATTTGTGGTATCTCCATAAGTTTTTTTGAATAGTTTTCAAGTTCTTTATTAATAATTTTAAAGTCTTCAATAGGGTCTCGTCCGTCAACGCCTGCAATGTCTACCACATGGACGAAAATTCTTGTCCTTTCAATATGTCTTAAAAAGTCGTGTCCTAGCCCTACGCCCTCACTAGCGCCCTCAATAAGCCCTGGAATGTCCGCAATTAAAAAGTTTTTGCCACCGTAACTTGAAGCGCCTAAATTTGGCGAAAGTGTGGTGAATTGATAGTTCGCAATTTTAGGCTTAGCATTTGTTAAAACAGAAAGTAGCGAACTTTTGCCAACGTTAGGAAAACCTACAAGTCCAACATCTGCTATTGTCTTTAACTCCAAAACTACAGTTTTTTCCTCGGTTTTTACGCCAAGTTCAGAAAAAGCAGGTGCTTGCCTAACAGAGTTTGCAAATTTTGCATTGCCTCTGCCTCCGTTGCCACCTTTTAAAATTACCTTCTTATCGTCCGCATAAAACATATCGGCAATAATTTTGCCTGTTTCATCATCTTTTATAACTGTACCTTGTGGTACTTGTATTACTATATCTTTTCCGTTTTTGCCATACCTCTTGTTGCTCATACCATCTGAACCTGGTTCCGCCCTAAAGTGTTTGGTGTAATGGTAGTCAACTAGGTTATTCATGTGAGGGCTTACCTCAAAAATAACACTGCCTCCGTTGCCGCCATCGCCACCGTCTGGCCCCCCATTTGGCACAAACTTTTCTCTATGAAAACTAACAACACCGTTGCCGCCATCGCCAGCCTTTATAAAAATTTTTGTTTTATCTACAAACATAATTTACCTACTTTTTATTTTTTACTTCTTCGTTATAGTACTTGCAAATATCTTTTAATCCACATTCGTCGCATTTTGGGTTTTTTGCCGTACAATAATATCTTCCGAACAATACTAACATATAATGTAGTTCGCTCCAAACGTTTTTATCAAATTGTTTCATTAAAGATAGTTCAACATCTAATACATTTTTAGAGTTTGTTAAACCAAGCCTATTACTTACCCTAAATACGTGGGTGTCTACTGCTATTGCGTCTCCACCAAAAGCAACTGCATACACTACATTGGCTGTTTTTCTGCCAACACCTGCCAGCGTTCGTAATTCTTCAATATTGTTTGGCACTTGTCCGTTAAACCTATCTACCAAACTGTTTGCCATTTCAATTAGGTGTTTTGCTTTACTCTTATATAGACCGCAAGAATAAATTATTTTTTCTAATTCCCCTGTGTTTGCCATACTTAAACTCTTTGCGTCAGGGTATTTTTTAAATACTTCTGGTGTAATAATGTTTACCCTTTTATCGGTACATTGGGCGGACAGTATTACGGCAACCAAAAGTTCATAGGGATTAGTGTAATTTAATTCGCACCCTGCATTTGGGAACTTTTCCTTTAAATAGTTAAATATTCTCGTTCTTTCTTCCTTTGTCATTAAGCGTATTTACCTTTTAAATAATTAATTCTTTTTTAATAGTTCGTTAAGCATTAAAATATTTTCTAAAATGGTTGCTTCCTCAAAATTTTTAATATTTAAACCCACCTCTTGTTTAACCTTTTCAAGCCTATAAATGAGAGTGTTTCGGTGCATAAAAGCCGACTTACTAGTAGTGGTTATGTTTAGATTGTTTTTTAAAAACAATTTAACCGTAGTTATTAGTTCCTCGTCATTTAAAAAGGCTACCATCTCCTTGTTTTCTAAAAACTGTCTATAATAGTCTAGTTGTTCTTGAGAAAGGTGTTTTATTATGCTTTCTGTTTTAAAGTCCTCAATGGGTAATTTATTTACTTTTTGTTGTTTATTTCTCATATCACACTTCCTCATCTGTCACTATAGAACCAAATTTTAGTTTTATAATATCTGTAGAAAACTCGTTTGCTAGTTCCTTGGTATTTACACCAATTATAAAGGTTGCACTTTGTTTTTGAAGCTCTTTAATGTAAGCAACAAGTTTTTCTGTTTCACTGGTAGTCAAATTTTTAAATATATTGTCTATTAAATAAATTTCAATAGGTCGTAGGCTTAGCCTTGCAAGTTGCACCAAAATTTTTTGATAGGCGGATATCTCTTTTATTTTAAGGTCTTTTATCGCCTCTATTCCATAATTTTTTAACGCCTGATTAATTTTTAGTTTGCTATTAACTTCGTCATTTTTGCGTATTTTTAGCACATATTCCAAATTTTGATAGACGCTTTTATTGTTAAAGAACACTGGTTTATAAGATATATAACCCAAATTTACGTCTTTACTAAAATCTATTTGTTTAAGATTCATCTCGTTCAAATAAATTTCGCCCTCGCCGTATTTTTCAAGCCCAGCAATTGCCCTTAAAAGCGTTGTTTTGCCACTTTCACTGTCTCCTAAAAGTACTAGGGTTTTGCCATTTTGTACTTCTAAATTAATATTGTAAAGAGCATAGTACTCTTTTGTAAACGCTAGTTTTAAACCACTAATTTTTATCATATTTACTCCAAAATTCCATATTAATACATTTTAATTTTACCTTTTAACACGAAATTTAGCAAGCAAGTTTTAGCCTTTAAAAAAATATAATTAAATTATTAAAAAATTTTGGAAAATTGGAAATAGCAAGGCAATTTAATTATCAAAAAAAATATATTATGTTATAATCTAGCGTATATGAATTTTAGGAGATGCTAGATATGGATATTTTTAAAAAAGCATTTGAATATGACCAGGTAAAAAAAGTAAAAGCAGCAGGTATATACCCTTATTTTCACGAGTTAGAAAGTGGTCAAGATACCGAAGTTATTATGCAAGGACATAGGACAATAATGATTGGCAGCAACAATTATTTGGGACTAACAAGCAACGAAGAAGTTATAGAAGCGGGCATTGAAGCCTTAAAAAAATATGGCTCTGGCTGTTCTGGCAGCAGGTTTTTAAATGGAACACTAGATATACACGTAAAGTTGGAAAAAGACTTAGCAGAGTTTTTACATAAAGATGCATGTGTAACCTTTAGCACAGGTTTTCAAAGCAATTTAGGCATAATTAGTGCCATTGCAGGAAGAAACGATTACATAATTGGCGACAAAGAAAACCATGCGAGCATATATGACGCTTGTAGGCTAAGTTATGCAAAACTTTTGAGATATTCTCACAGCAATATGGAAGAACTTGAAGAGTGCTTAAAAAGCGTGCCAGAAACTAGCGGAATATTAATAGTGACAGACGGCGTTTTTAGTATGGGTGGCGACTTATGTAAACTACCAGAAATTGTAAAATTAGCAAAAAAATATGGCGCTAGAGTTATGGTGGACGACGCACACGCACTAGGCGTTATTGGCGAAGGTGGTCGCGGTACCGCTAGCCACTTTGGATTAGAAAAAGATGTAGACATAATTATGGGTACATTCTCAAAAAGCCTTGCGAGTTTGGGCGGATATATGGCTGCAAATAAAGACGTTATAGAGTTTACAAAACACAATTCCAGACCCTTCATTTTCTCAGCATCTATTACCCCAGCGAGCGTTGCTTGCGCTAGTAAAGCACTAGAAATTTTAAAAAGAGAGCCTGAAAGAGTTAAGCATTTGCAAGAAATTGCAGACTATGTAAGAGCGGGGCTTAAAAAGCGCGGTATAGACATAAGTGATAGTTATGCGCCAATAATACCTATTAACACATACGACGATGAAAGGACTTTCCTTTTATGTAAAGTGTTGTTAAAAAATGGCGTTTATGTCAACCCTGTAATCTCCCCTGCTGTACCTGTAGGACACGCAATTTTAAGGACTAGTTACACGGCGACTCACACAAAAGAGCAAATGGACGAGGCTATGGATATTATTAAAAAGAGCATAGAAGAGACGGACGAACTTTTAAAAAATAGAAAAAATTAAAACGATTAAAAAAAACAAAAAACTGTAAGAATTTCTTACAGTTTTTTTTGTTATTAATTTGTTTTTTAAAACCTATCTTGGAGATAGTTCATCAGTGCCATACTTTTTAGTCAACATCTCTTTTTTATCAAGTTGATCTATTGACGCATCTATTTCCCTATGATATTTTTTGGTTTCCTCTGTAACCTCATCGGACTCCATATTATGTGCCTCACTAAATACAATGCTGTTATGCCTTTTGTGGCTATCTGTTCTGTAACCCCTTTTGTGGCTTACAATTTGATTTTTTAAAATTTCTTCACACTCTTTTATTGAATCATACATAAGCGCTGTTGACGCTTTAGCAGAGAAACTTCTACCATTGTTCTTTAAGTATACACTCATAGTATGAGTTTTTCCCTCAACCCTAAATGTAACATCTGCTTCGCTTTCAGAATGAAAAAACCTATTTAATTTAGATAATCTTTCTTCGCAAGCATCTTCTAATCCTTTGGTTGGTGTGGTTCCCTTATAAGTATAATTTATTTTCATAGTATCACCTCACAATTTTATTTTTACATACAAATGCTGTATATTATTATGATAGCAAAAACGACAATTTTAGTCTAGTTGTTTTAGCATAATTTTTATTTTTTAGGCATATATTTAAAAGTCAAAACGCCGTTTTCTAAATCTAAAATTATTAGGCTGTTTTGCTCCAACGCGCCAGAAAGTAAGTCTTCACTTAATTTGTCCTCAACTTCCTTTTCTATTACGCGCCTTAGTGGTCTTGCACCGTACTCAGAGTTACTGCCTTTAACAATTAAATGCTTAAATGCTGCCTCTGTAAGTTTAAGTTCTAAGCCCTTATTTTTCAATTTGCCATTTAGTTTGGTAACCATAATTTTAGCAATTTGAGCAAGATGATTCATTTTTAATGGTTCAAATACGGTTATTGTATCAATTCTGTTTAAAAATTCGTCCTTAAAATAGCCATTTAAACTATTTATTAAAAAGTCGCGTTGCTCTTTAAAAGTTAAAATGTGGTTGTTTACCCTTTCTGCTTCTCTATATGCGTTTAGTTTTGCCATTCCAGCGTTTGAAGTAAATATTATTACCGTATTTTTAAAGTTTACCCCTTCACCTTTGCTGTTTGTTAATTTGCCGTCCTCTAAAAGTTGCAACATAAGGTTAAATATGTCTGGATGTGCCTTTTCAATTTCGTCAAACAAGATTACCGAATAAGGTTTTCTTTTTACGGCGTCAGTCAAAAGTCCACCATCGTCATAGCCGACATAACCAGCAGGAGCACCAATTAATTTTGCAACCGAATGGCTCTCGGAAAACTCGCTCATATCAAACCTAATCATTGCGTTTTCGTCGTTAAATAGTACTTCTGCAAGTGCCTTACTTAACTCTGTTTTACCTACGCCGGTTTGACCTAAAAATAGAAATGAGCCAATAGGTCTATTGCTGTCTTGAAGTCCCACCCTTGAACGCCTAATAGCACGACTAACAGCGTCAACTGCCTCATCTTGCCCTATTACGCGCTTGTGTAATTCTTCCTCCAAATTAAGTAGCCTTAATTTTTCAGTCTCCGTTATTTTATTTAGTGGAATACCTGTCCAAACAGATATTACTTTTGCTACTTCTTCCTCATCTATTACTATTTGCTCTTCGGCTTTTTCTGCCTTAGTTTGCAAATTGTAAATTTCTTGCTCTTTATAGGTTACTTGGTTTCTTATTTCGGTGGCCAAGGTAAAGTTTTGCTCCCTCACCGATTTTTCAAGATTAGTTTTTAAATGCAAAAGTTCCTCTTGTTTTGTAGCAATTACCTTCGGTAAAGTTTTTAAATTAACCCTGCCCTTGCTGCTCGCCTCGTCAATTAAGTCTATCGCCTTGTCTGGCAAGTTTCTAGTAGTTACATACCTATCAGAAAGTTTTACAGCACTCTCAATGGCTTTATCTGTTATTAAAACCTTGTGATAATTTTCATAACTATGCTTTAATCCCATTAAAATTTTAATGGTATCGGCAACGCTTGGCGGATTGACCATAATTTGTTGAAAACGCCTTTCTAAAGCCTTGTCCTTTTCAATAAATTTTTGATACTCAGAAGTCGTTGTTGCACCAATTGTTTGCATATCTCCGCGAGACAAATATGGCTTTAACATATCGGCAGGGCTAACCTCGCCTTTGCCTTCTCCCGCTTGCATAATCGTGTGTATTTCGTCAATAAATAAAATTACATCATCTCTTTCAATAATAATGTCTATCGCTTTTTTAAGTTTTTCCTCCAATGCGCCCCTATAACGAGTGCCCGCCATTAATGAACCAACATCAAGGGAGTATACAATTTTGTTCTTTAATGTATCAGGCACTTCACCTTTTACAATTTTTTGGGCTAACCCCTCAACTATTGCAGACTTACCTACACCAGGTTGTCCCACTAGAATTGGGTTGTTTTTACTCTTTCTACATAAAATTTCTATTATTCTCTCAATCTCTGTGTCTCTACCTATTATTGGCTCAAGTTTGCCTTGAACTGCCTTTAAAGTGATGTCTGCACCCATTGAAAGTAATTCTTCTGGTAAGTTGCTAGTCGCTTCAAGTACGCTTTCATCTGTTAATTCTCTACTTTCGTAGTTTGTGTCGCTATCTAGCCCTAAAAAGGCTGCAAGTTTCCCTTTTACTTGTTCTTTTTTTACATTAAATACCTTTTCTATTATGGCTATTGCGATGCTGTTGCTCTCGTTTAATAGCGCTAATAGTAAATGTTCTGTCCCCATAAAGGTAGAGCCCAAATCCTCTGCCATTTGACCTGCAACTTTTATTAATTTTTCAACTTCTTCCGTTAAAACAACCCCGGTTTTTGAAGTGTTATTTGCAGTCTTAGATTGCTCCAAAAAGCCAAGCACATTGGCACTTGTTATGTTAAAGTCCTTTAAAATAGCGCCAGAAATAGAGGCTTCATTAAAACAAAGCCCATACAAAATATGTTCGCTAGCAATTATATTGTTGTTGTACCTATCCGCTACTTTGCTAGCGGCTTTAATTACAACATTTACACCATCAGTCGCTTTTACCTTTAAAAACATTGCTTTTAGCCTCTTGATTATTTTATATAATATTGTAACAGTTTAATAGTCTTTTTCAAAGCGTATTAAATTAATTATTTATCCATAAGAGTTTTTAATGCCTCTTTACCATTTTTTAATATTTCTTTTTCGTTTGTACCTATATAGTACTTGCCATTGTCATATAATATTTTACCGTTTACCATAGTCATAACAATATTTTGAACGCCTGCCGAATAGACTACTGCGCTTTCAACATCGTTTAGTGGAGTTAAATTAGGACTATCAATGTCTAGCATAATTAAATCTGCCTTGTAACCCTCTTTTAACTTGCCGACCTTTTTTAAGCCAAGTGCCTTAGCACCATTAATTGTTGCCATCTTTAACACTTCTTCTGCTGGCATAACGGAAGCCTCTTGCAAAGTGCCCTTTTGTAAAGTACTTGCCAAATACATTTCTCTAAACATATCAAGTCCATTATTGCTAGCGGCAGAATCTGTACCTAGTGCAATATTAATACCAAGTTTATTCATAGAATTTAGTGGAGCAATTCCACTTCCAAGTTTTAAATTGCTTGCAGGGCAACTTACAACATTTACGCCATACTCTTTAAAAATTTGGTGGTCTACCTTGTCGGTATGAACTGCGTGTGCGACAGTTGCAGGCAAATCAAAAAAGCCAAGTTGCTCCAAAAGTTGAGGTGGCGTCAAGTCGTTATTTTTTACCGTGCAATCGCTCACTTCTTCCAAGGTCTCGCTTATGTGGGTATATACTCCAAGTTTGTGTTTATGAGCTAAATTTATAAGTGCATTTATTTGTGCCTCGTCATTAGCATATATTGAATGAGAATAGACGACAAAATTTATCCTGTCGCTCTCTTTTTTATAAGTCAAATATTCGCGCTCTATATCTTCAATTTTTCTTAAATCGTCTGGGTGAAACCCTACTCCTATAGTCGCCCTTATGCCACTTTCTTTAACGGCTTTTACGAGTGAAGGTACAAAGTAATAAGCGTCGCAAAAAGTTGTTATTCCGTTTCTAACATAGTTCATAATTCCAAGCATATTTGCAAAGTACATACTGTCAAAAGTAAAGCCCTTTTCAAGGGGCAAAATTTTATCAAACAGCCAAGTTTGAAGTTCGCTACTGTCGCTTATATTTTTTAAAATACTCATGCCAGTGTGTGCGTGTGCGTTTACAAAACCTGGCATAACAATTTTATTTTTTGCGTCAATAATCTTGTCTGCAACTAAGTTGCCTACATACTCTGGACCCACAAAAACTATTGTATCATCTTCAATAAATATTTGTCCATTTTCATAGTTTTTGCCATTAATTGTTAAAATATATGCATTTTTTATTAAAATTTTCATATTTTTTACCTTATTTTATCAATTTTTTTAACATATCCGTGCAATTCTTTTAAAAAAGGGTAAAAAAGTTACCCCTTAAAATTTGCTTATTGATTACCTGCTTTTTGCGTGAAAACTTATTCCTATTGTGCCAGGTCCACAGTGTGTGCCAATGGTTGGTCCAACTGGTTGTAACCAAACTTCAACGCCTTCGCCTGCAAACTCTTTAACTTTTTCTACCAAAAATTCTGCCTCTGAAAGTACATCAGCATGAGTTACAATAATTGGATGGTCTGCAATATTTTCGCCCTCAGTTTTAAGCCTTTCAAAAAGGTCAAGTAGCGCTTTCTTTTTGCCTTTTGCTTTGGCAATAGATTCTATTTTTCCTTCAACATTTAAAGTTAAAATTGGCTTAACTGCAAGCATAGTTCCCATAAGTGCTTGAACGTTACTTATGCGCCCACCACGCTTTAAATGGTTCAAATCGTCAACCACAAAATATGCTCTATATCTGCTTCTATTATTTTCTACAAATTCAATTACTTCGTCATCAGTTGCACCACTATTGTGTAGTTTTGCAGCCTCATAAAGTAACCCAGTGGCACCTATTGAAATGCTTAAAGTATCAACTGTTTTAATTGTCCTTTTTGGGTACTTTATTTGAAGTTCTTTAATAGCACTATCCATAAATTCAAAAGTGCCACTTAAATTGTGCGAAAAATGGACGTACAAAATGTCTTGTCCTGCAGATAAATATGGCTCAAAATAATCAATATAGTTTTGAGGGTTTAGAGCCTGAGTAAGTGGCATACTGCCCTTTCTTATTTTGTCATAAAACTCTTTAAAGTCAGTATTTTTGCCTAAATCATAATCTTTTATTACATTATCAATAAGGTATGGCATACCTATAACCTTTAAACCTAGTTCTTCCGCTCTCGTGTACCAAAGTTCGCAATTGGTGTCGCAAAACATAACGCTCATTTTTACCTCTTTTTAACCCATATTATTACATAAAGGTTTATTAAATTTGATATTATAAGAGTACCATTTTTGGCTTTTTAAAGTCAAATATAACTCATAGCAAATAAACATTTAGTTAAACAAAAAATTGCCCATTAAGAGCAATTTTTATTATTTTATTTTGCGTCAAGCCAACATTTGCCGTAATTGATGTCAACTACAAGTGGAACTTCCAATTTTGCTACTAGTTCCATCTCTTGTTTTAGTATGCTTATTACAATGTCTTTTTCGTCTTTTGGCGTATCTACAATAAGTTCATCGTGGACTTGTAAAATAAGTTTTGCCTTTAGGTTTAGTTTTTTAAACTTGTTGTAAACCCTTATCATAGCAAGTTTAATTATGTCTGACGCCGTGCCTTGAAGTGGCATATTCATAGCTGCACGCTCTGCCGCTTGGCGAATCACATAATTACTAGAATTTATGTCGTCAATGTTTCGTCTTCTGCCCATTAATGTGCTGACATATCCATTTGCTTTGGCTACTTCAACAGATGTCTCCATAAAACGCTTAACGCCTGGGTATGTTGCAAAATATTTTTCAATATAGTCCTTTGCCCTTATTCTAGAACTTCCTATGTTTTGGCTTAAACCGTAATCGCTTATTCCATAAATAATGCCAAAGTTTACTGCCTTTGCGTCCCTTCTTTGAGTAGGAGTGACAGCGCTTTCAGGCACTCCAAAAATGTCGCTTGCCGTTGCAGTGTGAATGTCTTTGCCTTCTTTAAATGCCTCTATCAAGTTCTCGTCTTTAGAGTAATGTGCCATAAGTCTAAGTTCAATTTGAGAATAGTCCGCAGTTACCAAAAAGCCGTCTTCAAACCTCGTTACAAACATTCTACGCAAATTTTTACCGTCTTCAGTTCTCACTGGAATATTTTGCAAATTAGGCTCTGTGCTACTTAACCTACCAGTACTAGTCAAGGTTTGGTTAAATAAAGTATGAACTAAGTTTGTCTTTTTATCTATAAGTTTTTTAAAGCCCTCTAAGTAAGTGCCATTTAATTTTGTTATGTGCCTATATCTCATAATTAGTTCAATTATAGGGTGGTCGTCTACAAGTCTTTCTAGCACGCTTACATTTGTGCTCTTCTTTTTGTTGTTAGCAGAGTAAATTTTTAACTTGTCAAACAACACTTCTGATAGTTGTTTTGGGGAGTTTATGTTAAACTCTTCGCCAGCCAAAGTGTATATGTGATTTGTAAGTTTTTTGCTCTCCTCATCATACTTGAAGTTTAACTCGTTTAAAATATCCATATCTATTTTAAAACCGTTAATTTCCATATTATATAATACATCAATAAGTTTAAACTCTACATTATAATAAAGGTCGTACATCTCTTGCTCTTTTAAGCGCTTTATTAACTCGTCTTTTGCCTTTAACATACAACTAGCAATAGCAACTGCCGAATAATTATATTGCTCTGTAAAGGCTAACATATCGCCCTCTTGCCTCTTACTGCCACTGACCAAATATTCTGCCAAACCTATATCAAAACTTGCGCCATTTAGCGCATAGCCTAAGTCTTTTAAATAGTGCCTGCTAGCCTTGTAATCAAACAAGACCTTTTTAATGTTTTCGTCTTGTAATACATCTCTTAGTTCATTTAGCACTTCTTCCAAGTTTAGACCATCAGAAAGTAAATTTTCTTTAATTTTTATTTCATATTCCTCAAACTTACTTATGGATATATGTAAATTGGCGCCCAAATAAATGGCAACCTCGCCTGCTTTTTTAATTTCTGTAACTAACGCCTTTAAAACCTCTAAATTTTCAACCGCTTTGTTAAGAGTCTTCTTTTCAAGTTGAGGCTTATAGTCAAAAGTCTTTTCAAATAATTCTTCTCTTTTTAAAAGGCTCTTGAACTCATATTTTTTAAATAATTCATAAACATCTTTACTAAATGGATAGTCATAAGTACAGTCTTCAATTTTAATGTCTACATCTGCAGTTGTGTCAATGGTCGCCAAAGTGCGGCTTAAATAAGCGATATCTTTGCCGTTTTCTAACTTCTCTTTTAATTTTCCTGTTTGCTCGTCAATGTGCGCGTAAACGCCGTCCAAGTTGTCATATTTTTCTAGTAACTGCATTGCCGTCTTCTCGCCAATTCCGCTAACACCCGGTATATTGTCAGAAGCATCTCCCATAAGCGACTTTAATTCAATTACTTGGTAAGGTTTTAACTTAAATTCTTCTAATAGTACCTTTTCATCTACTTTTTCTAGTTCAGATAAGCCCTTTTTAGTTAACCAAACACTTGTAGTATCATCAATTAATTGCAAGGTGTCCCTATCGCCAGTCAAAATTACAGTTTGCTCTTTAAAACGCTTACTAATTACGCCTATTATGTCGTCCGCCTCTATGCCTGCTTTTTCTAAAATTTTAATATTCATAGCCTCTAAAACTTGCTTTAAAATTGGCATTTGTTCTGCAAGTTCGTTTGGCATACCTTTTCTTGTGCCCTTATAGTCGGTGTATAATTTGTGCCTAAAAGTTGGTTCTTTTCTATCAAAAGCCACCGCTATATATTGCGGTTCGTACTCGTTAATTGCCTTAACTAGCATATTGCAAAAGCCATAAATGGCGTTAGAATATGAGCCCATACTATTCTTTAAAAGTGGTAGGGCGTAAAACGCTCTGTTTATTAAACTATTGCCGTCTATAACTAAAAAAATTTTCATAAATACCTCTTATTTATTATAACCTATATAGCGCTTATTTACAAACAAAAGAGATTAAAAGGAATTAAAAAAACTGCTTGCCAAAATAATTACTGTATGTTAAAATAACCTTGCTTTAAATAAGCCGATGTGGCGGAATGGCAGACGCGGCGGACTCAAAATCCGCTGGGGGCAACTTCGTGCTGGTTCGACTCCAGTCATCGGCACCAAATCAACAACTCTTTTTGAGTTGTTTTTTATTACATACTTTACTTATACTTTATTTAGAAACAATAATATATTTTTTGTAATATGATATTTACAAACGCTAAGTTAAATGCTATTATAGAGTTAAGAAAAATTATAGGGGAAAACTATGAAAATAAATTTAAAAGATTATGAAAAATCACTAGAATTAATTAAACAAGCAATGCCAGAATTATTACCAAATATAGAACCAATGTTAGAAGTTATGAGGCATACAGAAAACGCTGTTCCAAATGGTAGAATTTTTAGTACATTAGACTATAAAGGCAAGCCTTACAGATTTGGTTTATCTGGCGATAACAAAGAATATTTGACAATTGTAAAAGGTGGCGGAATTAAAAACTTTTTTGGAACAGAAATTCAAATAGACTCACTAACAATATCCATTGCAGATTTGTCAAAGACGGAAGATCCAAATAAGACATTAGTTTTGTATTACCTAGACAATGAAGATATGGCACTAGCAAACAAATATGGCAACGGAACAACCTCGCAAATGAGAATTTGGCTAGAAAAAACAAATTCTAAGGGCTACGAGTTAAAAACTGTTCATGCTTTAACTGAATCAGTTATAAAAGTGGTTCCAGTAAAAAATGCAAATGCACCAGATAATGGACCCCAACTATAAAAAAATATAAAAATACAACAAAAAAAATAAGTCAGATGACTTATTTTTTTATGTATTAAAGTGGTTTTTATTCGTTTACCAATTCGGCATCTACTTTCACTAGTGGCACAATTGCTTCATAAAATGAATTGCATTTTTCAGAGTAATTTTGAAGTAACCTTACAAAATTAGAATTGTTGTCGGAAGAATATTCAATAAAAGTGCCATTTCCTGCAATATTATCAATGGTATATCTTTCACCCTCAAATGTCAGCCGCGTCCTTCCTTTAATTATAGTTTTAGAAGCAATAAACCCAGCCCCCTTAACCACCTTTAAAAACTCCTCTTCCGTTTTATAAATTTTGTCAAATTCGCCCTCTTTAATTAATATGTTTATTGGGCGTATTATTTTTGCGTCTGTCCTTAGTTTAACTGCGCCCTTATGCACTAAACTTGACAAATTAAAGGTTTTTCCGCCGTCTTTACTTATTGTCCTTAAACGAAGTAAATTGTCCGCCTCTATCATTTTACTCGTTTCCAAATATATGTCCCTTTCAAGTTCTTTTGATATGATTACTGCTTTTTGCAATAAATAATTTACTGCTTTTTTATCTAAAACCCTTACCTTTTGTTGTTTAGATAAAATATCTCCGTTTTGTAGTTCTTCAAAGGTCATATTGTTTTCTAAAATCAACTCTGCCGTATCTTTCGTTGGCAAAATCAACTTTTTAAAATTGGGATAAACAAAATCAAAATAAGTTTTTATTGTAAAAATGTTGTCGGCTGAGGTTTGTTTTGCGTCCCTTAAAACACGCCTTAAAAATAGTGTTTTTTCGTCGCCGTCTATATAGTTTTTTACATACTTTATACCCTTTAAACTGTCTAAAAGAGTATCGTTTAAAGCAAATATTCCTTCAATAATAATTACATCACAATTTTTGCCAGTTATTGTCTCTGTACTTTCCATTTGCTCGCTTACCACTTTAGAATAGTTTCTAATAGCAACATTATTTTGGTGCATAAGGCTAATTACATCTTTACCAAGGGCGTTAAGGTCATATACTGTTGCCTCATCAAAGTTTATCTTATCAAACTCTAAAGCCAAGTTGGTTAAAAAACTTCCCATATCTTTTTCCGCAATTAAATTTTTGCAACTTGCCTTTATTTGCATAAGGCTTAAGGTGTCAAATTTTTTATCAAAGTCTTTATTTTTTATTATGTTTTTTACATTTGCCTTTATAAGGTCAATGTTTTGTAATGAACCATTAAAAACATTAGCATTAACTTTATTTACAATTATGCCTGAAACGCCAACATTGTAACTGTCAGTGGATAGTATTGCAGAATTTAAGCCTCTTTTTTGCAAATACTCTTTTAACTCCGCACTTGCGTAACTCTTGCCAGAAGAAGATGCCCCAGCAACTAACACAACCATCTTTGGTCTAGTCTCTCAACCCTCTTCAATCAAGTCGTAATTATACTTGCACCATTTTTGCAAATTATTTGTAATTTCTTTCATACTCCCTCCCAATTAAAAACTTATAGTACAATAAAGGTCCGAAAAACTATTTTTCCAAACCTCCAAAATTCGTCTTTGCTAACGCCGCATTCTTATATGTTTTGTCTTTTGTTACATCTTTAAACTTTACATCAAAGGTGTTTGATAAAATACTTTCAATCTCTTCTACAACTGTTGCCGTTGGCAAACTGTCAAGTTCAACTTCTACTAAAAACAGTTTTTGACTTAGGCTTAAAAACTCATCAAACTCAAAAGTGTATCCCCTTTCCTTAATCACGTACCTGTTTTTACTTAATTTGCCAACAATGTTGTCCTTTAATAGAGTTTTTGCAAGTTTGACATCTACTTGCTTTTCGTATTCGTCTCTTGACAAAGGATTAGAATTCTTTAAGGTCAAATAAAATTTATAGGCGTCACCGTGTCTTACCATTCTTATGCGCGCTTCGGAAATTGTGGCTAAATTCAAATCGTCAAATTCTCTCATCAAGGCGCTCGCTCTTTTTGTTGGGTCAAAATAATACTGAGTAATGCATTCGTGCTCGTTACAACTATTTGGTAAATGATTGATTAAATATTTTAATTCAATTTCTTTTTTCAATTTGCTCCCTCCAATTTTTTATTTGTTGGAAATAAGTATATGCGTACATTATACACAATGTCAAGTCTTTTTTAAAAATATTTTAAAATTTTTTATTTTTATTTTAAAAACACAAATTTTCTAATTTACAATGGTCTTTGCAACAAAAAACCGCATTGCTGCGGTTAAAATTGTTTTTATGCTCTACGCTTTAATTGATTTTAAATATCTATATACTTGATTCCAATTTCTAAAACGAAGCACTTTTTCATTTACATAGTTTTTGTTTTGCCTAGCGCACATAAGTGCCGTTTGAAGGTTATATTTAGAAAGTTCTTCAACATTTGCTGGTTGATCATCAATAAAAAAGTCCACTTTTTTTTCTAAAACAATGTCAGTTTTAGACTCATAACCAACTAGAAGTTCGTCGTACACTATACCGTTTTTGTCTAACCATTCGGACGACAATTTATAGGGGTCTTTATGCCACTCTGTTGTCCTTGCGGTAATAATTAGTATTTTATTGCCCTCATCGTGCAATTTTTTTAGTACCTTTGCCACGTTTCTTCTTGGTTTTGCGGTAGATAACATTTTGTCTGCATGCTCACACCAAAACTTTCTCCACTCTGTGTCTGGCCAATCAAACATTTTAGATACGAAATTAGTGTTTTTATTTATAAGTTTAAATTTTAGTTTATTGTCTTTTAAATATTTACCAATTTTTCTTCTCTTTAATCTATATATGTCGCTTAAAGTGTCATCAATGTCTACGCCTATAATCATATTATTGTCTCCTGATGGCTAAGCTTTTGCTTTTTTGCCAAATATTTTTTTTAGTAATTGTGCTAAACCAAGTATAACAGCAGTTCCACCTATGGCGACGCCTGCCAGTATTGCAAGGTATAATAAATAGTTGCTAGAAACCAAATATTGGAACGGATTGCCGTTGCCATATTCTAGCATCATAAAGTCTGTAACGCCTAAAACCTTGTTTAAAGTAAAAGCAAAAGTTGCAGTTACTAAAAGTGTAATTGTAGCCTTCCAAATATCTGAAATTTTTGGGTTATAAAAACCACTAAATACCATATAAAGTGGCACGAAAACTAAGGTGCCGTGATATAAGAAGGATTGATAAGGTAAAATGTTTGCATCAATAAAACTCCAATTAGCCTCTCCGCCAAGTATGCCAGAGGAATCTGGTATTGTTAAAATTATTGAAGTTACAAGTAACATAGTTGCAAACGCAAATGGCTTTATAAAGTTGCTAAGTTTACCTTTGCTGAACCCAATGATGACATAAGCATATAGTGCCATACTACAAATGTGAAAAGGTAGCATATAAGCGGTGTAATCGCCCACCCCACCGTAAGCGGCACTGTTAAAAATGTAGATGGTTTTAATAAATTCCCAAATCCAAATAAAAATGGCTGCATATTTTACAACATTTCTGTCATAATTTTCACCCTTATGATATTTTTTTCTAATGACTAGAGTTACAATTAGTAAAGTTATAATAAGTCCAAATAGCCACGCTAAACCTGTTAAGTGTTTTACGCCAAAATCGCCCATAAAAATATACCTCGCTTGTTTATTGCTTTTTCAGTATACAATATTATTCAAATTTTTCGCAACCATATAAGTAAAAATAATTTGATATTACACAGTAATATTTTACATTGCGCGTATTATTTCTATTTTGCAATAAAAAAGCCAAAAAGCAGTTGCAATTTTCTTTTTTGTATGCTAAAATACAGGGTAGTTTTAAAAATAAGGAGTACTTAAAAGTGGCAAATATAAAATCAGCAAAAAAGCGCATAAAAGTAATCGCTAGAAGACATGAAGAGAATAGAGGTAAAAAAACAGAGTTAACTACTGCTATGAAAAAATTTAGAGCAATGGTTACCGCTAAAGAATTAGCACAAGCAAAGGCATTTTTACCAAACCTAGTTGCTCTAGTTGACGAAGCATGCAGCGCAGGCAGATTACACGCAAACAACGCTAGTCGCAAAAAATCTAGACTTGCTAGTATGTTATATAAGGCAGAGCAAGAGGCAAATGTAGCGCCAGTTGAAGAGCCAAAAGTAGAAGTTAAAGTTGAAGAAGTTAAGGTTGAAGAAGTAGTAGCAGAAGTTAAAAAAGCACCTGCTAAAAAAACTGCAGCACCTAAAACTGAAACTGCTGCTAAAAAGGCACCTGCTAAAAAGAAAGAAGCATAATAAAAATAAAAAACAGAGGGTTACCCCTCTTTTTTTATGTCCTCAATATTTAAAACAAATTCTTTTTTGTTTATTCTTTTGTAACGCCTCAAAAACTTATTGCTAATTGGCGCTTTTTTGTCATTATGTTTAAATAAGCGCTTTAATAATTTTGTTAAACCTTGCATTTATAACTCCTCCAAAGCAAAGTTTAACTTTTTTTATTTAGTAACACAAAATTGTGTGCCATTTTACATATTTAAAATGTTTAAAACCAAAAAGTTTATTCCGTTTTCTGCATCCATTTTGCCAATTTTGCACTTATAGTCAATGTCTACGCACATTTCGTTTATTTGTTTTAATACAAGTGGGCTAAATTTGCCTACTTGTTCCCTCGCCTTTAAAATTGCGTATTCTTTTACCTCTAATTTATCTGCTAGTTCCTTGTCGTTAAGTCCACTAACAGATATGTGAAAAAGCCTCCTAAAGTGCTTATATATGCTCGCCAGCACGGCACTAACGGTGTTTTTATTTTCAAGTAAGTTGTTTAAAATAACAAAACTGCTTTCGGCGTTTTTGTTGCCAAGGGCGTTTGTAAGTTCATATACTTGAAACTCCAAATCTTTGTTTACATTGCCTGCAATATCTTTTAATTCAATTGCGTCACTTGCACTTCCAGAAGAAAGTTTTAAAAGTTCTATGTTTATTCTTGCTAAGTCATTATTGCAATAATCAATTAAAGTGTTTACCGCTTGAATTGACATTTGCTTGCCATTTTCCTTAGCCATAGACAAAACAATTTTTGAAAGCACCTCAGTGTTTAGTTTGCCACAATCTATAACCTCTAATTTTTTAGTTAAAGGCTCAAAATATTTACTGTCTTGCTCCCCCACAAGCACTAGACAAGTGCTAGTATTTGGTGCGTTTAAATATTCATCTAATTTGGTTATTAAACTGTCGCTATTTTTCTTTTCATATTCTGTAACCACAACCAATTTTTTGTCCGCAAAAAATGGCATAGTGTTGCACGCGTCAATAACTCTATCCGCCTCTAAATTATCGGTAGAAAAAAATATTGAATTTAGTTCTGCGTTACTATTTACAACGCTATTTTTTAAAAGTTCAAGCGCTTTTTGCTTTAAAAAAGCGTCCTCTCCAATTATTAAATAGGCAGGTAAAACCTCATCTTTTAAACTGTTTTTTAATGCTACAAATTTCAAGAAAATTTCTCCTAATAACTAAGTTGTATTGTATCATAATTAAAAGTTATTTGCAACGAACCATAGGTAATTGTGTCATAAACTTCACTGGGTCTATAATCTAGTAAATTGTTACTGACGAACACATAATCTACCGAATTTAAAGTGCCATCAATAGTTAAAGTCCAATCACTTAAAACTAGCGCATCAATACTAGCGTCAATTAATAAATTGAAGTCGGCAAGCTCACTTGTAACTAGATTTTCCTTGGCAAATAATATGTTTACACCAGAAATATTTAATTTTAGGGCTAAGCCCTCGTTACTTGCGTTATAACTTGTAAACATTATTCCGCTTTCATCTATATCAATGTCATTTTCCATAAGCGTCAATGTCGTATTTGACGGCAAATTTGCCATAAGTCCATACAGCAAAATATTGTCATCTGTGTACTGAATATATAACTTTGCAACGTCGTAACTTTCAATTAAATCTATAACTGTGGTTTGCTTTTCATAAGAATAATTACTTATTACCATACAATCAATTTTATTTACTTTTTTAGAGTTTAAAAACTCTTCAATACTGTTTAAATCGTACCTGTCGCCCTCGCCCACATTTATTAAATAATTTATGTTATGGCTCGTCGTTACGAAGGCAGAGTTTTCCACCCCAATAATTTTAGTCACAGAGTAGTAATTAAAACTAGCGGGCAAATTTGAAAGCACAGCACTTAGAATAATAACAACTACTAAAGCGCCAACAAGTATGCTTTTTGTCTTAATTTTTAGCATAACAAAACCAGAAATTACAAACAAAGTTAAATAATAAACTATGCTTGCGATAAGCCCAAACGAAAATAAGTCAATGTTCGCAAAACCTATGTTTGAAATAAATTTGCCTATTAAATAAACAAAGGTTAAACTCAAATTAGGCACGACAAATACAAAGCCAAAAAACGAAACTATTGCAGTCAAAATTACCGCTATAAATAAGGTTATATAGGCTATCAAGAATATTGGAAGTGCAAATATGTTTGTTACAATCGCAAATAAATTTATTGTATTAAAATAATGTGCCACTACTGGCAAAGTTCCAATTTGCGCTATTAATGTCACCGTTATTATGCTACCCAAATAGTCAGGGAATTTTAATTTGTCAAAGAATCTTTTTACTGGTCTATATAGCATAAATATGCTAAATACGCTTAAAAAACTAAGTAAAAACCCCACACTAAATAGTGCCAACGGATTGAACATTAAAATAATAATTCCAGCAAGACTCAAACTGCTTAAATTGTCTTCCCTCGCGCCCACTATGCTAGCAAAAAGAAGTACAAGCGCCATTATGCTGGCACGAACAACAGAAGGTGAAAAACTACATAAATAAGCATAGCCAAGAAGTACTGTGAACATAATAACAAAACCCAATTTTTTATTGACTCTAAGTTTGTTTAACAAAAACAAAAGTATCAAAACTAAAAAGCCAATATGTAGTCCGCTAACCGCCAGTAAATGTGCTATTCCACTGCTTGTAAAACTGTCATATATGCTGTCATCAAGTAGCGTTTTGTCGCCAAATAAAACAGAATAAGCGATGTTTGCATTGTCATAAGAAAGATGTGCGCCCAATAGTTCCTTAACCGAACTTCTTATTGCTTCATCTAGACTTGGGTCACCATCTATTACCGTAAAATCGTTTAAATTTGCACTGGTATAATAGCCTAAATTACTTGAATAAATATAGGTATTTATCTCTCCGTCTTGTATTAAAGTATAGTCATAAATATCGGCAACAAAAAGTAGTTTATCGCCTGCACCCAAATTTAAATCTTCTAGGTCTCCACCATAATAAATTGTAAGTTTAATCCTCTTTGTAAGGTTTGTGGCTACATCGTCCTTAGTGACAACCGCATCACTCAAATATATTTCAACACCATAGTCAGAAAATTGTGGCGCAGTGTCAATAGTCGCTAAAATGCTGTACTCTTGCCCTTCAAGTTTCTTGCTTTCATAACCATTAATAAAAAGCACTAATTCGCTCGCGCCTAAACTAAAAATAACCACTATAAGAGCAATAAAAATACGCCTCAATTTTATAAATTTAAAGACGCCATTTTTAATAAAAAAACTAAGAATAATTGAGAGTAATAAAATAGTTATAAACACCATTCCAAAGGTGCTTATAACCAAATTATTTGTCAAAAAAGCATAGCCACAATAAATGCCTAAAATTAAACTTAAAAACAATACCAATAATGGTCTAAAGTTAATTATACGCTTCATAATATGAGTTTAACAAAAAACTTGCAAATTTAAAACCAAAAAATGGCAGTTTATAAAAGCATTAAATTAAAATAGTTTGAAAAAGAATATTTATGTGCTAAACTTACTAAGTTTTGGAGGATTAGTATGAATTTAAAACAAACAGATAGAGAAATATACGACCTTATTAATAGCGAATTGAATAGGCAACGAAACAACTTGGAACTAATAGCGAGTGAAAATTTTGTGTCAGAGGCAGTACTTGAAGCCGCTGGCAGTATTTTGACAAACAAGTATGCCGAGGGCTACCCAAACAAGCGCTATTATGGCGGTTGTGAATATATTGACGAGGTAGAAACTTTAGCAATAGAGCGTGCTAAGGCACTTTTTGGCGCCGAGCATGCAAACGTGCAACCTCATTGTGGTTCAAGTGCCAATTTTGCGGTATATAACGCCGTACTAAAACCAAATGACACAATTTTGAGTATGAACTTAAACTCTGGCGGTCACCTAACGCATGGCAGTCCTGTAAATTTTAGTGGCAAACTTTATAACTTTGTATTTTACGGTGTAGACGAAAACACAGAGACAATAAATTATGACGAAGTTGAAAGACTAGCAAAAGAGCATAAACCAAAATTAATAGTGTGTGGTGCAAGCGCCTACGCAAGAGTAATTGATTTTGAGCGCTTTAAACAAATTGCAGACAAAGTTGGAGCATATTTAATGGCTGATATGGCTCACATAGCAGGGCTTGTTGTGGCAGGGGTTCACCCATCGCCCATTCCATACTGTGACTTTGTAACGACAACAACGCACAAAACTTTGCGTGGTCCTCGTGGCGGTTTAATTTTATGTAAAGAAAAATACAAAAAGCAAATAGATAGTAGCATATTCCCAGGCACTCAAGGCGGACCTTTGGAGCACATTATTGCAGCAAAAGCAGTATGTTTTAAAGAGGCTACAACTAAGGAATTTATAGAGTACCAAAAGCAAATTGTTAAAAACGCAAAAGTGCTTGCGGATAGACTAATGCAAAATGGTTTAAAACTAGTTTCTAACGGAACAGATAATCACCTGATTTTAATTGATTTAACAAACGAAAAAGTAACTGGAAAAGAGCTTCAAGATTTACTAGATAAAGTAAATATAACTGCAAACAAAAATTCTATTCCAAACGACAAAAAGGGTCCACAAATAACAAGCGGACTTAGAATTGGAACTCCAGCCGTTACAACGCGTGGAATGAAAGAGGCAGAAATGTTAATTATTGCCGACCTTTTGACCGACATAATTAAAGACCCAACTCAAGAATTAGAACCATTACAAAAAAGGGTACTAAAACTTACAAACCAATACCCTATATATAAACACCTATCAGGATAATTAAAAAAGCACTTGAAAGTGCTTTTTTTATGCGTTATTAAGTTTAATTAAATCTTCTTTGCTACAATATACATTTTCATCAAAGGTGCCACTTTCAATGGCATGTTTATAAACTTTAAGTTCTCTAATATCTGCCAGTCTATAATGAAAGCAATCTATGCCGACATTAATGCCAAACTCTTTCACGGCGGAAAGTATATGTACATGTCCAAACAAATTAAACAAATTCACGTTGCAATCTAACGGTTTATGCGTTAAGTGAATCATATTTGCGTCTAATTCTGGAAGGCTAATGTCTGTACCTTTTTCGTCTATAACATCAAAAAAACCTTTGCTGATTAAATGGGCTCTAAAATCGGAAAAACTTGCAAAATTACTCGCATCTTTTACTTCATAATTACCTGAAATTAAAATAATTTTGCCCCTTAACTTTTTAACTATGTCATAATTGCCAAAGTCGCCCAAATGATAAATAGTGTCATCATTTTTTGCCACCTTATTCCAGTTTTTTATAATGGTTCTATCCATTTGTTTTGTGTTTTTGAAAGGTCTATTGTTGAATACCCTGACAGGTTCCGAGCCAAAATGTGTGTCTGCTGTAAAATAAATCATAATTCTTCCTTTTTATTTTTTGTAATTTATAAAATAACTAAAGTCATACCTAAATTAAAACTTTCTCCATCCGAATTTAAAAGTAGTTCTGGTGCGTCCTCTAAAAGTCCAAGTTCTTTAACCTTGTATACGCTCCAACCCTCTCCGCCTACGTAATTCACAATATGACCTTTTCTTTTTGCTTCTTTTAAATACGCCCTGACCGCTTTTTTAATGTCTCCGCCCTTACCACTACTTCCATATCCGTGAATAACTTTAATGACCCTAACGCCAGACAATTTAGCAAGCTCAATTTCTCGCTCCAACAAAAACATTGCTACATCAACTGGCGGCATATTCTCCTTAATATCAATTTTTATAATTTTATCGTTCATACATTTTACCTTAGTTTTATGCATATTTATGTATATTTATGCAATATATTAAATAAGAACACTGTTTTTTGACACTTTTATTCATTTGTTATAAAAGTCAAATATACAATTCCATATTTTTTTTCGTCATATATTTTAAAGCCTTCAGGAAGAGTAAAACCAATTTTGTCTTTATTATGTTCAAAAACTATTGTGCCGTTTTCTTTTAACAAATTGTTATCAGCAATTATCTTTATACTCTCCTCTCCTAAACTGCTAGCATAAGGTGGGTCTATAAATATTATGTCAAATTTTAATTTTTCATCCGCAATTTTTTTTAGCGCATTTTTAAAATCTAAATTCAAAATAACGGCGTTTTCTTTTAATTTTTCATTGTTTTTTAATATCAAATTATATGCATCTTTGCTTTTATCTACCAAATATGCTAACTTGGCTCCTCTACTTAAAGCCTCAAAGCCAAGTGCACCTGTTCCTGCAAATAAGTCTAGAACTGTGCTTTCTATCATTTCATTTTGCAGTTTACTAAAAAGCGCCTCCCTTACCCTGTCGGCAGTAGGTCTTGTGCCTTCATATTTTAATTCTAGTAGGTTTGCGCCCCTATGTTTTCCTGCAATTATTCTCATAGTTTAATATTACCACACTTTTTGCAATTTTTGCACAAAAAAACTAGCAATTGCTAGTTTTTTGGATTATCAAAATCAAATTGCATTTGTTCTTCGTGTATAAATTCATTTTTAGAGTTTATTACTATACGTTGTTCTACATATCTTGCCTTTTTAATGTTGCCAATTTCAGTTTTTTCTTCCCCTGTCAAATGTCTTACTTCTTCCATATATATCACCCCTTAATTAAGTTATAAGTTTTTTAAAACATACAACTAGTTATAATTTAATTTTAAAAAACTGTCAAACAAAACCCATTAAAAAAGATTGTGCAAAAAGCACAAATCTTTTAATTAAAAATTAAATTATTCCTAATCCCTAAATTTACTTGTTGGCATATTTTTTAATAATTTCTTCCAAGTCTTCTAGGCAAGAGCCGCATAATGTTCCAGCACCAGTAACTTCGCCAAGTTCTTCTACTGTAGTTATGTTTTGCTCTTTTATTGCCTTTACAATGTCCTTTAGTTTTAGATCATAGCAAGGACAAATCATCTCTTCCATATCTTCAAAAGTATCCATTTTGTTCTCCTTTAATCTTTTTTATATTCGTCAATAAGCATTTGAATCTTTCGCCTGCAAGTTCCACATACGGTTCCTGCACCAGTTTCATCGCCTACTGCTTCAATACTCTTTGCGCCATTTTTTATTGCATCTTTAATTTCACCTTTTGTAACTCCCATGCAAAAACAAATAATTTGCTCATCGCCTTTTGGGTTTAGTTCATCCATAATCAACTCTCCATTTAAAAAATTAGCATTAATATTTAGCCTATTTAATTTTACAACAATTCATAAAAAAAGACCAACAAAAAACACACCAAAGTGTGTTTTTATTTATAATTATCTATCAGCAATTGGCTCAATAAGCGCTTCATTGTCGTATCTTTTTGAATGATGACCATCTACCATGGAAAGGCCCTCTCCATTATACTTTACTGTAACAAGAGCAGATTTTTCATGCCTACCTAATTTATAAGGGATTTCTGCATTAACGCTCCCATTCTTTAATAGTTTGTTCCTTAAAGCAATTGTTCTTGCGTGGTTTACGGCCTCTTTTTCAGACATTTCAATAGCCCTAAAACCAAATTTTGATACATCAACATTCATTTCAGCAAATTTTGTCATAATCCTATCCCTTTTTTCTTTTTTTGTTATGTTTATAATACTATTTTTTTATAATTTTGTCAATAGTAGATTAATACAAAATTAGTAAATATTATACAAAAATTAAAATTGTTGACAGATGTAAAATATTATTCACAATATATTACAGAAAATATAAAAAAGTACATATAAAAATATGTACTTTTGCTTGGTGGACGATTAGGGACTCGAACCCTAGACCCACTGATTAAGAGTCAGTTGCTCTACCAACTGAGCTAATCGTCCAGAACTGACAAACTGTAAAATTATACTATCTACACCACAATTTGTCAATAAATATTAAAAAATAAAAAGACTAAATTTGCACTACTCTCAAACCAGCAAAGGAGATGGAGCGCGCGCGAAGTTTTACTACCATTTAAAATTACACTACTCTCAAACTGACGATTACGGCTTGGACGCCATAAAAAAGTTTTACTACCATTTAAAATTACACTACTCTCAAACTTGACATAACTTTTAACATGGATTT
>JBFXFT010000001.1:154134-172282 GCA_050178795.1 Spirochaetales bacterium
GTTTTACTACCATTTAAAATTACACTACTCTCAAACTGACGATTACGGCTTGGACGCCATAAAAAAGTTTTACTACCATTTAAAATTACACTACTCTCAAACTTGACATAACTTTTAACATGGATTTTGACAGTTTTACTACCATTTAAAATTACACTACTCTCAAACTACTAATTGAGCACATGCATAAACATATCTGTTTTACTACCATTTAAAATTACACTACTCTCAAACTATTATAATATCAAACTTTCTATTTATAAGGTTTTACTACCATTTAAAATTACACTACTCTCAAACTTTCACCTTGCGAATTATCGCCATTTATATGTTTTACTACCATTTAAAATTACACTACTCTCAAACTTATATCTATCGTTACGCAAATAATTATTAGTTTTACTACCATTTAAAATTACACTACTCTCAAACCAATAAAGACCTTGATTGGCTGTATTTCTTGTTTTACTACCATTTAAAATTACACTACTCTCAAACGACTGCCAAGCACAAGGCGATTTTTATAGTGTTTTACTACCATTTAAAATTACACTACTCTCAAACGCTTGTCTCAATATCTAATAATAATTGTTTGTTTTACTACCATTTAAAATTACACTACTCTCAAACTTGTTGAGTAAGCTTCAAAAACATTTTATTGTTTTACTACCATTTAAAATTACACTACTCTCAAACTTGTCGATGGTTCCCTGCGCGATCAGGTTAGTTTTACTACCATTTAAAATTACACTACTCTCAAACCTTGTAAGCATTATTCCCATGTGATATTTTGTTTTACTACCATTTAAAATTACACTACTCTCAAACTAATCCATATAGCGTAATATCAAATAACAAGTTTTACTACCATTTAAAATTACACTACTCTCAAACAATATTTCCTGACGATGCGTTATGTCTTGTGTTTTACTACCATTTAAAATTACACTACTCTCAAACAAAAGTTAGGCTATAAAGGTGATGCATATAGTTTTACTACCATTTAAAATTACACTACTCTCAAACTGAGTTTTTGTTGACCTCTAACGTTATGCAGTTTTACTACCATTTAAAATTACACTACTCTCAAACTAAGTAGTTTCTATTAAGTCTACTCCGCCTGTTTTACTACCATTTAAAATTACACTACTCTCAAACATTAGGAGGAGATATGAACGCTACAACATTGTTTTACTACCATTTAAAATTACACTACTCTCAAACATTACATACATTATATAAGCCTCCTTATAGGTTTTACTACCATTTAAAATTACACTACTCTCAAACTAGGAGATGCCAATGATGAACTAGAAGATAGTTTTACTACCATTTAAAATTACACTACTCTCAAACCTCAAAATTTGAAAGTATTTATGGCACTAACATAGCAATTTAAATGATATTATACTATTATATTAACATTTTTGACTTTATTCTACAACAATTTCGCACATATCCTTATCTATAATCAAAGTTTTTTCATATTCAATATTACAATCCATTTGACTACTTTCTAAGAGTAAAACCTTATATTCTTTGTATATAATATGTTTGTAAAATTTTAATAGATCTTCTTTGCTTAAATAATTTTTTAAATTAACAAAAATCAACAACTTGTATAAGTTGAACTCAAATACTAAATTAATATAATTTATAAGTTTTTCTAATAATGTTTGGCTATTGTCCTCAACTTTTACGTCATATAATTTTAAAAAATCAATTATTGCAAATTCATTATTATTTTCTAAATTTATGTTGACTTCATTTTCCAAATCAAACAAAAACGATAACATTTGACTATTTAGAGCGGCGTACTGCTCAAAAAATTTAGCTTCTTTAGCACTCTCTGATAAATGGTTATATAATTTAGTTATTAATCTCCTATCATTAACTGAAAGATTAACATAGTCTGTTACTATACCCGCATTATTTTTAAGGTCTATTTCTTTAAAATTGTCAGATAAAACAAATTCGCCATTTTCGCCCAATATTTGTTTGTTTAACATTGTAAGATAATTATAAAATAAACCTGAATTTTCAATCACCAATACATTTATTCTATCATTATCAAAAATTATCTGGTTTTTAAAATCAATATTCACCAGTTTCATAAAATTACCAACTTTTTATCATTATCTATAATTTCTGTTTGAATATTGCCAATAAGCAAATCCATTTTTGCAAATTGTTTTTCGGTAATTGTAAGCATTTGAACAATACCATCTTGCGGTTTATTCTTTTTTATCTTTTCTTTAATCAAGTCAGCCACAGTATTATTTAGAGCAAGTTTTGAATAAACCGATTCTTGTAACATAATAAAACCATTTTTTATTAAAAAGCGCCTAAAAAGTGTATAGTCCCTTTGGGCTACATAACTCGTTGTTGGTAAATCAAAAAACACTAAAATTCTCATATATCTATAACTCATAATAATATTTTATTAAGGAAATATCCTTTTCTTTTAATGCCAGAAATATACTTGAACAGAAAATTTTTATAGCATTTGGTAACTGCTGTATTTTGTCTTCAATTTTTACCTCAATTTCAAAAATTTCAAGCATTTTATTTTTCGCTTCGGTATCAAAACTTGTCAATTTAAGCGCATAAACAAATTTATCAACTACTATTCTAAATGGTTCCATTAAATCACAAGATAGATTAAAACAATTAAATTCATTGCCATGCCAAACACCCAGCTGAGTCAAATAACCTTTTGCTACAATTTCTCTATTAAACATAGATAATAATAGGGCGTAGCCATAATTTAAAGCACTATTAATAAAGTCTGCGTCATCCCTTATGCGTTTAAATTCAATTCCAAAAATTGCATTAAAATAAACTTTTGCAGCATGCCCTTCTCTATTTGTGACATCTCCAAATTCTAATTCTTGCAAATAAGAATTTAGGAGGTCGGCTTCTTTTTTATAATTCAATTCAAACAAAAAATTGCGTTGTTTTAAAATTTTATCCCTTATAATTGCTGTCCAGATATGGGTTTTAATTTCATCATCCCACGATAATTGTTCTTTTATTTTATCACTAGTATCATGACTACCATAATATGGAATTAATTCGCATTCTGGATTATGTTTTTCATCGCAAAAAATTACTTTAATTTTACGCTTGCATAATTCACTAATAAGAGTTGTAGTCAAAGAAACGGCAGTAGACTCAATTATTAATGTGCCAATTTCAGAAAGATGTATTTTTTGTTTTACCTCTCCCCTATACACCAAATAGTCTAGTTCAAATTCCAATTTAGCACTTTTTGAAATTACTATAGTTCTCCAACTCATGCTATAGCCTGTTTATCTCTATACTATTGTCAAATAACCCAGTAATTGATTGATTTATAAGTTTTAAATTATCACTAGCGCTAACTCTTTTAGAAAAATTATTCCCACCTGCAAATTTTGCTCCACTTATAGCTTTTAAATTACCAAGAAGGCTATTACAGCTAAATATTTTTAAAATTTCTAATATAACAGACGCTTGAACTTCCAGTGGCAGAGCCTTAAATATTTCTTTTTGATTTTTCATAAAATGTAATTGCTTTTGCATATTACTAATACCCAAATAAGTATTATAATTTAATTTATTTGTAATGCTTTCATAAATACCTATATTGCCGTCTAAAGTAATCTCATCATTATCTCTCACTAAAACTGTTGCGTTTTTATTTTTCTTTTCTACTAATTCTTTTTTAGTCACAAAGTTAACTATCTTCTTTAAATAGTTATCATTTTTTATATTTGAATATAATTGATTAGCATTATGCAAAACAAGAGAATCACCTGTTTCACCAGCAATATAAGCATAAGAGTTTTTTATTTTTAATAAACTTTTTATCTTTATTTCATCCATCAATATTTCTACTGTGTTTACATTTAACATTTCCTTGCAATAGTCTTCCTTTTGTTCTTTTGTAATCAACTTGCTAGATAGATAAAGTGGAACACTGACAAATTCTTTTACTTCTTTACCTTTTAAAACGTATTTTACTAGAACAAAATATGCTGGTCTAACACCTGTGTATCCACCATATTTAGAAGTGTCGTTCATTTTAGAATCTATTTGTATAAGACCCTCTTTTTTGCTTACGGCTTGCATGCCATAAAATTCACCCTTATTTTTATAAGAATATTGTGTAATTAAACAGTTATTTTGATTTGCATATTTTTTAATTCTGCTAATAGATTCGTCATTATCTTTAACCCAAGCGCCCTTTACGTTCCAGTTATACATTTTCGCAAGGTTATATGTTCTATTCGCGTAGTCATTCTTTGCGAAATAATCTCTTGCATTCCAACCAAATTTAGCATTATAGACATTGCCTACTACAATATTGAAGTAAGCATCCTTTGCGTGGTGTAAATCGTTAACCTCACGTACTTTTAAAATGTCAAAATTGTTTCTAAAATCAGACACATTGCCTGCTTTGACATAGACAATTTTACTTTCAGGAAAAATATTTGTTATTAATTCTGCGGCAAGTTTTGTGGTTTGTCTAGTCTCAACTATTTGTCTATTAATAAAATTTGTCAAATCTGATTCGCTTAATGGAGTGCTTCTTATAAGTCTTTCATATTTTTCTTTACTCATAAGTTGTTTGTCTTTAAAGCCACAACTCTTTAAATAGTTCCAAAAAGGCTTTTGCGCTTGCCTAATCTCTAGTCTTATAGGGTATTCATCAGTCTTTTCTTTATTTAATACACCTTCAACTAAAACCAAGTTGTCAAAACTATCATCTTTAACTTTCGAGCGTGGAACTATATGGTCTATGTCGTATTGATCTGTAAAAAGCGTATCCAAATTAATTTCTCTGCCAGAATACATACATCTGCCCATTTGAAGGTAATATAGATACAATTTTTTGCTCTTTAAATTATCATTGTCTTCTTTTTCCAACCTTTCTTTTAGCTTATCTTTATAGTTTGACGTTACTACTTCGTCCGCCTTGCAACTTTCGTAAATTTTTATTAAATTGTCTTTTCTGCTTTCAGTTCTCTTCTTTTCTCCCTCTTCTCTTGCCATTTCTATAAATATTTTTTTAGGGTCAGTCTTTAATACCTTTTTTAATTCTTTTGCAACCAAAAGTGTTTGCCAAACTTGGCGTTTAACAGCTGGAGAAAAGTTTAATTTTTCAACCATATCGTAACTTGTTTCAGTGTTTATTAATTGTTTATTATGTTCATCAATTAATACATTAAAACCATATTTCTTGTCATGTATTATTTCCATAAAATTTTGATTTGTTGAACGAAGTAGAGAAATTATGTTTACTATTTCGCCAGTTTGTTTGTCTATACTTTCAAGTCCCCTTAAAAGCTCTTTAGATAGCCTACCCCAACCAGAAAAACTTAAGCCTTTAATTTGTTTAATTTGCTCTTGAGTTAGTGCCTTGCCATAGTCTTTTTTTATTCTGGCTTCTAGCCTGTTTTTGTCACTTATAATGTTAATTGAATTAATTATGTCCTCTATCATTTCGTATTTATCTGCAAAACTGTCAGTTTGCAAAATACTCTTAAACGCTATATAAGAATTTAAAGAGGCTTTAAAATCGCCATCTATGCCAGTAATTTCGGTGTTATCTTTTTCTGTTCTAGCAATGACTCCCTCTTGCACTAAGAAACTTTTAAGGGTAGACATTGTAACTTTTTTCTTATTCTTAAATAATTTGTTAAATATTTTATTCTTTAACTCAACAGTTATAGGAACAGCATTTATTCTTAAATTATTTAATTCGTTTAGCACCATAAATTCGCTATATAATAATGAATTTTTTGGTAAAACATCCTCACCTATCAAATAGGTGCACTTATTTGTCATTCTTTTTATAAATTCATTTTCGCTTTTGTCTTTATCTATTACTTTATCAAAGTTCCAAGGGGTAACTTTTTCGTGGCTGTTTCTTACTACCCACGAAAAGCCCTCTTTTTGTTTGTTATTGTAGTCATCTTTTAGAGGTCCAACGTAATAAGGAACCCTAAATTTTAATATGCTAACTATTTTTTCAGAAGTCGTATAACCATCTGATTTTGTATTTAAAAATTCATAATGTTTTGATGCGTTGTCTAAAATTTTTTCAAGTTCCATTTGGTGTAATTGATAAGGAATTGTAGAATTTTCTTTTGAAACCTGTTTTGGTAAAAATGTTCTGGACTCAATTTCACCCATAACATAAACATACTCGGCATTTTCTTTTAATTCATCTTCTTTTGTAACTAAAACTTTCTTTAAAAACTTATAAAAATCGTCTTGATTGCACTTTTTTGCTGTAGCATCAATTTTTTTGCCATTCTTTATATAATGAGCTATATATGCAGTATAATTTGTCGGCTTGCTTATATTACTCTTGGATTCTTCTTTTTCTTCACCTTCTTCAGTCTTTTCTGTATCTTTTTTGGATTTCACTGGAATACCAAAAATAGCATTAAAATCTTCTTCACTATAATTAGCTTTAATTAGCCTTTTTAAAACCTTTAAGTCATATTTGTGCTTTTCATAGTCTTCCACCCTAGCATAGGATAAATATTTCCTGCCTTTTAATAGACTTTTTAATATAAATAAATCATAAATGGCCTTTAAGTTTTCTACTACCTCAAAATCATCGCCCAAGGTATCCATTATTGCATCTAAATTCATTTCATAAGAACTGTCTGCAAATGTTATTTTTTTAATTTCAGCCTCATCATAATCTCTGTCTATAAATATTTTGCCTAAAGTTGCTGTTCCGCCTGCAAGTAAGGCTATAATCTCTTTATTTACAGGAGTACTTACGCTAAACACCTCTTCAAGTTGTTTCTTTTTTGAGGTAACATTAAGTTTTTTGTTTGTAATAATCTTATCAAGCTCGTTCAACTTGTCTAAATTTAATGGCGTATAACCATCTTCAAAAGCAACTAACATATATCTATTTACGCTTTCAAACGCCTCAGCGAGATTAAAATCGTCTACGCTTTTGATTGTTTGACCTTCATACAAAAAATGTCCTCTATATTTTATAATGTTGTGAATAGCCAAATAAATAAGTCTGATGTCTTGTTTTTTATCGCTATCCATAAGCGCCTTTCTTAAATGATAAATTGTAGGAAAGTCTTTATGATAGTCTTTATCTGTATAACTTGCATCGTTAAACAAACTATATTTGCTATGTGTGTTTTCTTTATCTTCTAAATGTAAACTACTCTCATTTAAACGAATAAAAAAACTTTCATCAACTTTAGTAATTTCTTCACTAAATAGTTGTTGTAAAAGTTTTATGCGCTCTGTTCTTCTATCTAATCTTCTTCTATTTGACCTATAAATTCGTCTTTCTGTGGCGGTTTTAGCGGGGTCAAAAAGCCTAGCACCCCACATTGCCTTGTTCTTAAAATTTAGCACATTATAGTCACAATCAGTAACAGCCCAACCTATTGAGTTAGTGCCTATGTCAAAGCCTAAATATGTTTCATTTTTTTGAATTTTGTTTTTTACTTCCATTTTATTTGACTCCTTATAAAATTAATGTTATTCTAATTATGCTCTTAAACTACCATTTAAGACTGCACTACAAGTTCAAATAAAGGTTTAACCTTAATCGTTGTCTTGTGGCAACGCTACGCTGGTAGCCAATACATACTCTTCGGAGTATGTTTTTTGTTTTAAGAGACCCACTACTTAATTTTAACACTATTGTTTTTTAAACTCTATTAAAATAGACGTAATCTTAAAATTATGACATTCTA
This sequence comes from Spirochaetales bacterium, assembly GCA_050178795.1. Classification (GTDB taxonomy): domain Bacteria; phylum Bacillota; class Clostridia; order Christensenellales; family UBA1242; genus STF1-184. The sequence continues at coordinate 161,865 of JBFXFT010000001.1, forward strand.
AATTTGTCGCAAATTGTAAATTTTAAATAAAAATATGTAAATTTTGCATTAAAAAACGGCTTGATTGCCGTTTTTTTAGGTTTAATTTAGTTTTTTAGTTCTATATTGTGGTGCTCTTTTAGTTCCTTATAAAACTTGTTTTCTATTTGTTCTATTTCTTCACTCGTCAAAGTTTTAACAGCGGATAAATACTCAATAGAAACTAATACACTTACAAAGCCGTCTTTTACGCCCTTACCTTTATAAATGTCTTTAACAGCTATATTATTGACATTTGCAGATTGCTTTTTTATTGCCTTACTGTACTCTTCAAAATGAGCCCCAAGCGGAACAAGAAAGTTATATTCCCTTTCTATGCTTGGGTATTTACTAACTTCTTCAAGTCTTGTAATTCCCATTGTAAGTTTACTTAAATCTAGTTCTAAGTATGCAACTTGACCTTTAATTAATTTGCCGTTTTCCAAATTTTTGATGGTATTTGCGTTTACGATTCCCATATAGCCAGCATACTCTTTATTAATGTAAATATCTGTTCCCATTCCGTGCTCAAAAACTACTTCGTTAGAGTTTTTTAGTTCAACATTTAAACTATATTCGCTGGTAATTAACTCTAAAATTTGTTTAATGTCATAAAAATCATAAGCTATGTCTTTATCTAGTCCAAAGCCTTTATCATACTTATTACCATTTAAAAGCACTGATAGTACAGTCTTTTGTGCGTAGCAAGTATCGGAGTTAGCGTCTTTATTAAATATTGTTCCAATTTCAAAAATTGGTTCACACTCGCCATTTATTGTAAGGTTATAGACATAAGTTGCAAGCATAGAGTAAAGCATATTAGGCCTCATAACAGCAAACTTACTAGATAGCGGATTTAAAAGTTCAACTTCGCCATATAGTTTACTGCCCTCTTTTAGTCCAAGTGTTTTCATACTGTCTTTGTTTATAAAACTGTAAGAAATACACTCGTTAAAACCTTGAGCGAGCATTAAATTTCTTAAAATATCTGAGTTTATTACAGTTTTGTTTGGTTCATAATTTACGCTTAAATTAGGCATTGTTGGCTCAATATTGTGGTAGCCATAAATTTGTGCTATGTCGCCAATTACGTCAATTTCTTGCTCTATATCTAGCCTATAATCTGGTGCTACAACCTCAACCGTGTCTGAATTTAATATTTTTACTTGATAGTAATAACTTTCAAGCAAGTTTTTAATATCGGTTGCTTTTAATGTGCTTCCCAAAATATGGTTTACTTTTGAAACTTTAAGTGTTTTAACATTTTGTTCTTGTGGTAACAATCTTACATATTTTGCACTAAGGTGTCCGCCACAAACCTCTAACACTTTTTCGGCGCATACTTTTGCACTATTTAAAGCGTTATTTGGGTCAACACCACGTTCAAACCTGTATGATGCCATTGTGCTTATGTTTGCCTTTTGACCTGTAACCCTTATTCTTATTGGGTCAAAGTGTGCTGCCTCAATTATTATGTTTTTAGTGTGAGAATCCACTTCAACCCTCTTAGCACCAATCATACCTGCAAGGCATGCTGGACCAACTTCATCTTCAATTAAAATGCTGTGTAGTGGTATTTCAAACTCTTCCCCATTTAATGTCACAATTTTTTCTTTTTTATCGGTAGTTTTAAACCTTAAAACATTTTTAACTTTGTCTGCGTCATAAATGTGTATTGGTTGTCCCATTTCAAGCATAATATAGTTTGATATGTCTACAATAGGGTTTATGCTTTTTACATCAAAACTCTCTAATAGCGCAACCATTTCTTTTGGTGTAGACTTTAAATTGTTTACATTTTCAATCATAAGTAAAACGGTGTTTCCAACATCTTTTGACGGTATTTCAACCTTAATTGGCAAATCTTTTAATCCGTCAAGGTTAACAGTAGTATCAATTACAGGAAGCAAACCTTTGTTTTTGTAAACATAATATTCACGCAAAACACCCAAATGGCAAAGCATATCTGGTCTATTTGCTTTAACTTCAAGTGTTACAACTACATCGTCGCCAACACTCTCTTCAACTGCAACTTCAAAACCTTGAAGGTCTAACCAGTTTTTGTCAAAGTCTTTATAATCTATTTTTTCTTTTGCTAATTTTTCAAGCCAATTTCTTGAATATTTGAACATTTAAACTTCCTCTTTATTTTAATTTTTTATAAACCTTAATATTGTTATCGTGTAAGATTCTAAGTTCTGGCAAGTGATACTCAATTTGAGGGAACTTGCTCATTCCATAACCAAAGGCAAAGCCCTGTATGTCCTCAGGATAGCCAACATTTTTAAACACATTTGGGTGAACCATTCCACAACCACCAATTCTTATCCAGCCTGTGTTTTTACAAGTTCTGCAACCTGTTCCACCGCAAACTGGGCAAGTCATATCAATGCCTGCGCTAGGCTCTGTATATGGGTAATAACTAGGTACAAAGCGCGCCTTAGTGTTCTCGCCAAATACATGCTTTAAACAGTTCATAATTGAGCCTTTAAGGTCTGCAAAGGTAATGTCCTCACCTACTACAAGTCCTTCAAGTTGGAAGAACATTGGAGTGTGTTGAGGGTCTAGGTCGTCAACCCTATAGACAATGCCCGGACTTATTATTTTAATAGGAGGCTTTTTACCTAGCATATATCTTATTTGCACGGCAGAAGTATGGCTCCTTAAAATTATGTTAGGCCATTTTAAATAGAATGTGTCTTGCATACCGCGTGCTGGGTGATGCTCTGGCATATTTAACATTTCACAGTTGTATTTGTCTAGTTCAATTTCTGGACCGCTTGCAATGTTGTAGCCATTTGCCTTGTAATATTCCTCAAAGCGTTTATATACTCTATTTAGTGGGTGCATAGCGCCATATTTTGGAAGTGGTTTAGAAAGCGTTAAGTCAATGCTTTCTTTTGACGTTTTGCCACTGCCTAAAGAGTTTTTAACCTCGGCAATTTTTGCTTCCATTTGAGTTCTAAACTCGTTAATTTGTGCGCCAGCCTCTCTTTTTTCGGTTGGGTCTAAATCTTTCATTCCAGCGTACAAATCTTTTAGCACATTTTTAAAAGTTTTATCTACTTCTAAAACGTTGTCTGCTGTTATTTCTTTACTTAGTAATTCAGTTACTTCTTTATTCATATTTTTCTCCTAATCAAACAGTATTATTATACCGCAATATTACACTTTAATAAAACAAAACGCCCCTATGCAATAGCATAAGGACGAAAAATTTTTCGTGGTACCACCTAATTTTGTCTCAAAATGAGACCTCACTTACATTTTTACAGTTTTGTCTGTCTTTTCTTTTTGTTTCCAATACCCGAAAAGCAACTCCAATGCCGAAATTCAACACTTATTTGAACATAGGTCGCTCACAGCTAAAACGCCCCTCTCTATAATGAAAATAAGTATCTACTAAAACATCTTCACAGTTTTTATATACTTAAAAATATTAACATAAAGCCAAGTTTAAAGTCAACTGTATTTAAAAAATATAACCATGTAGAAAAAAGAAAGTGTTTACACTCTCTTTACTTTTTAGGCTGGTTATATTTACCCTTAAATTGTTTTTTTGATGTTGATTTTGGCTTAAACCCTTCCCTTTTAGAAGTTTCTGTTTTTTTAAAGCCATCTTTTTTAGCAGTTTTTTGTTTATAACTTGCTTTGTCTGACTTAAAGTTATAATCTTCCCTTTTTGATGTAAAGGTTTTTTCTGTTTTAAAAGGTCTTTCTGACTTAAATGGTTTGTCAGTTTTAAAAGACTTTTCGCCCTCTTTAAAATTATTTGAATATTCTTTTTTAGTGTTTTTTGAATATTGAGATCTATAACCATCTCTATTAGTATTATTTTTAGGTCTTTCTGTATACTCTTCTTCAAATTTTGGTTTTTCGTATTTGTATTCGCGTTTTACTTGCTCTTGTTTATCCGAGTTTTTAAAACCATACGGTTTGTTTGATTTATAATCTCTTTTTGAACTGTTTTTATGACCAAAACTTTGACTATTTTTGTTTCCAAAGCCTCTCATACTTTTTGAAGGAGCCTTAACTGCCACTTTTTCTTCCTCACTCAAATCGCTTTTTGTTATTACAAAGTTTTGTTTAACACTCAACGCTTGCAATAAAGACATTTGATAAGATGTTGTAATAAAAGTGTATGCCCTACCAGTATTGTGCGCCCTGCCTGTTCTACCTATTCTATGAATATAGTATTCCTCCATTTCTGGATAGTCGTAATTTATTACCCAAGTTATGTTGTTAACATCAATACCACGAGCGGCAACATCTGTAGCCACAAGTATTTTTGCCTTGCCACTTTTAAAGGCATTCATAGCCCTAGTTCTTTCACTTTGTTTCATATCTCCATGAATTTCTTTAACATCAAAGCCTTCCGTCTCTAAAAATTCAAACAATGTGGTCGTCATTTTTTTAGTGTTGCAAAAAACAAGTGCTGTTCCATCTAGATCTTGTAGCATTTTTGTAAGCAACTCTTTTTTATGTGTTTGTTTTACCCTTATGTATTCTTGTTCAACGCTTTTTGCTGGACTGTTTGCATCGCCAGCATCAATAATAATTGGGTTATTTAAAAACTTTAAAGCAAGATTTTTAATTTCTTTACTCATAGTGGCACTAGCAAGAACGCCTTGCTTTTTTCCAGCAAGTTTTGAAGTAATTGCATCAATATCTTCCTTAAAGCCCATTTTTAACATTTCGTCGGCTTCGTCTAAAATTAGCATACTTACTGTTTCTAGTTTTAAGGTACGCCTTTCAATGTGGTCCAAAATTCTGCCCGGAGTACCCACTATTACGTTTGGTTTAGCCTTTAATCCAATTATTTGCTTGTTTATTGGTTGTCCGCCAAATACGGCGAATGATTTTACGCCAATTAAATATTTGCTTAATTTTTTAAATTCATCATTTACTTGTGTTGCTAGTTCCCTAGTTGGGCATATAACTAGCACTTGTGGTAGTCTTAGTTCTGGGTTTACACTTTCTAGTGCTGGTACTCCAAAAGCCAATGTCTTGCCACTGCCTGTTTGACTTAAAATAACAATATCATCGCCAGATTTTAGTGCCGGAATTGCTTGTTCTTGTACCAAAGTTGGTTTTGAATGCCCTATTTCGTCAATAGCGCGCATAATATTGTCATTTATGCCTAGTTCGTTAAAATTTTTCATAATTCTCCTAATTTATTAGCCATTGCTAATTTTGTGTTTTAATAAACACTTTAAATTAGGTTATTCTAACTTTATGTTTAAGTTCACAGGCTATATGCTAACATTAATGAACCTTAAAGTCAACACTTATTTTAATTATGTAAAATTATTATTTTTACTGTAATTCTTTAATTTTGCGTCTGTTTTTTAAATAATAAACTAAAACACCAAGCCCAAAAATAAAACCAATGGCACCCTTTATTGGGTAAACTATGTCAAGTATTGTTCCAAACCCCAAACGGCTTAAAATAAAGCCTAAAATCATAAAACTTGTAACAGTACAAAAACTGCTATTCTTAAAATATTTTTTAAACCAACTTGTTAGTGCAAAGGCACATGCAGTCAAAGTCATTGATATGGCAAAGAACAAAATTACTCCATATATTATGCCTAAAACAGGGTTTATTAAATTTGCCACTTCAACCATAGGCATATCAGAGCCAAAAATTGAATTACTGCTTAAAAATAAAGTCAAAATAACAAGAGCGGCGGCGATTGTAAATAATGCGCTAAAACTTATGCTGGATACTTTTGATTGTCTTTTGTCTAATACGCCACCAAGTTGGGTTAAAATAACGCCACCTGTCGTCAAATTATTGCCGATATATAAAAGCGTACTAAATAGCCCAACACCAAAATGGGTTAAAGTTAAATCTGTGTTATAGTCTACCACTCCGTGGCTTCCAAAAATTAAAAAAGATATGGTTGTCAAAAATAAAATGATTAAAACCACTGGCATAATTATGCTGGTTGCGTTTAAAACGACTTTTAGTCCACCGCTAACTATTACAATTACAACTGTGCTTATTAGTAGACTTAGCCAAGGCAAACTGTAACTATAATTTGGTATTACAGAAATTGCAACACTGTCAAGCCCTGCTATCATGGCAAATAGTGTGCCAAACAACCCTAATGGGATTAAAATATTCATAATAGGTGAAAACTTTTTAAACACTACCTTGTTAATTTCAGTGGCTTCACTAGCCTTTAAAAAACCACCCAATCTAGCAAAGACATACATCATAAAAGCAAGTCCAATAAAAACAACAAACAAAAGAATATAGTTGAATACACTATATTCTCTAAAAAATGTCATTGCCTCTCTACCGCTAGCAAAGCCAGCACCTATTGTGGCTGCAAGTAGTATAGAAACTATTTTAAAAACCTTGTTATTTATTGTAATGTGTTTCTTCATATCTTATTATTTCCACAAATAAATTATATGTAAATTATTTAAACCTCTGGCGTTTCTTCCAATATGTTTATTATTAATTTGGCAAGATTTGGGTCAAATTGAGTGCCAGAACACCTTTTAATTTCGTCAATGGCTTCTTGTTTAGTCTTGCCCGCTTTATATGACCTTCCGTTTATCATAACCTCATAAGCATCAATAAAACTAATTATTCTTGAAAGATATGGTATGTCCTCCTCCGCCAAATTGTTTGGGTAGCCCTTGCCATCCCAATGCTCGTGGTGACAAAGTACAATGTAAGCAACATATTTTAGTTCGTCTACAGAGTTTAAAATTCTGTAACCAACCTCAGAGTGTTTTTTAAGAACCTCATATTCTTCTTTTGTTACTTTGCCAGTTTTTGTAAGTATTTCTTCATCAACCGCAACTTTGCCAATATCGTGTAGTCTAATTGCAATCTTTAAGTTGTTTTCTTGCTCAGCAGATAAATGTAGCCTATTCATTATTTTGTTGATGATAGTAAGCATATTGTTTGTATGTGTTTTAGTCTCTGGACTTTTTTCTGCAAGAGCGTTCTCTAATGACGCTATTAAATTGCTCCTTGCGCTCTTTCCGTGTTGAAGTTTAGCGCTATACATTGCGTCTTCTGCTTCTTTCATCAAATTGACATCATCGTCTTTTGTATTTTTAGTTGCAAAGCCAGTTCCTATAGAAAGCGTCATTAATTCTGTACTGTTTTTTAAACATAATGTTTCAATTCGGTTATTTATTTTAGCGACAATTTGACTATTTGTTTTAGGTAGTAAAATTGTAAACTCATCTCCACCTGTCCTTGCTAAAATATCTTCTTTTCTAATACACTCGCCCAAGGTTGAAGCAATCATTTTTAATAAATTGTCTCCTGCCTCGTGCCCAAAGGCATCGTTATATAATTTTAGACCATTTACGTCGCCCATTATTATGGAAATTGGAAATTGATTTGTCTTTACATATTCTTTAAATTTTTCTTCCAAATAGTATCTGTTATATACGCCTGTCAAATAGTCATGTGTAATCAAATAGCCTATTTTTTCTTTTGATTCCAACTCCTTTGTCGCGTCATTAAAAATAATAATAGACCCTTCAGAAGATTGATTTTCTTTGTCCTTAATTACGGCTGCTGTAGCCTCAATAGGCAACCATTCTCCGTTATAGAGTCTTAAAATTACGCCGTCTTCTGCGTTTATTCTTATTGGATTATTCATTAGGTCTTCGCTCTTTATAAAAATACGTTTATTTGTGTTTTTGTTTTTAATATTAAAAACATTTTCGTTTGCTAACCCTAAAATGTCCTTTGCTTTAAAACCTGTAATATCTTCTGCTGCTTTATTAAAGAAAGTTATGTCTTCACTTTTATTTGACGCCATTACGCCATCTGCTATGCTCTCAAGCGTTAAAGTAAGCCTTTCCTTGCTATTTTCTAACTCTTTACTAAGTATTACTTTATCTGTAATATCTTTAATTTCTATTGTAAAAATATTATCTCTTACCTTTATGCTGGTAACCTCTAAATTTTTATTTGTATAGGTTGAGTAACCTTTAAAATTGACTTCCTTGCCCGTTTTAACAGTAATGTAAAAGTTCTTCGCCCACATGGGGTCAATGTCTGGGACATACTCCCTAATAGTTTTGCCCTCTGCTTCTTTACCTACGAGCAAAATTTCGCTTGCCTTTTTGTTAATAAACAACACCTTAAAGTTGTTTGGAATGCCATTATCATCGTATAGCATTTCACAGACAGCAAAACCTGTACCAAAGCCGTCATAAATCATTTCTTCAAAGTCTAAGTTGTATTTCTTTGCACTGCCACCCATAATTCACCTCTGTTAAATTTAATATTGCAACTTTATGTATGTAAAGTTTAGCACAACAAAAAATGTAAACCTAATAAAATATATAGCCTTAGTAAATGTTTTCAAAAAATTAAAAAACAGCCAATTAGACTGTTTTTTACTCTTATTAAAAAACTATAATTCAAGCCCTTTGTTGTTTTCATACTCTTCAATTTGTGATAGTAATTGGTTTGTAGGTGCTAGTATGCCAAAAGGCTTGTAGGCTGACCCACCATCAAGCCCCCTAATTAGTACATCGCCTAGACCACTATTCCAGCCAAAATCATATTCTTTGTTTAAAACAAATTTAAGTTCTATGTCGCCATTTACTAAATCTACTTCTAGACTATCATTTTTAATGTTTGCAGGTGCCTCTCCCTTAAAAATAAGTTTTGTCCTAGTTTTGTCCTTTTTGCAAAAATAAGGGGAATCATCTAACTTTTTGTACCACTTGTAAAAAAAGTTGTAGTATTCGCTGCCATTCTCTATTTTAAAACATACTGTGTTGTCAATTTTTTTAGCCTTTTCAAGCGTAAAAAGATAATCGGTATATACACAAATTTTTAAAACGCCTTGAGCGTCAGTAAGCACCAATTCTTTAAAAGAATCATTATAAACTATTTTTGCATTCATAAAACCCACACCTAAAAAATTAAATCTAAACCAATTTTAACACACAACTCTAAAAACGGCAATACACAAAAATAAATTATAAAAAATTCTCTAATTAATAATTATTCTATAGGTAATTGATAACCTAAAATCGCCATTATTGCGGCTACAAGAGTAATAATATTTAGTAGTACTAAAAAGAAATTTTTATAAAATTTTCTATCGCCTGCTGGAATTAATAAATCAAAAAAAACGTATAAAAGATATAATAAATTGGATATCCAGAAAATTATTAGTGCTAACTTTAGTACAAATAACCAAATTAAATTAGTAAAAGAGAATAACCAATTCAAAAAAATAAATCCCAATGCTACAACTATAATTCCTATTATATCATTAATTGAATATTCATATTTGATTTTGCCGCATATTAATAATATTATAAATCTATTCAAAATAATACCAACTACAAAAATTGAAGCAAATAATATTATTATATTGAATGTCTCAGTATCGTTTTGGTATAATAACACGTAAAAAGCAGTAATTAATAAAACAATTGCTAAAATGAAAAATGCCAGAATGCCCATTCTGTCGTAAACATAATCTTTTTCTTTTTTATGATTATCTTCATATTTTTTTCTTATAAACTCTACTATTTTATTCATATAGTTTTTTCACCCCCGTTTAGTTTTTGCACACCCGTTAAATTAAATATAAACCAATTTTAACACACAACTTCCCCACAGAACAACACATTATTAAAAATAAAAAACAAGTCTTTCAACTTGTTTTTCTTTGGTGCGGATGAAGGGACTTGCTCCGCTTGTATGTATGCGTAAAAAGTCCGTCCGCTTTCACGCCAGTCGCTACAAACAGTGCTCAGCACTATTTGCTTTACGCGCCGTTCAAGTCCTAATTTTTGTAAATAAAAAACAAGTCTTTCAACTTGTTTTTCTTTTGTGCGGATGAAGGGACTTGCTCCGCTTGTATGTATGCGTAAAAAGTCCGTCCGCTTTCACGCCAGTCGCTACAAACAGTGCTCAGCACTATTTGCTTTACGCGCCGTTCAAGTCCTAATTTTTGTAAATAAAAAACAAGTCTTTCAACTTGTTTTTCTTTGGTGCGGATGAAGGGACTTGAACCCCCACATCGTAGATACTAGATCCTAAGTCTAGCGCGTCTGCCAATTCCGCCACATCCGCATGGTAAAGTGATTTTTTACTACAATAATATTAACCTATCTATATTTAAAAATCAACTTATTTTTTAAAGATTTTACTTAACTTAAATTTAATACTCTACTAAAAGTAAGTTTTAAATATAAAATTTAGTATTTTATTAAACTTTATATTTAAGCATTTATTTGAGCAAAGTACAAGGCTCAACAAATTTAATTCAGGCAGGAGCATATATTTAATATGTGACTGTCTGAGTAAGTTTGTTAGAAACGAAGTAATTTGCCAAAGAAATGTTTAATGGTGACCCATCCGCGACTCGAACGCGGGACACCTTGATTAAAAG
>JBFXFT010000002.1:0-166266 GCA_050178795.1 Spirochaetales bacterium
TTACCAATGTGGTGCTTTACCACTAAGCTACATCAGCACAAAGATTTTTTTGGTATATTTTATTAAATTTTTCAGGGCTATGCAGGGCGTTAAATTTCCTTACCAATGCAGTGCTTTACCACTAAGCCACATCAGCGTATGAAATTTTAGTTGATTTTTTATTCAATTTTAGGGTGTTAGAATAGTGCTCTGTTTGTTATTTATGAGTGATTGTAGGACAGTTGTAAAATGTGGTCTTTTGATTTTACCAAGGCAGTGCTCTACCAGCTGAGCTACAACAGCATATTTTTTTGACTTACTTATTCTAACATATTTTTTTTAATTGTTCTACTAAAATAATAAAATTTTATTACTAATTGACATTGTTTAATGGAATAGATATAATTTTAATAAAATATATACTTTAAAAACAATATTTTAATGAAGAGGAAACTATATGTTATTAGCATTACCCCTACTGGCCCTTGTTTTTGGAATATCTACGGAAATTAGCCAAGAATATACTGTAAAAAAATTCGGACCTAAACTTCATGTTTTTGTAAGATTTTTACTTACATTTATCTTTACATATATTGTTAATGTTATATATAAATTGTTTACAATCGGCACGGCCGATCTCAGTAAGGTTTTTTTTGATTTTCATTTAGTGTTTACTATAGAAGCCTTATTTTTTTTAGTATTGTTTTTAGCAGTGCATATTACATGTGTGGTTTTATTTAACAAAGTATTGAAAGATAGTGCAATTTATTTATTAAACATATTAATGAAAATAAGTATGGTATTTATTTTAGCAATAGAAATGTTTTTAGGGCATCTTGCTTTTTCGGTTCAAGTTATTGTAGCGATTGCCCTCTTTATTTTAGGAATACTATTTGTTCTAAATATATTTACAAATAAAAAAATTAACCTTAAGCAAAATACAGCGACAATTATTATTTTGGTGTTATTAGTTATACTTAACATAACTTACCCTTATCAACAACAGCATTTACTTAATGCAAACTTTATCAATAAAGAAACTATGATAATGCTTAGTGCCTTTTTGACAAGTTTTTATGGCTTAATGTTTTTGAGACCAGATTTATCAAGGTTTAAAGAAAGTTTAAGCCCATACGCTTTCCAAAGTTTTGTGCACGTAGTTAGTCAACTCGCTTTAATGGAAATTTTAAAAGACTCTATGACAATATATATGTTTGTTATGGGACTAATGGGTGTAGGGGTTACAATATTTTCGGCAATAATACTAAAACAAAAAATTAATAAGTATCAGTATTTTGGTGTTCTACTTGCAATGGCAGGGTTTGTTTATATGCAAGTATTACTAAATACATAAAGCAAGAGATGAGCCCCAATCAAATATTAATTTGTGTGAATAAGTTAAATTTGAGGGTTTTTACATAAAAAACAACGCTTTTTGCGTTGTTTTTTAACATTTTTTAGCAAATTATTGCTGTTTTTATAAATTTTAATTAAATGTATTAATGTTTTTTAAGTCTTAAATCTTTACCCGCTATGTTTATTAGCATACTGTTTTGCTTATTCATAAGCCTGCTAAATATACGCTCGCCATAGCGGTCTAGTATGTGGTCTGGGTTTAGGTTTGTGTTTATTATTGTGCTTTTATTGTTTTGTAGTCTTTCGTTTATAACTAAAAGCAAGTACTCTATTGTTACATTTTTTAGTACAGGCTCAATGCCCAGGTCGTCAATAATCAATAGGTCGCTATTTAATATCGGCTCTAAAATATATAGTTTATCGTCAGAGAATGTTGTGTGATATTTTAAAAGGGTATTGTTTAGGTTAAAAGCGGTAACATAATAAGCGTTGTAGCCTTTTGAAATTGCCTCTTTTGCAAGGGTTTTTGTTAAGTATGTTTTACCTGTCCCTGTTTCTCCGCTAAAAATTACGTTTTTAACCTTTGAATTTGGAAAGGAATTTACAAACTTTTGGCAAAAATCTACCACCTTTGAAAATGTTTCTATTGATTCTTTTTCAAAAACCGCTAGGTTATAGTCTTTTAATAGTGGAACCAAGTCTAAATCTATTTGGCTTTCTTGCATAAGTTTATTATTTAGTGCTTGTTTAAAACAGTTGCAATATTCATCATTCACTATTCCTGTATCGTTACAGTTTTTACACTCATAGCTAGGGATTAGGGTAGTTGGGTCAATGTTATTTTCTATTAAAACTTTGTTTTTTTGCGCTTGCACTTTTGCTAGTTCTTTTTCAAGCGCTGTTGCGTTTTCTTTTTTGAAGTTTGCTTTTGATATGTCTAGAACTAACTCTCTTTCTTTTTTATCAAGTTTTGCATATTCGTCAATTTCAAAAGCCTTTTCCTTATTTTGGGCGGCAAAAAGTTCTGCTCTTTTTCTTTTTAAAGCGAGTTCATTATTTAGTTGTCTAATAATTTCTTCTCTACTCATTAAATATCAACCTCGTCTAAATTGTCAAATAGAGCATTTAGTTCCTCATTTGAATAATTTCTTGACCTCATTTTTTTTGTTGTTGCTATAGTAGTGGCAGTTAGGCTAACAGACTCTTCCTTTGCTTTTTCTAGTGTTGTTATGCCTTTTTCGTGCCAACTAGATAGAATTTTGTTTACATATTGGACTGGGTTAGATTTGCCAACTGCAAGTTCACAGGCATACATAACAATGTCTAAATTAAAGTTCCAATTTGCAGTCCAAGTTTTGTAATAGTCTCTGTCCCAACTGTTAACATTTCTTAAAAGCCCACAAGCATTTAAAACTTGCTTTATTTGATTATCTGTATCTATTAATTCTGCAATATATTGCTCTATGCTCTCTAGGTTTACTAGACCTAACTTATAGAATTTTAACACTACATTATTCATGCCTTCAAGCGTTCTTATGCTGTGTTTAAAACAATATTCTGCAATGTTTAAAAGCGTTTCATTTGAGTAGCCTTTCTTTAACCAATCTGCAATGTAAGTCTCTACTATTTGGGTTAAATTTTCGTAATACACGCCGATATTTTTGGTTATGTCTTTAGCAAGGGAATACATATTGTCTTTTTCGCTTTCGTAACTTTTAATTTCGGTATAACTTAAAAGTTTTAGTTCATAATATTTTGCTAGTTTAGCATCAAGTGCGCTCATTCCACCTTTTTTATTTAATGTTTTTGCCACTAGTAAAATATCATCTAATAAAAAGTCAAATTCCTTAGTCCATTTAATAAACATTTGCCTTTCTTCAAAAGATGCTGGTCTATGTACGCCTAAAATCTTTAAAATTTCTAAAATGTGGCCGCTATTACTCTCAAATTCTAGTAACTTTTCTTCAACTTCTGCTGCGGTTTTCACTCCCTCATAAGCCCAGTTTTTTGCTATTGTAGTTATGTATTTATAGCCGACGTTTTTACCTTTAATTTCTGTCGCATATTTTATTATCATAATAAGTGCGGTTGGTTCTAGTTTAAAAATTTCCATTAGACTGTAATATTCTTGGTACTCTGTCGGAGTTATCATTCTGTTTTCAATAATCTCTTGTAGTTCTAAATTAAAACTTGCATATTTTGCTTCATCAAACTTTTTAACTTTGTTTAAAGAGGCTTTTATAGGTAAGTACCTTACTTCAATAGGGTCGGTGCTTATTATTTGCACTAAGCCTTGTTCTTGCCAATATAAAAAGGCACTTTCAATGTCCTCTGCGCTTAAATTTAGCACTTTTGCAAAACTTTCAATAGAGTTATCTCCACTTGTTGCGTGGCCGCATTTATAAAGCCCATACAAAAAAACCTTAACGCAAGAGTCTGGTGCGCTAGGCAAATATTCGTTTATGAACACATTGTCTATGTTCGTGGACGAGTTTATTACAAATTCGCTAGAAAGTTTACAAAAGCTCATTTATATTATTCCTATAATTTATTTTGTAATCACATTATAAACTGTAAATAAAAATTATTCAAGTTAATAAACCATTTTGCTAAAAACAAAATTGCGGTTACAACTTAAACAATATAGAAAAGTGCCAACATTGTCAAATATTTTCATTGTCAATATATTTATTTTTGTTTACTTTAAAGTTAGTAATGTGATTGCAAAAAACAATATTTTTTGTTACAATAAAGCCTGTAATTAAAAGGACAAACAAATGAAAGTAGTAACATTAGGAAGCGGAAGTAAGGGCAATTCAACATATATTGAAACAGACGGCGCAAAAATTTTAATAGACGCTGGTTTTACAATAAGCGAACTTGAAAAACGCCTAAATCTTATAGGTGTTGAGGCTTCAAACATTGACGCAATAATAATAACGCATGAGCACTCAGACCACATAAAGGGTGTAGCAAATTTCAACAAAAAATATGGTACAAAAATTTACGCACACTCTAATTTGTGGGGCATTTTGGAGGATAAACTTGGCAAAATAAAACTTGACGAGAGGGAAGAATTTTTTGTTGATCCATTTAAAATAAACGACCTAATTATTGAGAGTTTTGAACTTCCTCACGATGCTAGTTATTGTGTTGGTTTTAGCCTTTATAATGAAGGGAGCAAGGTAAGTATAGCGACAGACCTTGGGTATGCCACTAAAAATATTGTTGAAAAATTAAAGAACAGCAACTTACTAATTTTGGAGGCAAACCACGATATTAGTGCACTTAGGGCGAACACTAAATACCCATCATATTTAAAGAGGCGCATTCTTTCCAATAAGGGACATTTATCTAACGAGAGCGCGGGTCAAGTGCTTTTGGAACTTGTAAACTGTGGCGTTCAACAAGTCGTGCTTGCACATTTAAGCGAGCAAAACAATACTCCACAAATTGCTTTTGAAACGGTTAGGGACTTTTTAAATAAATACGGAATAATTGAGGGCAAGCACATATTTATTGATGTGGCGCCACAAGACAAAATTGGCAATATTTTTAATTTAAAATAAATTAAGGGCGCTCTATTCTTAAAAATAAGTAGAGCGTTTTTTGTTTGCTTTAATTGGTGCATTAATATATAATAAGTTATAAAATAAGAAATATTTTTACTAAAAAATTACTGAACGAGGTTATATGCAAGTTTACAATAAGAGACTTTATAGTAAGGACGATAGCGCAAGCATATTTTTATATGCTATTTTGTTGCCACAAATATTTGGCATTTTACTTGGATTTTTGGCATCTTTTATTGCCACTATGTCTGGCGTAGAATATTCGGTAGTCATAAATTACGTAATTTTTGACTATCTGTCTTTATGTTTAGCACAAATTGCCTTCCTAATGATATTTTTTGGCTATAACGCTATAAAAAAAATAGATTGGAAGATGGCAACAAAAATAAATGTACCAATAAAGTTTAAGCAAATACTCGTTTTAATTTTAATTGCACTTGCCACTCTATTTTTATTTTCACCACTTATCAATTTGGTGGACTATTTAATAGGACTTACTGGCTATTCAACGACTGGCGAACTGCCATTTGATTTAACGACAGTTGATGGACTACTTGTTGGTCTATTTGCTTTTGCATTTTTACCAGCAGTGTTTGAAGAACTGCTTTTTAGAGGCATAGTTTTTAATGGACTTAAAAAACTTGGCATAAAAAAGGCCATCATTTTTAGTGCGTTAATTTTTGCTTTGATGCACCTTAGCATAGAGCAAACGGTATATCAAATAATAATTGGTGTTTTACTTGCGTATGCTGTCTATGTTACAGGAAGTTTGTGGTCCTCAATAGTCTTACACTTTGTCAATAATTTTGTCATCATAATGATAACATTCTATTACGAGGCGTCTGGAATAGGCACAAACACTACACTTTCATTTAGTGGCTGGTTTAGTTACATTGAGCCATTTTTATATGCTTTAGGCGGAGTAGTAGTTGTGTTCTTGTTGTTTAAACTTTTAAAATTTGTTTCTAAAAAATCTAGCACTTTAAGTAAAGAATTTGACGAAAAAATGCAACTTCCAACTATGGAAATAAGCGGTGAGGAAGAACTAACAGAAGACCAACTTGAACTAGAAAAAGAACTAAATGTAGCAAAAGAAAAAAGTACAAATAAAAAAATCATTTATGCTTTAGTCATAGGATTATTTTTGTGGATTGCAAATTTTGTGGCATATTTATAATAAGGAAGTAAAATATGAAGAATAAGGCTTTATTTAAAACCAATTTAATATACTTCATTACAATAGCCACTTTCGTA
This sequence comes from Spirochaetales bacterium, assembly GCA_050178795.1. Taxonomy (GTDB): domain Bacteria; phylum Bacillota; class Clostridia; order Christensenellales; family UBA1242; genus STF1-184. The sequence goes on from JBFXFT010000002.1 coordinate 6,162, forward strand.
GCGGTTAGAATTTTGAGCAGTGTTGGCATTTTTGATGGGCTAAGTTCAGAGGTTGCAAGCAATGTATTCACTCTTATAATTCAACTGGGAGTAATGTTTGTTTTACCTATCGGCTTATCGCTATTATTTTTCAAAAAGGGAGTTAAAAATACCTTTAAGGATATAGGCTTTAAAAGGGTTAGTTCAAACACCGTTGTAACGGCTTTACTTATTGGCTTTCTTGCCTTCTTTTTAAATCTTGCGGTTTCAACCGTATTTAATGGCATAATATCTTTCTTTGGATATAACCCAACTGGCAGTGGCAGTGGCTCAGGATACTCAACATTTTTGGAGTTTATTACAGGCATTTTGTTTGTTGCTGTTCTACCCGGTATATTTGAAGAAATTACTCATAGAGGCGTGCTACTTAGGGGATACGCTAAGGAAATTGGCTATAAAAGGGCAATTGTTTATTCGGCACTTTTATTTGGTCTTATGCACTTAAATATTAGCCAAGTGTTTTATGCCATTGTAATGGGTGGGCTAATAGGTACTGTTGCGACTGTAAGTGGCAGTATTTTCCCTGCTATGCTCGTGCACTTTATGAATAACGCAATAAATGTATATTTGGTGTACGCGGCATCAAGTGGGCTACCAGGTGGCAACTTTTATGACTATGTAAACAACATATTGCAGGCTAGCAACCCACTAATTATATTTATGACTACATTTGTTTTCCTTGGACTTTTGGTTATAGGAATATTTGTTTTGATACTAAAACTGTATAAGGAAAACACGGTCAAAAATTTGCAGAATATTCAAGAAAAAGTGGAGAGAACTTTGGACTCTCAAATTTTTACGGACGAAAAGGCGCCAGAGGCTGCTGAAATTGCCGCCGTTAATATGGTGCTTTCTGAAAAACTAAAACCACTACTGCCTGACTTTTCTCAAATAAAGTCGCCAGTAGATTTATTAATACCAGCGAGTGAGGCAGATAAATATCAGCCAACACTTTTAGAAAACCTATTCTTTTACGCTAGCATATTTTTGGGCGTAACCATTACAATATTCACATTTATTTGGGGTGTTGTATGATAACTTTTAACATAATTAGCGTCGGCACTTTGAAAGAAAAATATTTGGTTGACGCAACCAAAGAATATATTAAACGACTTGAACCATTCGCAAAAGTCAACCTAATAGAAGTGCGTGAAAGTGCACTTTCAAATAATGCAAGTGCCAGTGAAATTAATAAAGCAAAGCAAATTGAAGCGCAGGATTTAAAACAAAGGGCAAAGGGCTTTTTGGTTGCGCTTGAAATTAAAGGTAAGTCAATGACGAGTGAGGAGTTTAGTAAAAAAATTGATGAACTAGCGACCTCTGGCGTTTCTGAAATAAGTTTTATTATTGGTGGTTCAAACGGTTTAGATGATGAGTTTAGTAGGGGTTGTAACTTACAGTTATCATTTTCTAGTTTTACTTTTCCACATCAATTAATGAGGGTTATTATGCTGGAGCAGTTATATAGGGCTATGTGCATAATTAACAATAAAACCTATCACAAATAAAAGGTGTAAAATGAACGAAGAATATATGAAACTTGCACTCTATGAAGCAACTAAGGGACTACAAAAAGACGAGGTTCCAGTTGGCACAATAATAGTTTGCGATGGCAAAATAATAAGTAGAGGGCACAATAAAAGAGAAAAAAATAAAAACGCACTTTTGCACGCAGAAATAGTTGCAATAAATAAGGCTTGCAAAAAACTTAAAAGTTGGCGCCTTGAAAATTGCGACATTTATGTTACATTAGAGCCATGCCCAATGTGCGCTGGCGCAATTATTAATTCAAGAATAAAAAACGTTTACTTTGGTGCAAAAGACCCTAAAAGTGGTGCCTTTGGAAGCGTAATAAATTTAGCCGAAGTAAAAGAATTAAATCACAAACCAAACCTTGTTGGTGGTATAATGGAAGAAGAGTGTGGTTCGCTATTAACAAACTTTTTTAAAGAAAAAAGGCAAAAAGTTGCAAAAAACAATTAATTATATTAAAATGAGGCTGATAAAAGGAAAGAACTATGGAAGAAAAAGAACAAGTTGAATTGATTAATAAAGATACAGACGTAATAATTTTGTTAGTAGATAACAAAACTTTTCACACACGCGAAAATAGTTACGATATTAAACTATTTGGCAACAGTATGCTTGGCTGGATTAAGTTTGCCGTTGAAGGCAGCAAAGTTAAAGAGGTTAAGGCAAATTTAACAGATGATGTTGTATCTGTAATTAAACCGCATTTGGGCGATAAAAAGTATACCGCTGTATTTTATTCAGATACCCCACTTTTGGAGAGAAAGACATTTTTAGAGATTATAGAATATGTTACAGTTAAGGGTTTAAGTGCACTAAAACTTACTAGGGGCTATGTTTTTGAAACCGAGTATTTAAAGACCATAGATAAAATTTACAACCCACAAGTTGCTTATTTTGAAGAGGAAGATTTTATTGCAGCCTATAATTTAAAACAACTTGGACTAGTTAGCGATATTTTAAAAAACCGCATATTATCTTATCACCTTAAAAGGGGCATAAGAATAATTGATACGGCAAATACATATATAGACTCTCAAGTAAATATTGAAGAGGGGGTAACAATTTACCCAAACAACTTTATTTATGGCAATAGTTATATAGAGAGCGGAGTAACTTTAAAAGAGAACAATGTAATAAAAGATTCTTACATTTTAGAGGGTGCAACTGTAAGCGCTAGTCACATTTATAACAGCATTGTAGGCAAAAAGTGCGAAGTTGGACCTTTCGTGGTTATGAAAGAAGAGAGCATATTAGAAGATAACTGCAAAGTCGGCAGTTTTGTGGACTTTAAAAAGGGCAAATTAACTAAAAACTCTACCGTTAAACACTTGTCTTTTATTGGTAGAGAGGACTTATAAAAATTAAAAGGTGTAAAATATGTTTTTAATTGTTGGGCTAGGCAACCCTGGTAAAAATTACGAAAACACATATCATAATGTTGGGTTTAAAGTAATTGACGAACTTGCAAAACAGAACGCAATTACCTTAAATAAAACTAAGGGCGATGCACTCATATATGAGGGCAAATTATTTGACGAAAAAATTATTTTAGCCAAGCCTCAAACCTTTATGAATTTGAGCGGAACAAGCGTTAGAAAGTTGTCTCAAAAATTTAAAATAGACGCCAAACACATTTTAGTTATATTTGACGATGTTGACTTAACTATAGGCAGTATAAGGTTTAGAAACGAGGGCAGTGCAGGCACACATAACGGTATGAAAGATATAGTTACAAACCTTAATGGGGCAGAATTTCCAAGGATTAGAGTTGGCATAGGTCAAGAACTAAAAAAGGGGCAAGACCTTGCAGACTATGTTTTAAGTAAAATTGATAAACTTGGTGAAGATAGGTTAGAGCCAGCAATTAAAAATGCTATTACGCTAATAGAACAATTTATTAAAGCAAACGGAGAACTAGAAAACAAAAGTATTAGCTAACTTTTGTTTTTTAATGAAAATATATGTTAAAACAAATCTTAGAAGAGTTAAATGTAGAGAGCGATTATTTAAAACTTTATGACGCTGTTAATAAAAAATTAAGCGTCAGCGTTTTTGGCACTCTAACCTCTGATAGGGTACTGTTTTTGAGTAGCCTTAAACACAAAATTTTGTTGGTGGCGGAAAACGCAAAAGAGGCTCAAAATTTAAAAGAGCAATTTGTTGCAATAGGCAAAAAAGTTGATGTAATTTCCTACAAGTTGGCGGGCTACATTTACCACACGGCAGAAAAAAATGACAGCATAAACGAGTACTATGAAACGCTATTTAATTTGGTTGAAAACAACGCTCAAATTTTAATTATAACGCCAGAAATTTTACTGCAAAAATTGCCTAAAAAAAGCGTTTTTAAAGAGAATATTTTAAGCCTTTCTAATGGCATAGTTTACGACCTAGACGAACTTACAAAAAAACTTATAAAAATGGGCTACAAGCGCCAAGCAATGGTTGAAACAGAGGGCGACTTTAGCCTAAGAGGGGACATTTTAGACATCTTTCCAACCAACGCCACACTTCCTTATAGGGTGCAATTTTATTTTGACGAAGTTGAAAATATTAAGACTTTTAACGCCGTTACCTATACTACAATAAACGAGGTAAAAGAGGTTCAAATAAGCCCTAACACCCTTATTTTTATTGAAGATGACGAGTTTGAAAAGTTAAAAGAAGACATAAGAGATTCTGTTGTAAAAAGCGCACTGCAACCAAATTATTTGGTGCGTTTAAATAATATAGTTGAAGATATTTTATTAAATTTAGGGTTTAATAACAGGGGTATTAGTCTAGCGTGGGCGCTACCTTTTATTGACAATTATTCGGCAAGCATTTTAGACTATTTTGGCGAAAATGACCTAGTTGTTTTTAACTCCACAAAGCAAATTTTGGCTGAATTAGAACTCAATTTTACAGAGTTTGAAGAGAGCATAAAAAACTTAATAAAAGCAGGCGAAGTAGTAGAGGAACACAAGGATTTTTATTTTAGTAAAGAGCAAATATTTAAAATTTTAAAAGGCTACACAAAACTTGCTTACCACGATATTTTGACTTCAAATAACTTATTTAAACCAGATGAAGTTTTTAGTTTTAAGGTTGCCCCAACAATAAATTATTCAAATAATTATAACTTACTTGTAAGTAATTTGAAAGGTTTTTTAAAGGCAAAAGACACTGTAATTTTATGCGCAGAAAACAGTTCCTCAAGTGTTTATTTGCAAAAATTTTTAAAAGAAAAATTGCTAGACAGCGACATAATAAATACCTTAAATCAACTTAAAAAAGGGCATATAAATATATTTACCCACAGGGTAAATTTTGGTGCAATTTTTAAAGAAGAAAATTTAGTAGTAATTGGTAGCAGTGAACTTTTTGGCAAAAAAACCGCAAAAAAAGTAAAAAATACGAGTAAAAAAACTGTGTTTACAATGCCAAAAGTGGGCGATTACGTCGTGCACGAAGTACATGGAATTGGTTTATGTGTAGGCATAGAAAGGCTTAAACTTTCAGGCTATGAAAAGGACTATATTTTAATTGAGTATGCTGGCGGAGACATGCTTTATTTGCCTAGCGAACAAGTTGAATTAATAAGCAGTTTTGTTGGTTCAGAAAAAGAACCTAAACTAAACAAACTTGGTGGCAACGAATTTGCAAAAGTAAAGGCAAGAGTTAAAGAAAGCGTAAAGACAATGGCGTTTGATTTGTTAAAATTATACGCCGAGCGCGAAAAGGCAAAGGGCTTTAAATTTGAAACCGATAGCCTACTTCAAGAGGAGTTTGAAAAGACTTTTCCATACACCGAAACAGAGGACCAAATAAAGGCAATTAACGATATTAAGTCCGATATGGAAAGCGGAAAAATTATGGATAGGTTGATATGTGGCGATGTGGGTTATGGAAAGACCGAAGTCGCTTTGAGGGGTGCCTTTAAAGCCGTTTTAAGTGGCAAGCAAGTCGCCTTTTTGGCACCCACCACAATTTTGGCGGAACAGCACTACAACACCTGCGTCGCTCGCATGAAAGACTTTATGGTAAATGTTGAAAGCCTTAGTCGTTTTAAGACTGCAAAAGAGGCAAAACAAGTAATTGATAATTTATCAGAAGGCAAAATTGATGTGCTTTGTGGCACTCACAGAATGCTAAGTAAAGACGTAAAATTTAAGGATTTAGGCTTACTTATTTTAGACGAGGAACAACGCTTTGGAGTTGCCGATAAGGAAAAAATAAAAGAGTTAAAAAAGAATGTTGACGTAATAACTATGAGTGCTACACCAATACCAAGGACACTACATATGTCTATGATAGGAATAAGAGACATAAGCCTAATAGACACACCTCCAAGCAACAGACTTCCAATACAAACCTATGTGACTGAGTACTCAAATGCACTTTTAATAGATGCCGTAAATAGGGAAATGCTTAGGGGCGGACAAGTGCTTGTAATAAACAACCGAATTGATACAATTTACAGCGTTTTTGAAAAGTTAAAGGCGCTACTTCCAAGGGTTAAAATGAAAATTGCGCATGGGCAAATGGATAAAAAACAACTTGAAAACACCATTAAAGAACTCTATGATGGCAAGATTGAACTACTACTTGCAACGACGCTAATTGAGAACGGAATAGACCTACCAAACGCCAACACTTTAGTCGTTTTAGATAGCGACAAACTTGGGCTTAGTCAGTTGTATCAATTAAGGGGCAGAATAGGCAGAAGCGATAGGCTAGGTCACGCATATTTTACCTACGAAAAAGAAAAGGCGTTAAGCGAAACTGCTTATAAGAGATTGCAAGCAATAAACGAGTTTACGGAACTTGGCTCTGGTTTTAAAATTGCCCTTCGCGACCTAGAAATAAGGGGAGCAGGCAACATTTTAGGCAGAGAACAACACGGACACATGGAGCGCGTGGGTTACGATATGTACTGCAAAATTTTGGGTCAAGCAGTCAGCGAATTAAAGGGCGAAAAGAACGCACCAAAACGTGAGGTTAAACTAGATATTGACCTAAATGCGTACATACCATCAAGTTACATAGACGATGACGAAAACAGATTTAGGGTGTACTCAAATTTAGCCGAAATTGAAAGCGAAAAACAAAAAGATGAAGTGGTAAAAAATATAGAGGACATCTATGGCAAAATGCCAGAGTCTGTAATAAACCTAACAAATGCCGCTTTTATTAAAAATTTAGCCGTTAAAGTTGGGTTAAAAAGGGTGATAATACACGACAACAAATGCCTAATTGAGTTTTATGACAAAGATAAGGTATTGAGTGCCGAAGTCAACTCTGCGATAGCACAAAATAGGAATATTGCAGTATTAAGATTTGAAGATAATCCAGTGATAGAATTTGATTTAAAGGGTTATTCTGTGGCTAAAAAGCAAGACACTATATTAAAGTTTTTAATACTTTGTCTTTAAATCAATTGCTTTTAGAGGTATTATCTTGTATAATTAAAAAGCAAAATTAGAAAAAAGGAAGAAGACTAGGAGTGAAAAGAATATTTTCTGTACTATTATTAATATTATTCGCAAGCATAAGTATGCTTAGCGGTTGTGACCTTGTAAGCATAAATGAGGCCAAGTATTACTCTACAGTTGTTATGACTGTTGGTGACACAGAAATAACAAAAGAGGAACTTATAAACAGGTACAACTCAATAGCCGATACTTATTCTTCTGAAAACTACACATCTGACAAACTTATGCAAATAACTATTGACAGCATAATAAATAGGGAACTTATTTTAGAGTATGCAAAAACTGAAATGGGCGAACTTAGCCAATACGATCAAAATGCTGTTTGGCAAGAGGTTTACGATTATATAAATGGCGAGTTAAAAGACCTTGAAGACGAAATAAAAGTTGAGTGGAATATAGTTTCACCTACCGAAGCAACAAGTGAAGACACAAGCGTAAGTTATGACACATTTGCACCTTATGAGCCAACTGTAACAATGGTTAGTGGTGATATTGTAAAAGTAGCAGCAGAGGCAGACCCAGTTGTTCCAGCTATTGGCGACTTTGTAAGAGAAAATTATAATACAGGACTTGAAAACTCAGTTTATATTAGGGTTCAAAACGAGGCATGGACTAGATACATTAGAACATTAAAAAATAGCGAAAGTTGGAAAAATTTATCTACAGACTCTGATGAAGTGTTTGCAAGAGAACTTACTAGACTATATGACATTTACGAAGGCAACAAATATATAAGCAATTTTGAAGAATATTATAACAACAATTTAACACTTGATACTGTAGCAAACAGGGCAGTGTTAGACAAATATATTGAACTAGTACAAGACAGTTTTGCAACATATTCAATAGATATGGACGCATACAATTCTGCAATGGCTAGCGATGCAAGCAGTGTTTATTATCATCCAAATTCAGGAAACGAATACATATATGTAAGCCACATATTAATTCCTTACAGTGACGAGCAAACTGCTTTAATTTCAGACATTGAAGACAGACACGATAAAAATATTATTGATGACTATGAATACAATTTGGAATTGGCACAAGTTGCAAACCAAATTTCTGGTAAAGAAAGAGATGAAAATGGAGTAGAGTTTGGTGAATCAAAATCTGCAAGTCAAATTTTGACCGAAATTCAAAATGCTCTGGCTGCAGTTGGAAATGATGTTGAAGCAAGAGCAGAAATATTTAACGAATTTATTTATAAGTACAACACAGACAGCGGTATGTTTAACGCAGAAACTCCTTATGTTGTAAACCTAGATACAAATGTTACAGACCAAATGGTTGCCGAATTTGCCGATGCAAGTAGAGCATTATACTACGAGGGCGAAGGCAGTATGAGCGGACTTGTACTAACCGATTACGGCTATCACATTATTTTCTACTCTTACCCAGTTCAAAACATTGTTGATTATAACGACTTATTAAACATTGACGCACTTGCACTTTACAACACCAAGTTGAGCGCTGGACTAGAAAAAAATATGTACCAAAAAATTTATGATATGGTTACTGTAAGAAGTTATGATGACTATCAAACAGGACTTATCAATCAACTTAGAAGTGAGGCAAATATAACAATTTATGAGACTCGCTATCAAGACCTTTTAGGTTAATAATTTAAAAACCTTACAAGTTAATGTAAGGTTTTTTTGTGACTTCTTACATTAGTAATGGGTAATTGATATCATATACAATTTACTGTTTGACAAGAAGGGCACTAAGTGTTAATATTATTTTATGCTTAAATTTTAAGGAGCAATAATGGACTTTGTAAATCGTCTTGATAGATTTTTTTTAGCAAGATATAAAAGACTTAAAAAATTGAGTAAGCGTAAAGCTTATTTAAAGTCAAATAATACAACTAAATATAAGGCATTTAAGGGCAAATGGACAATAGCCTTTTTTGTGTCTAGAGAACAAAGACGCGAAAAGATTGCTCATCAAAAAGCCGATAAGTATATTGAGCAAGAGCAAATTAAAAGTGCAAACGAAGTAGTTGCCGTTCAAAAAAGCAAAAAGAAATGGTGGAGCATAATATTTTTATTTGTAAACATCATCGTTATCGCTTTAATTATGAAAGGTCAATTAGACGATTATGGCTTCCAACCTTTTAGCGACCTAATAGGCAGTAGTGCACACTTTAACTATTTGTACTTGGCATTTTTAGGCTTTCCACTACTAGTCCTTTTGGATTGGTCTAGGTTTTATTTGCTACTTACAAAAACCTTAAAGAGAAGTAGGCATTTTTTAAGTTATAAGGTATCTGCAATAGGTAGATACTATGACCTTATTACACCGCTTGGTTCAGGCGGACAACCTTTCCAAATTTATTACCTTAGTAAGCGTTGCGTTAAGTCTCAAATTGCGACAAGCGTTCCACTTGCAAGGTATATCTACAGTCAAATAATATTTGTAGTCGTTGCACTTGCAGCGTTAATTACAAATTATAGTGCTACAGGCAACAACGCAATAGTAGTTACAGCGGCAGCCGTTGGCGTTGGCTTAAACATTATATTACTTGGCGGCGTTTTGGTGCTTTCTGTAAGTAAAAAAATAGGTCCACGTATTACCATTTGGGTGCTTAAACTATTAAATAAATTGCATATAGTAAAAAATTACGAAATAGCCTTTAGAAAGGTTATGAGATTCGTTAAAGAATATCAAAAAAGTATGAGGTACTTTACTTCTAACATAATTGTTGTAATCGCTTCACTTATAATATCTCTACTTTATGTACTAGTGTTAGGTAGTATTCCATTCTTCATTTATTCTGCCTTTAATGGCTTTGACCCAAGTATGTGGTGGCCTATCGTAAGTAAAATTGTTATGCTTGAATTTGCTGTTGGCTTCATACCTCTTCCTGGTGGTGCTGGTGCTGCAGAAATATCATTCTCTGCTATGTTTGCTTCCTTGTTTACTGGTGGTAGTTTCTTCTGGGCAATTATTATGTGGAGATTTATAGTTTACTATGCTTTCATATTGCAAGGAATACTTGTTATGATTTACGATATGGTAATAGGGGACAAAAAAGCAGAAAGACTTAAAAAAATTGGTTTCTGGGAGGACTTTACTCAAAAAGGGTGGCTTGCTAGGCTAAGGGCAAAACAAATGCTAAAACGCGGTATAACAACAACTGCTGAAGTTGCTGAAACGCACGAAGATAAAAACAATTAAAAACAACTTTCAAAGTTGTTTTTTTTATTCCAAATTACTATATTAAAAAATTGAAGGTAAAACAGTTTTTGTGCTATAATTTTTGTATGGAACAACAAATTTTAGATTTAATTAAAAAAGAGACAGATACATTTTTTATTGCGCCGACTGAAAATGGAAAGAGCATAATTATGCTAGTTTTTGGCTACGCTCCTTTTTATATGCAAAATAAGGAAGATACGGCACAAATAGATGCCTATTATTTAATAAGCAACTCTAGTTATCATAGGGCGAAGGAACTTGCAAAAAGGCTCTCTGAACTTGGTTTAAGGGCAAATTATAGGTTTGATTTTAATTACAAAAAATTTGTGTTAGATAACGGCTTTGTAGGGGTAGGCAAAAACACTTTAACCTACATAAAAGGGCTTGGAAGCAGGTTTGTTATGCAAGCCATTGAGGTAGAGGGCTCCTTTAATTATTCTAAGCCAGATACCGTTGTAAATTTGAATTGTGCGAACTGTAATTTATGTAAAAATGCTTGTCCTACAGGGGCAATAAGTGACGACGGTTTTGACCCTAATAAATGTTTGAGGCACCACCAAGAAAGTGAAGTTTATGTCAGCGATGAAATTGCAAAAAGTATGCAAAACAGGCTTTTGGGTTGCGACATTTGCCAAGCGGTTTGTCCTTTTAATAAGGCACAAAAAAGCGTTGAAATGCCACAAAATTTAAAGGCAAATTTGCAATATGATGTGCTATTTGAAACACTTGAAAGTGAGCAAAAAACAAGAGAAATTTTTGTGCCATTAATAGGTAAAAACTATGCGAAAGTTAAAAAAATATTGCCACAAACTATTCTAGTTGCAGGCAATAGTGGCAACAAAAATTTGGTTTTGAAACTTAAAAAATTTAGTAAAAGCGATGATAATTTGGTATCTGAAAACCTAAAAAGAGCACTAAAAAATTTAGTTTAGTAAAAACATATAAATTTATTTTACTTTTTATTGTTTTTATGATAACATAGTTATATATTTATAACAAATATAGGAGGGAATATTATGAAATTTGAATTACCAAAATTAAATTATGAATATGATGCTTTAGAGCCATATATTGACGCAGAAACAATGAGAATACATCACACTAAGCACCATCAAGCATATACAAACAAGTTCAATGAAGCACTTGCAGAAGTTACCGGAATAGAAAAATTATCCGCTAACGAAATTATTGCAAGAGTAAATGAAGTAGTGCCAGAAAGCGTTAGAGACGCAGCGAGGAACAATGGCGGTGGCTATGTAAACCACAATTTATTCTTTGATATTTTGGGCGCAAATAATCACGAAATTGGTGGTAAGTTGCACGAGGCAATTATCAAAGATTTCGGCAGTGTAGAGGTCTTTAAAGAACAATTTGAAAATGCTGCAAAAACCCAATTTGGCAGTGGTTGGGCGTTTTTAGTTGTTGACGAATTAGGGCGCTTAAAAATTGTTAAAAAGCCAAATCAAAATTCGCCATTAACTGACGGACAAACACCAATTTTAGCACTTGATATTTGGGAGCACGCCTACTATTTAAAGTATCAAAACAGGCGCCCAGATTACGTTTCAAACTTTTGGAATGTTGTAGACTTTTCACGCGTTGAGAAGAGGTATTTAGATGCACTAAAAGGCAAGAAGTATTAATAAATTTAAAGGGTAAAAAGGCAACTTTAATGTTGTCTTTTTTGTTTTATTTTGGTTAAATAGTAGACTTAAATTTTTTATTGTAGTAAAATTTAATGTAATTAATTGGAGGTGCGTTATGACAAAACAAATGCAAAAACAGTTGGCCGAAGACTTAGGGCTAGAGATTGATAAAGTTACAGACGAGACTAGAATAGTTGAAGACTTGGGATATGATAGTTTAGATACTGTTGAAATGTTAATGAATTTAGAAGAAAAATACAATATTGCCATTCCAGACGATGAAGCAATTAATTTAAAGACCCTTGGCGATGTTGCTAAATATCTAGAAAACGTTAAATAGTTAATAATAGCTAAACTTTAATTGGTTTAGTTTTTTATTATATTTTTAATTTTCCAAATGGAGGGTTATGTTATGAAAGAAAAAACAAAAAATTTTCTCATTAAGGTGTTAGGCTTTAATGAAGAGGATTTATACACAAAAACAGACTTGGTAGAGGACCTTAACTATGATGTGTTTGACATCAATGAGATGATAGGTGCCATTGAAGATGAATATAACTGCTGGGTAAAAGCCAGTGACAGGGAAAAAATGAAGACCGTTCAAGACGTAATAGAGTGCATTGAGAGACACGAAAGAGAAGAGGCAAAAAAGTGGGACTTAGATGAGGAAGAGGACGAAAATGACGAACTAGACGACTTTTATGAAGACTATGATGACGGCGAAAAAGACGAAGAGGACGATTTAGAAGATTACTATAAAAGCGACTATGACGATGATGATGAGGGCGATGATTGGTAAAATATAAAACGAGCAGATGTTGCTCGTTTTTATTATTGTAAAATTAAAAAATTGCCTATTGAAATTTGTGTTTTTGTATGTTAAACTATTAATGTAATAAGGGAGTCAATTTATGAGTACAGAATTATTAATTGCACTAATAGCAAGCATAGGAACAGGAGTGTCAGCACTATTTGCGGGTCTTGCAATCTCAGCAAGTAGACAAGACAGTAAAAATCATTACAAACATGCACATTGCGACAAATTACAAAAATGGTATGAAAAAACTTTACAAAGTTTGAAAGACCTACATTATTTAGGCAACGGAAACACAGAAGATATTAAAAACAAAAAGAATTTGCTTTTATCTAGACTTTCAACAAATATTGATATAGGCAGACAATATTTTGGCAATACTTTTATTGATGACAAGGGTGCAAACAAGCCAGAATTATTTAAGGGTTATAGGGCTGTAATCATAGACTTATTGATACTTTACCACCAAGCGTACGAATTTGAGGCAAACAAAAAAGAAATAAATTACGCTGCACTAAGAAACATTGAAAGAGCATTCGTATCTGAAACCACTTTATACATTAAAAGACTTGAGAAATCTAGAAATATAGTGCCATACGACCTTATTGATAAAAACGGCGTGCTTCAATTTGAAAACTTTAAAAAACCCGAATCCGATTACATTTTTGATAGGGAAGACATAATAACTTACGTCAGATATGCAAACAAGACTGGCGAAAAACTTCCTCCAGAAAACACAATAACAAAACTTTCGGAAAGAGAAAAAAAAGAAATAATGTTTACACCAGCAAGTTCTGCAGAAGAAACAAAAAATTGTTTTAGAAGTAGAAAGGAGAAAAAACCAGTAAGTACGGAAGAAGTAGTAAAATAAATTTTAAAAAACGAGTGATTTCCACTCGTTTTTTTTGTTTTAATTATTGTCTTCTTCGTCTTTTCCATAGTTTATTTTATCTAACAAATTATAGCGTTCGGTATGTATTAGGGCGCTGTGTATTCTGTCCTTTACAAAAGGAATATCTTTTTTTATGTCATTTAATAAGTCTTTCACATATTCTCTTTGGGTGTGCTTGTCGGCAGGGCAGGCATTTTTTATCACTGGCAAATTGTTTCTGTTACTTGCACTTACAATGTCCTTTTCCTTTACGTATAAAAGCGGTCTTATAATTGTTAAACCCGTTCGGTCCAGGTAGTTTACGGGGTGGAACGAACTCAAACGCCCCTCATAAAACATACTTAAAAAGAAAGTTTCAATAAAATCGTCGGCGTGGTGACCAAGTGCCACCTTGTTGCAGCCAAGTTCTAACGCCTTTTCGTTTAGGGCGCCCTTTCTCATTTTAGAGCATAGACTGCATGGGTTTGTCTCCTTTCTTTCCTCAAACAAGACCTCGTAAATATTGCTGTTTATTACGTGTAAATTTATGTCTAGTTCTTTGCACCATTCTTTTAGTTTTGAGGTGTCGGTCTTTCCATTAAACATATCTATCATTATGGCTTCAATTGTAAACTTTTGCGGACTAAATATTGAGTACATTTTTAATGCTTTTAGTAGCGTTAAACTGTCTTTTCCGCCACTTATTCCAACGGCTATTTTGTCGCCATCTTTAATCATTTCATAGTCTTCGCAAGCCTTTCTCATTTGGCTTAAAATTTTTTTCATATCTTTGCACCTTTATTTTTCTAGCCGTATTATATCACATAATTTTTGGTTAGTTATATATTTTTACACCATTTTTACATTTTGTTTTTTTAAACATATTTTTGCGCGCCTATATATGTATATATAATTATGTGAAATTAATTATTTAGAGGTACAATTAATTGACAAGTGCTAGACAATTAAAATATAATTTATTATAAAGACAATAATAGGCTGCGAGAAGTGTAATTTTTTTCCTTTAATCGCTTATAAGAATAACAGTAAAGAGGTTGTTTATGAATTTAAAGAAGGCATTATTGATAATTCCAATGTTACTACTTAGTGCAAGTGGACTTATGTTTGGCTGTACAACCGCTTATGATAGGATGCAACTAGACGTTAGCACTGATGAGGTTGTTCTTTATTTGGATTACACTTTGCCTCAAAATTTAGGTGATAATGTTGAGGGTGATGACATTGCAGTAGTGGCTGCCACTATAAGCAATGTTTCAGATAAAATATCTACCGATGTAACTTTTAACACAAGTAGCAGCGGTATTATTTCTGTTGAGCAATTATCTGCGGCTAATGGAACGACCACGCTACAAGTAAAGGCACTTAGAACAGGTACTACAAATTTAATAATAAGAAGTGAAGAGGGAGATAAAGAAAAGACGGTTAGCGTCTCTGTCATTCAAAGAATTGAGGCGATTTCTGCAAATTCAAGTTATAATTTTGCGGTTGAGGTTGGAACCTCTGCCAATATCAATACAACTCAGGCTTTAAGTTTCTTACCTGCTAATACAAATCAAAAGGGAATTACTTATACTATTTTTGGTACTCCTAGTGGTGTAACTGTTAGCGAGGCTGGACTAATAACAGTTACTGAAAAATCTGTAGACAATATAACTGTACTAGCAACAAGCATTTCTGACCCTACACTTTCAGTTACTTTTCCTGTAAAAATTATTGAGCCAATTTTGGCTAGCGATATTACTTTAACCACACAAGAACTTTTAGATGCACGAGACGCTTGGCTTGCAAGTTTATCGGAACCACCTACTGAAGAGTACGATTACTCTTTAAGTTCTTTTGTGCTTGCAAATAATATGCTTAACTTTGATTCTGGCGAAATACTTGTTGAAGTAACCGCTTATGAAAACTATAACGTAATATTTAGCGTTTCAAATACATCAATTGCCGAGGCAACAAAGTTAGAATCTAACAAGTGTTTGGTAGAGAGTTTAGCACTTGGCACTGGCAATTTTACAGTTAGAGTTGAAGTGGTTGGCTATGAGAGTTTTTATGCCGAAAAGACAATACCATTTAGCATTGTAAATTTTGCTACCGATGTAACTGTAGACAATCAAACCGCAGATAGGGACATGATAATATTTGATAACTACTCAAATAATATGGGCGCGCCTTTGACGGTTGCCGCTACACCTAGCACTTCTTACAGTAAGGCAGTGCTAATTAGGGTTCCAGTTTACTTTATGAATAGAATTGCTTTAAGATATTCTGACGGCACGCTTATTTCGCTTACAGAGGATGACTCCAATACCTATGGTGAGGCACTTCTACCAAGGGGAATGACAATTTATGTAATGGCGCTTCAAATAAGTTCAGACTTAGACCCAGTGGTGCAAGAGTTTGAAAACACCATTCCACTTAGTTTTGTTGCAAACAGTGAGTTTGGAACTGAACCAGAGGTTTCTACCACAATTACCTTACAACTTACCGTTGGAGCAATAGATGTAGTTGTTCCTGATGGTTTAAGTATAGAAAAAACAAACATGGTGCAAGTTATATTTGGGGTTTCCCCTTCAGACGCTTACGATAGCAATATGACGATTACTGCTAGCACGTTAGGTATTGTTGACATCGCCTCCGCATCTAGTACCGCACCTATATACAACATTACTGGATTAAATGAGGGCACGACAACTCTTACTATTACGACAGCAAATGGAATTTCAAGGGAATTAACCATTGTAGTATATGTTGCACTTATTGATGCTTATTTGAATATGGAAAGCCCTGCGCAAAACTACAATGTTGCAGTTGAAGACCCTATTGCCGTTCCGGGCTCTTATACGAGTGTTCAAAACGCAGTTGTTGCAATTGGAGCAGGCATAAACCTATATGTTACAAAAAGCCCAAGCAACGCAAGCGTTACTGCAATTTATTACAGCAGTTCAAACAGAAATGTTGCTACAATTACAAGCAACGGCTACATAGTAATAACAGGAATAGGCTTATCTACAATAACCGTAACCATAAATTCTCGCGCATATTTGACCGACGAAATCAGCCAAATTGTTTCTATTACTAAAACTTTTGTAATTGAGGGCTACATACCTATTAATTCAATATCTTTAAACACAATTCAACTAGACTTGTACGATTCTAACAGTCTAGGTTTTTACGATTTAGGTATGAGCACTGCTAACCTAGAACTTTCAATAAACCCAATAAATGCCACTTTCAATATGGAAGATTTGGTATGGCAAAGTTCTAGCCCTTATTTAACGGTAAATGGTGATGGTTTGGTACAAGCCACCATTCCAACAGATGTAGTTGTTTCAGGTGTTATAACCGCAAGCATAACTGTTGGCATAACCGAATATAGCCGTTATTATTCACAAACATGCGTAGTGCGAATACACACCGCAATAAAAGTAAAGAGTATTACCGTTTACAATGTTTCTGACGGCTACATTTACTTAGACTCAAGAGACGGAGTAGAAAATGTGGCTCCAAGACAATTAAGCGTTCAAACATATCCTTATACTGCTACAAATGCAGATGTTGATTATTTATATATTCAAGACCCAACAGATACAAACTTAGACCCAGTCTTCTCGGTTAGTGCTACTGGACTTATAACCCCATTAAGGGCTGGTATTGCAAGTTTGAGAGTTGTGGCAAGAGACAGTTACATAAGTGCTACAAGTTACGCCTTATATAACGAAATTGTAATAAAAGTGGCAGATGGACTTAGTGAGGCAACTGCACTTGAAATAAAATCAAGTGCCGATTTACTAGCAATAGATACGGTTGCTGAGTTAGACCTTCATTACGTTCTCGCTTCAAATATTGACCTTACAAATTCTGGTTTTACTTCAATAGGCAAAATTGGAACAGAGGTTTATGCGTTTAATGGCTCATTAAACGGCAGGTTTGAGTACGGCGAAATAGTAAGAGAGTGCACAATTAGGGGATACACTATAAGCAACGGACAAAGTGGAACGACCCTATATACTGGTTTAGTCGCAATAAACAACGGTGCGCTAAAGAACTTAAACTTGACAATAACTTCGTTTAACACTAGCGGTTCAAACAATTCCGCTGGTACGCTTGCTTATTTTGGTGGTTTAGTTGGAATTAACTATGGAACTATTGAAAACACGACCGTTAAGGTTTTGAGTAGTCAAGTACAACTCGCTGCAAGAACTAGTTACGTGGGTATTGTGGTAGCAGAGAACAGTGGCTACATTACAGACTGTGTTGCTTCTGGCGTTTTAAATGTAAAAGAAGTTAGTGGAGTTATTAATTACCCTCTTACTTATGTTGGCGGGCTTGCTGGTATAAACACTGATGACGGAATAATTGAGGGTTCTTACATTCCTACAAATACAACAATTGGCGAGGGTGAAGTTTTAATACCAGCCTTCAGTAATGCACTATATCAAAAAGAGGGCATGAATTCTATTGCAACAATAAATTCTAGCCTACTAAATAATACAAGTAACGGCACAGGACTTATTGCAGGTAAAAACCTTGGCACAATAAGTAACGTGGCAACAGACGGAGAAGTTTCAGGATTAAACAACATTGGTGGACTAGTTGGTATTAACATTAATACTATTGAGAACAGCTATTCATCAAGTCTTGTTGTTGGCGTAAACAATGTCGGTGGTCTAATTGGTTTAGCAACTAGCGAAACAGTTAACTCTGAACTAGTAAACCCAATTATAACTAGCAACGCAGTTGAAATTTACGATAGGCAAGCACTTACCGTTTCGGCAGATGTTTATGTAACAGGCGTAAACAATGTCGGTGGTCTAATTGGTTTTGCTAACGATTTAGGTGAGTTAGATTACAACTATGTTAACACTTACTATTTGAGAACTTTGGGCTCAAATTATAGTGGAGACATAGTCTTAAATATGACCGATTCAAATATTGATTTTGCTGTTGGTGGTTTAATTGGTAGACTTGGAGACACCTCTATTAATTTGACTAAGAACTACGCAAATGCAAATATTGTGGCAAACATATCTTCAACTACTGCAAATAACCCTACTGTTTATGGTGGCGGTTTAATAGGCATAATAAGCGAAAACTTTATAATAGACAACTCTTATACTAAGGGCTCTGTAAACCTTCCAGCAACTCATAGCGTTGCAGGTGGTTTGGTTGGCTATAATACAAATTCTACAGGTTCATTTGTTGACTACACATATTCAGTTAATTCTTTAACTGCTCTTACTACTGGTGCAATAATTGGAAGTGCAGACGATGTAACCTTGACAAATAATAACTACGCAGTTTGGGATTTATCTGAAAGCGAAATTTGGTACTATGATTCCGAAATGAGTTTTAATGATGGACTACCAGTGCTATATAGTAACGCTGGAAATCTACTATTAAACGAGGCTCCAAGCGCTATAACTGTTACAATTAAAGAACAAAGCGTAAGCGTTACTAATGGTGTTGCAAGTTTCAATCATTTAAAGGTTGGCGACAATGAGGCAGTTGTAATACTTAGCGCTGGAACGGTTGATATTAGAAGTCTAATAGATACAGACCCAAGCGTTTCTAGGTTCTATGTTTCTTCAAGTAACGAGAACATTGTCAAAGTATTGGACGATGGCTCTTTGCAATTAATTGCTGAGGGCACAGTTACAATTACAATAAGTTCTTTATTAAATGTAAACATATATGACACCTTTGAACTTGCGGTAATTAAAGGCTTTACAAGTTTTAGTCTATCGGACAGCCAAGACGCTTCTGAGGGGGAACTTGACGGAGACTTATTAGAAGTTAAAAAGGATGACAGTCTAATTTTATATAATTCATTTACAAATTCAACTTATACCGTAAGTACAAAAACAGGCATAGCATACACTGCAACTTCAAACAACTTTACAATAAACGGCGCAACGCTAACTTCACACATAGTAGAGGAGACAACTTACTGGGATACAGACATAAATGGTAACTCTATTCACGTTCTAACTGGAACAAGTGCAAGTGACGGCAATGTTTCTGTAACGGCTACACCTTACATAATAGTTAAGTTTGGTGGGGTAGACACAAAGGTTTATTTAGAAGACCTTGCAAAATCTTTCTATGTAAATGTTTATGTAGGTGCTACAAGCATAACTACAGATGTTGCAAGTGCAATTTTGGGACTAAGGGAAGAACTAACACTAAATGTTTATGTAATAACAGATAAACTTGGTGACGAGTTAAATTTAAGCGGTAGCGAACTTGAGGACGGCAACATATTTGACTTCGTTGAGTTTACTTTAATAAATGGACCAGAGGCTACTGGAAACACTAACGAATATGTTTATACTTATAGGATAAACGCTACAGAAGAGTATTTGAGTGCAAACCCTGGCGACAGCAACTTTAAGACAGCAAAAGAGGGTCAAATAACATTTGTTGCTAAATCTAACACCAGTATATCTACTAATTTTGACATAACTTTAACACCTCAAGACTTATTGAGAATTGACATAACACACTATCCAGCAGGGGAGATGCAAATTGTAAATGGTCTTCCTACCTATTACCCTAAAGAGTTGCCAAGCAATATAATTGCCCCAGGTCAACCAGGTATTTTAAAATTAAACCTATACCCAGAATATGCAGATGTTGACTACTATGAAATTGTAAGTTCAGTCGCTTCAAATGGACAATTTATTTCGTTTGAACAAGTTATGCTTATAGATAATGGCATTGACGGCATTTACTACACAAGGGTTACCCCAAGTCCAGAATTAATATTGCACGGAACTACTTTAAGCCTAATTTCTACAAATGGCGATGTAATTTATGACGGAACGCTTTATGTTAAGACATTAATCGCTTCAAACGTGCCAGAGGGCACAGTGTTTGAGGTTACCGTTACTGGTTATAGAGTTGACGAATATGGCAACGCCACTGCAAACCTTTCAAAGACTATTGAACTAATTGCAGAGAACTTGCCAGGTGTAACAATTTTATATAACGGCGCAAGGACAGGTCAAGTTGCTAGGGGAACAACGGTTCCAATAAGCATTTTTGCAACCGATGATTATGATGGCATTATTGATGTAACTTCAACAGTGGACACTAACGATAATGAGGACTATAATTCATCTCATCAAATTATAACGGTAGACAATGAGGTTTTAAGGCGCGCAACCGTATATCAAGATGAAAGCGGTTTGTGGTGGTTAGATGTAGGCGCTGCTATACCTTCTGGAAGCAC
Source organism: Spirochaetales bacterium (assembly GCA_050178795.1). Lineage (GTDB taxonomy): Bacteria > Bacillota > Clostridia > Christensenellales > UBA1242 > STF1-184. The sequence goes on from JBFXFT010000002.1 coordinate 26,995, forward strand.
AATTACACTACTTGCAGAGGTTTCAAAAACTGTAAATGGTATTATTGAGACTAGCCAATCGCAAATTGAACTTACAGTGGTTGACTTTGTAATAAACTCAATAAGCGTAAGGAGAACGACAACTTCTGGCACTAGCAATATTATGAGCATGTATGTCGGTGCTAGTTTCAAACTTGAAATACTATTAGATACAGAACAATTAACCGAATATGACACTACTTGGAATTTGCACTTAAATAGCACAGAACAAGCAAATATGCAAACCATTGTAGACAATATAAACGCAAGTGTGTTAACAACAAAGACAACCCTTGCAAGAAATATTCATACATGGTACGAAAGAAAAGCAACAAATCCAGTGCAAGATGTAAGTTTGCAAGTGGATAGTTATACAAACTTCTCTATTTATGAGGGAGACATAATTGAAGATGCAGATTACCCTAACCAAGAACTATACATAAGGGCTAAAAAGATAAGCACTTCAACCAACATTGTGGCTCAAGCCGAATTCTACTATGATTCAGAAGGACACGTACAAATTGTTGACTATGACTCATCAGGCACAATGAAAAAGTACCCAGAGGTAATTACTGACCCAACAAACAGTACGGTTGATATTTATAAAGAGGTAAAACTTTTACAATATGTATTTAGTCTAGACATAGTTTCTAACTCTACACTAGATAAGCCAGTTCCAGTTTACAATGTTACTGAACTTATGAATATGCAAGCAGGCGTAGACTATATATTATTAAATGAAGAAGACATAATTCTAGAAAACTGGGTACCATTAGATACCGCTATTAATAGTTTAGACGGCAACGGAAGAACAATCTACATTAAGAGTTTTGCAGCAGACGAGACTAGCGGAACCTATAATTTTGGTCTATTTGGAACAATTTCTCAAAATACTGTAATTAAAAACATAAAAATAGATATCGCACCTCTAGTTGAAGAGGGCGGTGTAATTGACGCGACAGAGTTTACAACGGTTAACTTTGGCTTTGTTGCAGGCACAAATAATGGCACTATAACAAATTGTGACATTTTAAATTCTTCAAGTACCGACCAAACTGTTGAACTTCAAACCGCTGTTGCAGCCTATACTACTTTTGGTGGTTTGGTTGGCATAAATAACGGTGGTTACATAACAAACAGCCGTGTTGGAAGAACTGAACTTTCCTTCCTTGATAGCGGTCTTGTTTATTACCCTATAACATTTAATGCGAGCGGTATAGTTGGAGGTTATGCAGGACTTAATACTGGCATAATTACTACTTCTTATGTCGCTAATATCACTATTACCAATACAAGTGAAAGTGAAAACGGCACAAAGACGGCAGGCTTTGTTGCTACAAATACAGCAAACGCAAGGGTAAGTTACAGTTATGTTGAGGGTATACAAACAGCGGTAACTGAATACAGCAGTGTAATAACAGACGGCGGACTTAGTTCGCTTGGCAATATTGGTGGCTTTGTTTATTCAAACAGTGGCGATATTACAGACTGTTACTCTAACTTACCTATTGAAACTCAAAGTAGGTCGGCAGGCTTTGTTTATGAAAACAACTTAGGTGGAACTGTTGATAACTCTTATTCAACATCTAAGATAATTGAAAATACAACTTCACACTTACCATTTGTTGGAAGCAGTAACTTAGATGAAATATTAAATAACGGCACAATAGAAGATTGTTACTACTTAGATAATAACAATTACTTGGCAGATCAATTTGAAAATTATCCAGCAGTCGCAGTAGCCGAAACCAATAAAAAAATAAACTTTACTGGCTTCACTTTCCTAGATGAAGTTAACTACGAGGATTATAGCGTTTGGAACATTGATGGCGGCACATATAATGCAAGCCCAAGACTTCCAGCGACAGACTATGTAACAGTTTCACTTAGGGACATAAGCAGTACAGTTGAAGATGGCGATACTATAATTGAATACAACTATAACGATGTAAGCGATTATCAAAAAGGTGATAAAGAAAACCCAATTCTTGTAAGTAATGCGGCACAATTTTTGGAGGCTATGACTTGGGAATATTACGCACCTGGCAATGTAAACAATGTAAATATTAGACTTATTAGAGATATTGACTTTAACGATGTAACAAACAACACATCTTTACAAAAACTTCAAAATATTACATTTACTGGAACCATTGACGGCAATGGTATGAGCCTACTAAATGTTAAGGTGCTTTCATACGCTGACAACGATGAGGACAGCGATGATCCTTCAACTGAGTCGTTTGGTATGTTCTATCAAATAGGAAGAGATGATGAAGATTATGCATCAAATTCTCTTGAAAAGACCGTCATTAAAAACTTAAATATTGTCGTTTCAGAAATATCTGCTACTGATGCAATATCAGTAGGCGTTTTGAGCGGTGTAATAAAGAACAGCGTAATTATGAACGTTGATATTTCTGGCAACTCAATAACAGTACAAGGCAGGAACGCAGTTGGTGCTCTTGCAGGACAAATTTTAGGAAATAGCAGAATTATTAACATAAGCAGCAATGTTTCAATAAGTTCTGAGTATAGAACTACTGATACAGACATACATGGAGACATAGACTATTCTTACTATAACGAGTATGGTGTAGGTGTTGAAGACGTTTCTTACGCTGGCGGAATAGCAGGAATTATTGATATATACGTACTTGATAAAAATATGGAGCGCGTAGTGATTGAAGATGAGGCTTGGGTTTATGCAAGTCCAAAAGTAAGCATATTAAAAGTTAGTGGCAATGTTACAATAAGAGCAGAACATTCAGGTGGTGTTGCTGGTTACATTGGAGCACAAACTTATGCTAAAAACTTATTATTTGAGGTTAGTTACAATCAAAGCACTAGTGCTAGTTACCAAATTATTATAGGTTATGATATCGCTGGTGGACTAGTCGCTGAAAACTCTGGACAAATAGACCACGCAAGGGTGGCTTATTCAGACACTTATCAACTAAATACCGTTGACGCAGCACAAGCAAGGTTGGCGGTTGGCTCTCAAACACTATTTAGAAACAGTTCAAATTATGTCGGCGGACTTGTAGGTTACAACAACTTAGGACGTATAATAAACAGCTATTCAAGGGTTGATGTAGTAAATGTAAACGCTAAGTACGCAGGCGGCTTAATAGGTGTAAATTATGCTGGTTTAATAAGCAAAGTTTATGCTACTGGTCATGTAAAAGCAGTTGATAGCACATCAGGTGTAGTTGGCGGTTTAATTGGCATATTGTTAGATTCAAGTTTGCAATATATTGATGACGGCGTTAGAGCAACCGATGACGTAGTTACAATAACAGACGCAGTTGCTGCAAATAACTGGCAAATTGGTGCCTATACATATTTAGGACATATTGGTGCATTTATAGGTCAAAATGACACATCAAATTTTGCCATTACGTCTGCTTACGCTATTGATAATGTATATTCAGCACTTGGCGACACAGCACTAGCTAAAGCAATAACAAAGGTTTCTGTCGGTACGGCAATTACTGGTGTTACACAAGTTGCATTTGCTGAAGTTATAGACCTAAGTAGTTTGACAGCAACGGCTGTTTATAGCGGCTTTGTTGGTGGAGAAGATGTATATTGGACGTTAGAGTCTGAATTCTATAATCTTCGCTATCCACAATTACTATTTAGTGACTTTGAGTCATTAAAATCAATTAGCACACCTGAAGATTTTGCCGAAATGAATAATCACATTTATGGCACTTTTAAAATTACTAACGATATTTATTTAGATAGCAACTTTGAGACTATACCACTATTTAAAGGTACATTAAGTGGTGTAGAGTCTGGCGGTGTTTACCCTACAATTTATTACCTAAACCTAAGCGGAAGTGATGACAGTTTGGCTATGTTTGGCGACCTAGACTCTGCCAACTTAAATAATTTCAATATAGTAGTTGGTGGAGGAGTTTGGAGTGGCAACCCTAACGGACTTGTAAGCACCTCAACCAACGACAACTCATACAGCGGTATTATTTGCGGTATGGCAAGTAGTACAATATTCAGTAACATTTCAATAAAATTTGCAAATGATACAGTATCTTTGCGCTCAAGTTCTCAATACTTCGGCATAATTGCTGGCTGGGCTAAAAATATAAACATTTCAGATGTTACAATAAATAGTAGCGCAAAAGATATACAAGTAATTACAAGCAACACGCATCAAAGCGATGTTTACATAGGTGGTGTAGTTGGCAAATTAGAAATAGCAACAATAACTAACCTTCAAGTAAATATGGGCAGTATGAGCGTAAACGCAACCAATAATTTGTATACTGGCGGACTATTTGGAACTGCGCAAGCCGCAAGCCTTGATGAAGTTAACATATATATGGTTGAAGAGGTTTACGTAGATGCTAATGAAAACGGTAAGTATGATAATGGTGAATCTTATACCGATACAAATGGTAACTCAGAATATGACTACGATTTGTATGCATACAGTTCTAAAACAGCTTATGTCGGCGGTGTTGCTGGTACATTAGATACTGTAACCATAAAATCAATTGAAAGTTATATATACGTAAGTGTTCCTATAACAGCGAGGGCAAGCAATCTTAGCTCATATTCACTTTGTGTGGGTGGTGTTGCTGGAGATATGGAAAATGGTATTCTCCTAAATGTAATAGTAAATAAGCCTATTACAATAGGTCAAGGTAGCAATGTATATGCTGGTGGATTAATTGGAGATGCAAATGGCGTATCAATTACCACTACTACATATTCTAATGCAGTTGGAATAAATAACATTGCAACAAATGCAAATATGCGCCTTGGTGGGTTAATAGGTAAAGCGACAAATGTTTTACTAGACACTTTATTTGCGATTACAGATATAAGCACAAATTCTAATAGTTCAGAGGCTTATGTTGGCGGTTTAATTGGCGAAATTATTAAAGATTCAACTTCTAAGGCTACTAACACTTATGGAATAAAATACTCTTATTATAAAGGAGATATTTCTGTTTTTGCAACCAGTAAAGTTACTGCTGGTGGGCTTGTTGGTCAAACAACAAACTCTTCAAGCACTGGTTCAAATATATCTATTTTTGAGTGTTATGTTGAGGGAAATGTAACCTCTGAATCGGGCTCAAGCGGAATAGTTTATTCTGGCGGACTAATTGGTAGAAATGGTACTTATGAAAGCGGAACAAGCGTTTCTGGCATAAAGGTGGAAAACGTATTTGTCGCTGGAGATAACTATGCCTCTGGTGGTACGAACCAATTTGTTGGTGGCTTAATAGGATACACAAACGCAACAGTGACGACGGCATATAGCGTAGGAACTGTTTACTCAACTTCTATAAATAACACCAATGTTGGACCAAGTATAGGCGCAAGGAGTGCGGTCTCTGTAAATGAAGTTTACTTTGACAGTGATTTAGTGGGTCTTGCAACTAGGGCAAACAATAATGGAGCCACTGCTAAAACTAGTAGCGAGTTCTTATATGCAAGTTCTTTTGCAGGCATTGATGACACAAACATTTGGATTAAAAATTCTGGTTATTACCCATACTTAAAAAATTTAACAGCACCTAACTTATTGTCTGGCTCAATATTAAACCCTGCAAGAATTTCAAATTCAACGCAATTTGGTGCAATGAGCGGACATAATTACTATTTACAAACGGCATCATTCTCTGTTAGTTCGCAACTAGCAACCTTTGATGGCATTTATAATGGTAATGGCAATATTATTACGTACACAAAAACTGGCGTTACTGCAGCAGAGATTGCTCCAATTAACACAGTAAGTGAAGACGCTATGTTGACCAGAGTTACGGTAAGTATGACAATTTCTTTAGGTTCAGCAGGCACTTATGACATTGCAGGACTTGCACTATTAAATAAAGGAATTATATATAAAAGTTATAGTGTTGGATCAATTTCAACAAATTCTTATATTGCAACAAACACTGTAGTTGGTGGCTTAGTCGCAGAAAATCAATTTTTAATAGAGAGTTGTGCTACAAATGTTACACTTAATTTGAATGTTGCATTTAGCACGCCAGCCACTCCACAAACACCTGCAAACCTTGACTGGACTACTGTTGGTGGCTTAGTTGGCTTTATGACTGAAAACTCAATTGTAAACACAAGTTTTGTAGATGGTAGGTATGACTATGTGGCAAACGATTCATCATCTAACTTTGGTGGACTAGTTGGCTATTTGGTTAAAGGAAAAATATTAAATTCATATACTGGAATTTTAAATAACAGTTTAAGTGGTGTTACGGTGACCAATTTGGGTGGACTAGCTGGTGCAAAAAATGCGGCATCTTACAACTATACAATAAGTAATAGCCATTACGATGCTTTTGCTGCAAATCGTTCGGGAGGCGCTGGTGAAAACTATACCGCTTCTATGGCTGCAACATCATTTATAACCACTTTAACTCAAAACAATGCACTTAGTGGTTGGACGATAAGTGATTCGGCAAACTATGGTTACCCTTATTTATCGTTTATGAATGCAAATCTATTTGATAGCGGTAATGGTACTGCGTCTAACCCTTATAAAATTACACATGCAGGAAGACTTGACTGGGTAAGGACAAAGATGTCTACTGCTGCATACTTTGAGCAAACAAAAGATATTGATTTGACATTGTTCAATACTAAAAATGGTCATTTTGACCCAATAGGTTCGTTGACAAGTACATCTAGTTCAAAATATGATGTGGACGTACAAAGTACATTCATTGGAATTTATAATGGAAAAAATTATGTAATTGATTATTTACAACAATCAATTTCAGAAACAACAACAACCGCCTTTATGGGCTTGTTCCGCGCCTTGAGTGGCGAACAAACAAACGCTTATGGTTATGTCTACAATGTTAATTTACAACACGCTAATATGTATGTTTCTTCAACTTCAGACATATCTAAACTATATATGGGCGGAATTGCTGGCGCTGTATTTAATGGCAGAATTGTTAATTGTAGCGTTGAATCAAATAGTACTTCATATTACTTGAAAGACGCAAGGGACAATTCAAACAACGCAGGAGACAAATTATATATTGGTGCAATTGCAGGTTATGCAAAAGATGGCACGATTGATAAATGTTATTCAGATATTAATGTTTATTCAAGTTTTGGTTATTTGGGTGGAATAGTGGGTTACGCTGAAGATGGACTAGAAATAACCAATGTCTATAACAATGCTGACATAACAATAGACTCAGATGAATCTACAAATAGTTCTAGTTACTATGTTGGTGGTATAGTTGGCTTTGGAAACAATGTAACAATTAATAATGTAAAAGCTTATGGCTACGTAGCAGTAACCGCAAAAGATGATGCCTCTGCTGTAAATAGAGGAGTTGGCGGAATCGCTGGTCTTCTATATCAAAGTTCTATAAGTTACGCATACAATGAGGGCTCAGTAGTGAGCGCAAAAATTCTTGGTGGAAGCAATAATTCAAATGCCTACAACGCAGTTGGCGGCGTAATTGGCTCCTCACATAGTATGACTTTGATGAAAGTATTAAAAAACAGTTCTCACGTAGATGTTGATGTTTACGGTAGCGTATCAAGCCTAAGCAACACCACTGTAGCAACAGGCGGAATTGTAGGTTATGTTACGACAGATGCTACAAATTCCTATGCTTCATATTTAGAAAACGCTGGTGAAATTACATATGATTCTCATAGTTCCAGCACAAGTTTAAATGCAAAGATTGGTGGTATATTTGGCTACATGTCAAATAACTATAACTTATCTTATTCATTTAACGGTCAAACAGTTACAGTAGTAAATGGCACAAATTCCAATGTTGGCGGAATTGCTGGTTATTCTGGAGGCGCAATACTAGATGTTTATAATACTGCCGCAGTTACAATTACTATGAATGCAAATGTAACCAGTGATGTAACTATCGGTGGTATAGTTGGAACCACAGACTCAAACGACTATATTCAACGAAGTTACAATACGGCGAACGTAAATGCACTTAACTTTGCTAACGATACTAATACTTATTGGGTCGGAGGAATTGCTGGTTATAATAATTTGACAACTATTCGTTACACCTATAATACAGGACGAATTTTATTCTTAGGCAACTCAACAGGTAGTACCAGTAGATCTGCAGTTGGAGGTATAGCAGGCTTCCTTAATGGTAGCATATATAACTCTTACAACAGAGGTGCTATTGATATGTATAATCCAACTAGTGTAGATAACTGGGATGACTTATCAGCAGTTGGCGGAATTGCTGGCTTAGGCGCAGGTGATGACGACAATGCAATAGTAATAGACCACACTTATAACTACGCTCAAATTAATGAGGGCGTAAGTGACCAATATATATGTATAGGTAAAATTTTAGGTACATTAAACACAAGAGAAGGCGGAGACTATATTGATATTAATATCAGCATAACAGCCTCTTACTATGATAGCGAAGAGAACGCGCAAGCTATTAGACCTCCAAGTTGGTTATACATAAATCAAGATATGGATGTTATTGGTTGGAGTGCTGCAGATGCAGGAGTTATGCTTTGGGTGTTTGCAACCGACTGGACTAGTTATGATAACAAATACGATAAAACTTTGAGCGAACTTCAAACCCAATCAACTTATGTTGACAGTGACGATAATCCATGGAACTTCTCAACAATTTGGCAAATTAATAGTGGTGTAAATAATGGACTACCAACATTAAGAAATCTTCAAACCTCAATTGTTATAGAGGATGGTGGTACAGTTCCAAGTTTTAATTTAGCAAGCTTACCTGCTTTGGGATTTGTTTCTATTCCGACTTACACTCTTGGTGCACCAGGTGGTTCAGCAACGCTAAATCCTAATCCATCAGACCCAACAAATGTCATATAAAATTTAAAATATAGGGGAAACTATGAATACAATGAAAAAACTGACAATAATAATAGCAATGATACTGCTTACTACTAGTGGCATACTTTTTGGTTGCGACACATTGTATTCAAAAATGTCCCTACAGCTAGATAAAGAGAGTATTACATTATATTTAGATTCTCCAGAATATGTTGAAGGTGAGGAAAATGGCGAAACTAGTACTGGCTATTTTACTGCAACTATCAACAATTTACCAAAAGACGTAGTAAATAATTTAGTTGTAAGTCAAACCACTGTCGGCATTGTAGACGTTGTTGACTATGCAAAAAATGAGGAAAACAATTCCACTACATTTGAACTTATTGCCGTAAACCCTGGCACTAGCCAAATTACGGTTATGACCGAAGAAGGCGCTAAAAAAGCAACATTGACAGTTAATATAGTAAAAAAGATAACTGGAATGGAATTAAACGAAAATTACAGTCAAGTAGTAGTCAACGGCACGCCTAGTGCAATAAATACTGCTAGTGCAATAAAGTTTTTACCATTAAACACAAATCAAAAGGGTGTAACTTACTCGCTAGGCGATACTTATGGCGGTGTAAGTATTACTCCAGCAGGAATATTGACTGCTACAACTACATACTATACTCCTATAACGGTTGTTGCTACGAGCGTTAGCGATTCAAACATATACGTTGAAATACCAATAAAAATAACAGACGCCGTTGCAGATGAAGATATTAGTCTTTATTATGACGCCGCTATTGTCAGTGAGGTGGTTTTAGCAACCAACAACATAACTTATAGTCAAGGAAATTATACCGTTACAATAAACAATACAGTTGAAGACTATAACATTGTTTTAACTTCTCAAAACGGACAAGTTCTTGAAGTTGAAAAGCTTAATTACAATGAGTTTATGCTTAGAAGTATTAGTTTAGGCAATACTACTGTTACTGCGCGAGCAGAACTTATAGGTTATGAAGATTTTTATATTGAAAAAACCTTTAATGTTAGGGTTATTGAGTTCCCAAGTTATGTAAACATAAACGGACAATTAAGTACTTTGGGCATAAGCGCAGAAGTGTTTGACGATTATGTAAATAATTTAGGACAACCTTTTGTACTAAATGTTGGTGCCGTTGGTGCATATAATAAAACAATAAAATTATCTATGGACGCTGAAGATACTGAAAAAATTATGGTGTCTTATTCTGACGGTACACCAGTTGATTTTGAGAATGATATACTTCCAAATGGTACAGTAATTTATGTAAGAGCAATAGCAGACCCAGAAACTGGCGATGTTGCGACAGGCGGTGTTACAATTACCGTTTATGCTTACGCCACAATTGAAATGGATGAAGATGCAATATTTGGAACATTAAATTTGACATTGAGTAAGGGCGCTGACGACATAAATGTAGTGGTAGAAACGAATACAGTTTCTAGCATTAGCATGCAAGTTGGCGACCAAATTGGCGAATATGTTGAGTTTACTTTAACCGCTTCACCTGCAACTTCTTCACTTGGAACAATTTATTATAATGTGGTAAACAGTTCTGTTATTAGTTGTACTTACAATGAAGAGAGCGGAATTTACAGAGTGGTTGGATTAACCTCTGGAAGTGCGCAAATAGTTATTACAAGTGCAAATGGTATAAGTAAAACAATAAATGTTACTGTATATAATATACTAGATGACTACACTTTAAATATTTATACTCCAGAACAATCTTCAAATGTTGCGGAAGTAAATAAGACGACAGGTACACACCCAACTTTAACAAATGTTACTATTGCCGCTGGTGCTGGTTTACCAATTTTACTTACAAAATATCCTTCTGATGCAACAGTTGTAAGGGTAAACTATCAAAGCAGCAACCCACTAGTTGCAAGCGTTTCAACAAGCGGTTACATAGTTGCAAAGGCGCTAGGCACTACAACTATAACGGTAAAATTATATACAAATGTTCCAAAACTTGACGAATTTGGCGAAGAAATTTTGGGACAAAGTGTTGAAGTGGAAGAGGTTAGGTCATTTATATTGAATACCTATGTTCCAATTCAACAAATGCAGTTAAATTACTATCAATATGAACTATTAGATAGTCAAACACTTGGTTATTTTGATACTAACAGTAGTAAATTACAACTAGCTGCTACAATTAGCCCAATAAATGCAACATTTACAAATAATGATGTAATTTGGACTTCAAGCAATTCTTATGCTACGGTTGACGAGAATGGTCTAGTTACCGCCTCAATACCTGCAGAAATTGAACTTGCTAGGACGACAATAACAGCAACAATTATAGAGTATGGAAGATATTATGTGCAAAAGTGCGTAATAACTATTACTAGGGCAACAAGGGCACAAGATATAAGTGTTTTAAATGTAGATGAAAATGGACTATATTTTGATGCAAGGGAAGGACTTGGCGAAGAAAATGCTGCAACAAACAGCTTTAAGTTGAATGCACAAGTTTATCCAGTTAATGCAGATAACACAGACATAGTTTACAAATATGTGGCAGACCCTAGCGATGAAACGCCATCTGTTCCAGTTGTCATTATAAGGGCTGATGGAACAGTAATACCAAATAAAGCAGGTAGAGCTACAATTTATGTAATAGCAAAAGACAGTTATACATCTGCTACGGCGTATACTAAGTATACTAGAATAAGCGTCCGCGTAGCCGATGGTCTTAGCGAGGCAACTGCAATAGAAATAAGCAGTGCACAAGATTTATTTAATATGAATACTACCGAGGGCTTAACGTTACACTATGTTTTGACCTCTACAATAGATTTGACAGGGCTAGACTATACCAGTATAGGCGTTATAGATGGCATAGTGGTTGGTTTTAGTGGTACATTAAATGGCAGATACGAAGTGCCTTCTTCTGGCAAGATAGTTGACAACCAAATAATGGGTCTAAATATAAACCAAACTAACAGTATAAGAACCAACTATTATGGACTATTTGCACTATTAAATGGTGGAACAATAAAAAATGTAAGGCTTAAAGTTACTAGCCTTGTGCTTAATTTGTCAAATAATACCTCAACCTCTGCAAGTTACATTGGCGGACTTGTAGGCAAAAACGATGGCGGAACAATTGATAATGTTTCTGTTCAAATATTAAACAGCAGCATAGAGGTTGCTAACGCTAAAAACTACATTGGTGGTATTGTTGGCTATAACAATGGAACAGTTACAAACACTTCTTCATTAGAAGGGTTTGATCACTTGCAAGTTTCAGGAAAATTAAAAGTTTATAGGAGGACATCTATAACTTACACACCAGTTATTTATATTGGTGGTATGGTAGGCTATAATTATGGCTCAAGCACGATAAGTGGCAAGTTTGACCCACTAAGTGAAACTTTAATTGATAATTTTGCTGATATTAATTCAAATATTGAAGTCATATTGACTTACGACACTAACAGTCTAAGTGCTGTTGGTGGACTTGTTGGTTATAATGTTGGCAACATATCTGGCTTAAGTTCTAACTCAAGTGTAAACGGTTATTACAATGTCGGCGGAGCTGTTGGTTACAACAACGGCGGAACGATAACTGGCGTATTTGAAAGCGGCCTAGTAAACGGTGAAATTAACGTTGGTGGACTAGTAGGACAAAACAGCGGTTCAATTATAAACAGTATGGTTATTATACTTGATAAGTATGATTTAACTGCTACTACAACACCTCAAATTATTGGTGTAAACAACGTTGGCGGTCTAATTGGTAACTCTGTAAACTCTACAGTTACAAACAGTTATGTAAAGAGTTTCTACACTAGGGCACTTGATGCAAATTATGAGGGCGATTTGATTGTAACAGTTGCTGATGGTTACTCTCAAGCAGTCTATGTTGGCGGACTTGTAGGTCTTGTAGACAGACTTCAAGCAACAAGGACTTATGCGGACTTAAATATAAAAGTTAAATATGCTGGTTCAGTTACTGGCAACATTTATGCTGGTGGTTTAGTGGCATACAATAATGGTTTAACCAATATTACAGATTCCTTTGCAAAGGGCACCATTAATGCTACTACAAACAGTTATGTCGGCGGAATCGCGGGCAGGTTTAATGGTGTATCTGGTGCAACCGCTTCAATTATTAAAACATATTCTACTATGGCTTTAACTGGAACAAACAAGGGTGGCACAGTTGGCAATGTAAATACAATTAACGGCTCTGTCACTATATCTCACAACTTCTATTTGGAGGGAACAGGCATTGATAACGGCTATGGTACTTCTAAAACAATTACTGAGTTAAGAACTCAAAGCACTTATGAAGCAGAGACCTTTACTTTTGTCAATAGTGTTCCTAATTCTGCTTGGAACATAAATATAGAATATAACGATGCAACCCCATACTTGATGTATGATGATGCCACTCAAATGTTAATTCAAGCGCCTACAGATATCAGTGTTAGCATAAACGCTGGCATAGAGAGTTTGGTGGGAAATATTACAGGCGATGACATTTTAAATAATCACTTTAAACTTGATAACTCAAAGGCCGTTGTATATTATTACAGTGGGGCTGGAAGCGCGGTTAATACCTATTCACTTGATAAAGTTGGCACCGAGTATGGCTCTCCAATTATTACCAAGTCTTTTGTACCTGCAAATACAACTCCTGGCTGGATAATGGCATCAAGTAGTGACATAACGGTTGCAAATGTCAGCGAAGACGGACTTATTTATGTTTATAAGTCTGGCGTAGTAACCATTACAGTTTATTCAATACTAGACAGAAATGTATACGACGAGTTTGAACTTGCGGTTGTAAATGCAGTAAATACATTTATGCTATACAGAGAAGACTTAGATACAACAGAGACAGATAACTTTACGGCACTAAACACTTCAGCAGATGAATTTGTAATGCCTAAGAACTCAGTTGCAAGGCTATATCCTATTTTGCAAACAATAATAGATGGCACAGAATACAGCGTAAACCCTAGCGTATATTTGAATTATCAAATAACAAATACATTGATTTCAGATTTAGAAAATTATGTATGGGGAGTTGGTGGTGTAGATGTAAGCGCCAGTGAAGCAAACGTAATTGAAGGACTATCAAGCGGTAGTGCGGTGTTTACAATAACCCCTCAAATTTCAATTCAATTTGCAGGTTCGTTGGAAGACCTTTCATTAACATTCTTGCAAAGGGAATTTACAATAACAGTGGTTGAGGGCTCAACAAGCCTAGATATAGATACTGCCGAAGCATCTATAAGTTTAAAAGACATATTTGTGGTTACAGTTCAAGTTAACACAGATATTCCTAGCGAGACGGTTATTGCAGTTCAAGAGGTAACAAGGGACGGCGAAGATGCAACAGGCGAAGTCAACATTGTATCAACTAATAGAATAACTATTGGTGAAACCATTTATCAAACCTTTGAAATTGAAGTGACCGATAAAACGGACGAAATTTATAAAGAACAACAAATTTATAGCATTATTTTTGGGGCTTATGACGAGAGTAGTGGGGGACTTCCAACCGATATTGAAAACCCTACTTTAAGCACTGAATTTACTTTAAACATAATACCTCAAGACGTTATTAGAATGAATCTAAACTATTATTCAGCAAGCGAAATTTTTGAGTATGAGGATGATACTTACTATAATCCAAACGAGTTACCTTCAAACTATATCGTTACTGGTAAAGTTGGTATATTAAAAATAGCAATATATCCAGAGTTTGCAAATGTAGACTATGTTGACTTGGTTTACAACACCAATGGCGCATTTAGTCTATCGTTAGAGCAAGTTGCCTTTGCTGGGGACGGCTATACCGTTATTTATCCCCAATCTGAGGTCATTACAAATGGTATAAGGTTAAGGTTAATATCTAACTACACTGGCACAGACTACGAGTATGACGGCAACCTTTATTTGAAGGCGTTAATAGCAAGTGGTGTAACTGCAAATACAGAATTTAATTTGATTGCTACGACATACTCCTTAAGTACAGGTAGTGTGGCTGTTGCTGGACTAAGTGGCTCACTTACTTTAATAGCACAACCTGCAAGCAAACTTGACATTACTTACGAGAGTTTGGCACAAAATTACATTGCTGTGGGTACAACACATCAATTTGTGGTTGGCGTAACAAAAATGGAAGATGTTACTTATAGTCAAATAACCTTTAATAAAACAAATGCTTCTGCGGTTACTTACACTTACAATGCCTCTGCTTCAGCAGCCTATAACGAGGGAAATACAAGTTACACGGTTTATTATGTGTTTGACATATATGTAAACCCAAGTACATATTTTGCTACCCCTGCATTATTTAGAAATGTAATAACATTGCAAGCGGTAATAAATAAAACTGTAAACAATCACGTAGAACAATATAAGTCAAATCTTTTAAAACTTATACCTACATTGTTTACAATAAACAGCATAAGTGTTGATAATGTACTGGAAGAAAGTTTGACAGTGGCATACGGTAGCATATATGAATTACATGTAAATATAGATGCAGATTATTGCACCAATAGGACACTATATAGCGATGATATTAATGATATTGAAACGGAAATTGCTAATTTAGAGACCACATATTCTAATTCATTCTCGTCTTGGTACATAAGGCAATATATGGCAACAGATGTCGTAGACACTGTGATGGAAGCAATAGACTACATAAATTACTCAATCATTTATGATGATGCACTTTATATTCAACCAAGGAGAGTTTCTTCTGGTGATAACATAGTAAGCAAGATAAGTTATAAATATGACTATACTCTTGGAACCTATGTTGGAATACCTACCGCTCATTTGGTGGATTTGAGTGATGCGGTTGTCGGAATGGATATAAACGAATACTTCACAATAGAAAATGAATTTACTACATACTTCTATTTAAGAAGCGATGAAGATAACCCTATTCCAGTATATACTGAAGAAGAACTACTTGATATGCAAGAGGGCGCAAGTTATATTTTGATGTCAGATATAACACTTGGTGATACTTCGCCATGGGAGCCTTTAAGCATAGAAATTAATAGTTTTGATGGCAACAATAGAACTATTACAATAACAAACTTTTTTGACACTTCAAATTATGGCGAGGAAGAGACCATACCAAGCAACGGCAACTTTGGTCTATTTGATACCATTACAAGTGCTACAACAATTAAAAACTTAAATGTAAACTTAACAAATGTTATTATTGATGCAACTGGTTATTTAACCGCAAACATTGGTGGACTTGCTGCAATTAATGATGGCGGTGTAATTTATAACTGTAATACATATTCAACAAGAGATGCAGGTGAAGAGGGCATAACAATACTTTTAAATGCTACAATAGGCGGACAAACTGTTTACGCTTACATAGGCGGACTTGTTGGTAAAAATATGGGCTACATAACAAATAGCCGTTCAGAACTTGAAATTATAAGCAATCAAGGCTATATGGCTGGCATAACAGCATATAACTCTGGTGTAATTGCAAGCACTTACTACAAAAATGGAAGAATTACCGCAGAGAGCCCAACAACTGCATCTTCATCTATGGCTGGTTTTGTAATATTTAATACAGTTTCAGGACAAATAAGAACAAGTTATGTTGAAGGTATTACAAGCGTTGAAGGAGTTGCACAATTAGAAGCAGGCACAAACAGAATTTTGGGTGGCGGACTAGACTTTAACTTAAATGTTGGCGGTTTTGTATATCAAAACAATGGTTCAATTACGGATTGTTATTCAAATATAAAAATAACTAGTGATGGCAGGGCTTCTGGCTTCGTTTACATTAATAATGGAACGATTGCAAGTTCTCATTCTATGTCTAAATTAAAATATAACAACGCGGCGTATACTCCATTTACTGGAACTAGCGATATAGGCGGTGCCGTTCAAAATTCTGGTACATTGACAGATTGTTACTATCTAGACGGAAGTTTTGGCGGAGAAGCAAGTGAACCAGCAACAAATGTATTAGAAGAAGATTGGGGCGACAGTACAACATTTAGTGGTTTCAGTTTTAGCAGTGATATTGCTAGACCAGATGACGGCATTTGGAAAATATTAGATGAATTTGACAACGGAATAGAGGTTCCTTACCTTGTTTCTGCAAATCAAATTGCTGTTTCTAGTCAAACATTAGTGCAACAAACTATAGATGAAGAAACTGGCGAAATACAATATCTTTATGTATATGATGCGGGTTGTGATTTGGGAAGTGAAAATAACCCAATAACGATCAAAACCGCAACCAGATTTAACAGTATAATCACTGAAAAAATGGGAAGTGGTACGGACATATTTGACGAATATGTAAGGATAATAAAAGACTTTGACTTTGCCGACACTACCGTTTCTCAAACTTACAATGTCGTGTTTGATGGTATGCTTGAAGGAAACGGAATGAGCATAGGTAACATAAGGGTAATTGCAAGTGAAAACTCTGACCCTACTGAAATAGGTCTATTTAAAGAAATAACTGGAACGGTAAAGAACATAAACTTTGACTTTAAGCAAGTTCTAGCCAATGAAACAATTTGCGTTGGCGCTCTTGCTGGCGTAATTGATGGCGGTCACATTTATGATGTAACAATTGAGAACGCTGATACAGTAATTCAAGGCAGAAACTTAGTTGGTGGACTAGCAGGCAAGATTTTAGGAAACAGCGACATCATAAACGTAAATGTAAGCATATCTGTAAACTCAAGTTATAGGTACAACATTAATGTTCGCGATGCATATAACCTTTATGTAAGAGATGTTGCCTTGAACGATGAAATTATATCTTATTCGGGCGCAATTGCTGGAATTATGGACATAGTCAACGGACATGTAGAAAACTTGAGCGTAACTGGCAATACTAGAGTAATAGGTGAGACTGTCGGTACTGCTATTGGACTTGTTGGTTCTGGAACGATAGTTGATGGCATAGATGTAACGGTTCAAAAATCACAATTTATTAGGGCAACAAAAATTGCTGGCGGAATAGTTGGAGAAAATAGAGGAACTGTAAAATATGCTACAATTCAAAATGTAAGCACAGTTCAAAGCGCTATGAATGCCAACATAACCAGTAGAAAATTTGGACTAACGGTAACCGACCAAAACATAAGTTTCTTTACAGGTATTAATCAAGCGGTTGGCGGAATAGTTGGCTTTAATAACGGCGGAACAGTAACATATAGCACTTCTAGAATAGATGTAAGAAACGCTAATGCACTAGTTGCAGGTGGATTAATTGGAAGGTCTACAGGCGGCTCTATAACTTATTCTTATGCTTATGGTTCTGTACTAGCGACAGAGGCAGTTGGTGGTTTAATGGGCGCTGCAACTTCAAGGACAAACTTAACAAACTCTACAAATGGTTATGTTAATGACGATTATGTTAGCGTAGTTTCAGCATCATCAAGCGTTGTAATAAATTATGTTTATGCTTACAATAACTGGTTGAATACAGATTATAACTCATTAATCAGTGCGCCAGCCTCTGCTACTGGAATTGTAATTGGTGGTATAGCAGGTGTCATTCAATATAGTTCAACAACTTATATTTATACTATAAGTAAAACCCATAACTCATACATAAACTCAATTTATGACCCAGCAAGTTATACGTCTTCAAGCAGTTGGCACATTATTAATGAGTATGGACTTCAATACAATGGTTTGGCAATATCTTATTCTGCTTCTAAAACACCTACTGAAGTAGCATATAATTTCCCTTATACTGTTAGTGATGGAGACCCTACAACCTATGACAATGCTTCTACCTTAAAAGCAAATGGTATAAGAGTGTATGACCTATATGTTTAATTTTTAAAAACCGAGTTTAACCGCTCGGTTTTTTATTTAATATATATTTATGTAATAATTACTACTATATATTAGTACATTTTAAAATTAAGTCTTGACAAATTTTTTATTCTTGTTAAAATGGAAGAAATGATTGATATTTTTGAAACTAAAATATTGAATATAAAAACATTTTTCTGGTTGACAGTTGATTTTTTGTATGCTAAAATATTAGTTGTTTTATTGTGCGCTTATAAGGGCGCAATAGCTTAATATATTTTATAATCGTGGTATTTTTGCCACGGTTTAATGTGTCTACAATTTAATAGAAATTAATTTTTAAATGTTAAGGAGAAGCTTTGATTTATGGAATACACCCCAAAAATTAAAAAAGTAAACTACGGCAAGGTTGAGAGATACAGTTTTGCTAAAATTGATGAGAATATGGAAATACCTTACCTAATAGGTATTCAGACGGAGCCATACAAAAAATTTTTGGACGAAGGAATAGCAGAAGTTCTTGAAGAATTTTCCCCAATAATTGATTATAGCGGTAAAGCAGAGCTTCATTTTTTAGGACATAGCATGGAAGGCGAACCTAAATACTCTAAGGAAGACACCAAAAAACGTAGAGGCAACTATACTAAGAGTTTAAAGGTTAAAGCCAGACTTGTAATAAGAGAAACTGGTGAAGTAATTGAACAAGATGTGTTCATGGGCGACATTCCTCTAATGACAGAGGAAGGTTATTTTATTGTAAACGGAGTTGAAAGGGTTATTATATCTCAAATAATCAAAAGTGCTTCAGTTTACTTTGATAGCATCATAGACAAACGCGGTAAAAAAATTGTTGCTGCAACTTTGCACTCTCCAAGAGGCACAAGGCTTGCACTTGAAGAATCTAGCAGTGGCGACATATTAAAGGTTGTAATAAACCAAAAAGCAAAAATATCTGCAGGCGTATTCCTAAAGGGATGCGGTTTTACTGCGACACAAATTTTAGAAATGTTTAACCACGACCCAATGATTGAAAATACATTATTAAAAGACGTTTCAGAGACAGAGGAAGACGCACTATTAGAAATTGGACGTAAAACTAGGCCATCAGATATTCCAATGGCAGAAAAAGTTAAAGAGTACTTAAAAGAAACTTACTTTAGTAACACTCACTACAACTTTGGACGCGTTGGTCGTTATAAATACAACAAAAAATTAAGCCTATCTAATAGAATCAGGGGACATGTTGCCTTTGAAGATGTTGTAAAGGGTAAAAAGACTTTTGTTAAAGCTGGCGAAGTAATAAGTAAAGAAACAGCAATAGACATTCAAGACAGCGGCATAAATGAGGTATTTATTGTACTTCAAGACGGCGCAAAACATAAAATTATTGGCAATGCAAGAGTTAAACTAAGCAAGTTTGTTTCTTGCAAAGAGGAAGAACTAGGCATAAACGAACTTGTTTACTATCCACTACTTGAAAAACTAATGAAAGAAAATAAGACCAAAGAGGCTCTTATTGAAGCAATTAAAGAAAACTCAAAAGAACTTGTTACAACTCACTTAACAATTGAAGACATTATTGCAAGTATTTCATATCTACTTGACATTAAAGCAGGCATTGGACAAGAGGACAACATTGACCACTTAGCAAACAGAAGAATTGCAACAGTTGGAGAACTTATTTGTAACGAATTTAGAAAAGGCGTTGCAAAACTAAGAGACACTATACGTGAAAATTTGCAAAGCCACGATTTGAGCGAAGTTACGCCATCTAGTTTAATAAGTGCTAGACCAATAAATAAATATTTAAAAGACTTCCTTGCTAGCGGACAACTTTCTCAAATTACTGAGGACTTTAACCCAGCAGCGTCTTTAACAAATAAGAGAAGAATTTCTGCAGTAGGACCTGGCGGTATTAAAGCAGAGCGCGCACAATCAGAAGTTCGTGATATTCACTATTCTCACTACGGTAGAATTTGTGCTATTGAAACACCAGAAGGACCAAAGATTGGTCTTATAAATGGTCTTGCTACTTATGCTAGAGTAAATGAATATGGTTTCCTTGAAACACCTTATAGAAGAATAGATAAAGAAACAAACAAAGTAACTAATGAAATAGTTTATATGATGGCAGACGAAGAGGAAAAATATAACATTTGTCAAGCCATTGAACCACTTAACGAGGACGGAAGTTTTGTTAAAGACAAAGCAATTTGTAGGAACAAAGACTCTATTTTAGAGTTACCTATAAAGAATATTGACTTTATGGATGTTTCTCCAAGGCAATTTATTTCTGCTCAAACATCACTAATTCCTTTCCTAGAAAACGACGATACAGTTCGTGCCTTAACAGGTTCAAACATGCAACGTCAAGCAGTGCCTCTACTAAGGGCAGAAGCACCAATGGTTGCAACAGGTATTGAACACTATATTGCTAGGGACAGCGGCGCATTAGTACTTGCTGAAAAACCTGGTACTGTTGAGTATGTAGATGCAGAACACATTGAAGTACTAGAAAAAGACGGTCAAGTTAAAAACTATGTTTTATCTAAATTCCAAAAGACAAATAAAGAAACTTGCTTCAATCAAAAGCCTATTGTTAAAAAAGGTCAAAAGATTAAAGCAGGCGAGGCTATTGCAGACGGTTACTCTACACAAAATGGAGAGCTTGCAATAGGTAAAAATATGGCTATTGCCTTTATGAACTGGGAAGGCTATAACTATGAGGACGCTATTTTGATTAGCGAAAAATTAGTTAAAGAAGATACCTTTACATCAATAGTTTTAAAGACTGAGGAATGTGCTGTTAGAAGTACAAAACTTGGCGATGAAGAAATAACTAGAGACATTCCAAACGTTAGCGAGGAAATGTTAAAGAACCTAGACGAAAACGGTATTGTAAGAATAGGCGCAGAGGTTGGACCTGGCGACTATCTAGTAGGTAAAGTTACTCCAAAGGGTGAGACCGAACTTACACCAGAAGAAAGGTTATTAAGAGCAATATTTGGCGAAAAGGCTAGAGAAGTTAGAGATAACTCGCTAAAAGTACCTCACGGAGACGGTGGTATTGTAGTTGACGTTCAAGTATTTAGTAGAAAAAATAAAGATGAACTTGACCCAAGCGTAAACACACTTGTTAAAGTTTACATTGCTAAAAAGCGTAAAATAAGTGTCGGAGACAAAATGGCTGGTCGTCACGGTAATAAAGGCGTAGTTTCACGCGTGTTACCTGAGGCAGATATGCCATATATGGCAGACGGAAGACCTGTAGACGTAGTGTTAAACCCACTAGGCGTTCCAAGTCGTATGAATATAGGACAAGTTTTGGAAGTGCACTTAGGTTTAATTGCTAAAACTCTTGGTTGGAACGTTGCAACTCCAAGTTTTAATGGCGCTAATGAGCAAGATATTAGAACTCTATTTAAAGAGAGTGGCTTACCAGAAGATGGTAAAGTTGTAATGTATGATGGTAGAACAGGTGAGGCTTTTGAAAATAAAGTAACAATGGGCTACATGTATATGATTAAGTTGGAGCACATGTCAGAGAGCAAGATCCACGCAAGAAGTATTGGTTCTTATGCCCTTGTAACAAGGCAACCACTTGGTGGTAAAGCAATGTTTGGTGGTCAACGTTTTGGTGAGATGGAAGTTTGGGCTCTTGAGGCTTATGGTGCTTCTCACTTACTACAAGAAATGTTGACAGTAAAATCAGACGACTTTGCAGGCAGAACTAAGGCTTACGAGTCAATAGTTAAGGGCGAGCCTATGAGCGAACCTGGCGTGCCAGAGGCATTTAAGGTACTTGTTAAAGAGTTCCAAAGCATTGGACTTGATGTTAAAATTTTAACAGAGGACAACAAAGAACTTTCAGTAAATGAAATTGCAAACGATGAAGAACTTCCTAACATTACTGACAGCGCAGACAAAGAATTAGAAAATATTAGTCTTGGACTAGAAGACGACCTAGGCATACTTGAACTTGGAGAGGCTTTACCAGACGAAATAGACGACATTTTTGATGATGACGATTTGTTTGAAAACTAAAAATATAAAAATAAAAAATAAAATTCATACTAAAAATTAGGAGAAAAAAATGTTTGAATTAAGCAATTTTAACGCAATGAAAATAGGTATTGCTTCACCAGAAAAAATTAGAGAATGGTCTTACGGTGAAGTTACAAAAGCTGAAACAATAAACTATCGTACTCAAAAACCTGAAAGAGATGGTCTATTCTGTGAGCGCATTTTTGGACCTCGTAAAAATTACGAGTGTTCTTGCGGTAAGTACAAGAGAGTTCGCTATAAAGGCGTAATTTGTGATAAATGTGGCGTTGAGGTTACATCTAGCACGGTTAGGCGCGAGCGCATGGGACACATTGAACTTGCAACACCAGTTTCACACATTTGGTTTTTTAAGATAAATCCATCAAAAATTGGTTTAACACTTGATGTTAAAACAGCAGCGTTGGAGCAAGTTTTGTATTATGTAAGTTACATAGTATTAGACCCAGGTAAAACCAACTTTGTTAAAAAACAAGTAATAACAGACAGAGAGTATAGAGAAGCAATAGAAGAGTTTGGCGCAAATTCTTTTAGGGCTGGTATGGGCGGAGAAGCCATTAAAGAACTTTTAAAAGAAATTGACTTAGAAAAAGAAGTTGATATTTTAAAAGGCGAAATGGAAGACGCAAAAGAAGCAAGACGCCTAAAAATTGGCAAACGCCGTAAAATTTTAGAGTCTTTTATAAAGAGTGGCAATAGACCAGAATGGATGATTTTGGACGTTATTCCAGTACTTCCACCTGATTTAAGACCAATGGTTCAACTTGACGGTGGCAGATTTGCTACTAATGACCTAAACGACCTTTATAGAAGAGTTATAAATAGAAATATTCGTCTTAAAAAACTTATGTCACTAGGTGCTCCAGAAGTTATTATAAGAAACGAAAAGAGAATGCTACAAGAAGCAGTAGATGCCCTATTTGATAATGGCAAGAGGGGCAAGGCTGTAACTGGTGGCGTTAAAAATAGAGAGTTAAAATCTATCGCTGCAAGCCTAAAAGGTAAGCAAGGACGTTTCCGTCAAAACTTACTTGGTAAACGTGTTGACTACTCTGGTCGTGCCGTTATTGTTGTAGGACCTGAACTTAAACTTTATCAATGTGGTTTGCCAAAGCAAATGGCACTTGAACTATTTAAGCCATTTATTATGAATAAACTTGTAGAGCGCAATGCTACTTACAATATTAAGAGCGCACGTCGTATGGTAGAGCGCGAAAAACCAATGGTTTGGGATATTTTGGACGAGGTTATTAAAGATCATCCAGTATTACTAAACCGTGCTCCTACACTACATAAACTTGGTATTCAAGCGTTTGAACCAGTGCTAGTTGAAGGTAATGCTATTACGCTTCACCCACTTGTTTGTGCGGGCTTTAACGCCGACTTTGACGGCGACCAAATGGCAGTTCACGTACCTCTAAGTTTAGAGGCTAGAAGTGAAGCAAGATTCTTGATGCTTGCAAGCAACAACATTGTTAAACCATCTGACGGTAAACCTATCGTTACACCTCAACAAGACATTGTTCTTGGTACTTACTATTTAACAATAGTTAAACCGGGCGCAAAGGGCGAGGGTAGAAGTTTTATTGACGAAGACGAAGTTATGATGGCTTATGCTCAAAAAGAGATTGAATTACAATCTGAAATTTATTTGAGAAGAAAAGGCGTATTTAATGGCGAACCTATGACAGAAAGAATTAAGACAACTGCTGGTAAAACCATATTTAATAAAGTAATACCTCAAGACCTTGACATAATAGATAGAAGCAAAAAAGAAAACTTCTTAAAATTTGAAGTTGACTATGCTGTTGGCAAAACGGAATTAAGCAAATTAGTTTCATTAATCTATCAAAAACACGGTTCTACAAACACCGCTAAAATACTAGATGCTGTTAAAGCACTTGGTTATAAGTATTCTACTCTTGGCGCTTTGACAATTAACGTATTTGATATGAAAATACCTGCCAACAGGCAAGAAATTTTGGACGAAACACAAGCAATTGTAGACCAAAATGAAAAACTATATAGAAGAGGTTTAATTACCCTTGACGAGAAGATGGATAAAAACATTGAATTATGGGGTCAAACAACTTCTAAAATGGAAAAAGCAGTATTTGCAAACTTAGAAACATTTAACCCAACCAAGATGATTGCTGTTTCTAAGGCAAGAACTAACCCAAGTCAGTTGAACCAAGTCTGCGGTATGCGTGGTATTATGGCAACTGCGGGTTCAACTAAAATTGACATTCCAGTTAAGAGCAACTATCGTTTAGGTTTAACGCCTATTGAATACTTTATTTCATCTCGTGGTGGACGTAAAGGTCTAGCCGATACAGCCCTAAAAACAGCCGAGGCAGGTTATTTGACTAGAAGACTAGTTGATATAGCACAAGAGGTCATTGTAACGACTGACGACTGCTTTAAAGACGCAAATCAACAAGTTAAAGGCTTTACTGTAAGTGCTGTTACTGTAGACGACACCCCAGTTGTAAGCCTAGCAAATAGGTTAGAGGGTAGAGTTGCAGTAAAAGATGTATTACACCCTACAACTGGCGAACTATTAGTAAAAGGTAATGAATTAATTACTCCACAACAAGCAGCAAAAATTGAGGCTAGTGGAATTAAAGAAGTAGAAATTAGAACAAGCCTAACTTGTAGAGCAAAAGAGGGCGTATGTGCTAAATGTTACGGTAAAGATATGTCAACCAACAGGCTTGTAAACGTTGGCGAAGCAGTTGGAATTTTGGCCGCTCAAGCAATTGGTGAGCCTGGTACACAACTTACAATGAGAAACTTCCATACTGGTGGTGTTGCCGCTGGTGCTAACGATATTACTACTGGTCTTCCTAGGGTTCAAGAGTTGTTTGAGGCTAGAAACCCTAAGAGCGTGGCTACAATAAGTGAAGTAATGGGCGATGTATTTGAAATTAATAACGTTGGAAAACAAAAACAAGTAGTTATTAGAACTGCAAGTGGAGATGTAAACTATACACTTGACTACGGCAGTATGTTACTTGTAAATGTTGGCGACAAGGTAAGACCTGGTAGCCCACTTACAAAAGGACCTATTAACCCTAAAGACTTACTTAGAACTCAAGGTGTTAAGAGCGTTCAAAACTACATTATGTCTGAAATTTTGGGTGTTTATGCTAAGCAATCGGTTGATATTAACACTAAACACTTGGAAATTATTGTTAGACAAATGCTAAATAGGGTAGAGATTACAGACGCTGGTAGTACAGAACTACTTCCTGGCTCTCTTGTAAGCATAGCAGAATACGAACAAGCAAATGAAAACGCAATTAAAGAGGGACAAGCCCCTGCAACGGCAAGGCGTGTACTACTTGGTATTACAAAGTCAAGCCTAAATACAGAAAGCTTCCTATCTGCCGCTTCATTCCAAGAGACTGCAAGAATACTTACAGAGGCTTCAGTTGAAGGCAAATCTGACCCATTAAAGGGCTTAAAAGAGAACATTATTATAGGCAAATTGATTCCTGCTGGAACAGGTATTAGAAAATACAGTGAACTTATGCCAAAGGTTTTATCTAAAGACTATGACCCTTACGATACTGAATCTGACGGCGATAACGCAGGAAATTTAGCGTAAATAATAATTAAAAAGACTTAATTTTTTAAGTCTTTTTTGTTGAGTTTGTGTATTTTATTAAAGTGCAGTAAATACTACTTGCAATTTTTTACATTTGTGTTATAATGGCGAGGAAAATGCCAATAATTATGGGTTTTAATATGTAAAATTATTAATGTTTTTTAAAATAGGGTATTTACAAAGCGATATTTATGTGTTAAAATTAGAGCATATATAGAAGAGACATTATATTAGGAGATAAAATATATGGAGAGATATAGAAATCTTACAGAACAAAAATTTTATGAGTTCGCTCTATTATCTTTAGTTGCTAAGCCAAGACTTGCACAAAACAACTGTGTGGCTTGGATGCCAATTAATTTAGAAGGAACTCTTTCATATACAGACTTTTTAATAACTAACGAGAGGAGTTTTCAAAGCGCAAAAAATATTGTTGGTTTGGAAAGGCATCCAGCGCTAGTATATTTTGAAAGACAAATTTTAAATGTAAATAAATTGATGAAACTAACAGGTTGCAAGCAAGAAGCCGTTGAAAATATGATTGATAAGTATAAAGCTGAAGTTGAAGAAGGAATGTATAAAAACAACCTAAAAGTAGATTTTAAAGTTGCATTTAACGCCTTTATGTCAAACATTGTAAGTATGTATACAAGTCAAGCAGAAAAAGATTTGTTTAATAGTCTTACTCAAAATTTGACAGATTTAAATTACTTAGGAGTTATGGAAAAAGCAGGCAACATAAACAAATTAGTTCAAGAGACTTTCCCAGAGCACAGCGATTGGAAAGTAGCACCTGCAGCAGACGTTGTCTTAGGAAACCATTCTGACCTTCACTTCCCAAAAAATAGTGATTTAAACAAAGGTGATCAAGAAGACGAAATAAAAAAACTTTAATAAAAATATAAAAGCAAAATGGGTTTTATAACTAACTAATTTTGCTTTTTTTTACCCAAATTTTAACTCTAAAATGCCGTTATTTTTTGGAATTTTAAATTGATAAAAAAAGTTATTTAAACAATTTTACAAAAAGATATTATTATGTTAAACTGAATATGGTTTTGATACTGATTAAGGAGCTTTTTAATGAAACAATATGTTTATCCTGCAGTTTTTTACTATAACAAAGAAGAAGATTGTTACACAGTAGCCTTTCACGATTTACAGATATATACCGAAGGAGACACTGTTGAAAAGGCTTTTTTGAGCGCAAAAGAATTTTTGGAAGCATATTTTGAGTGTATTGATGAGTTTAATGTAAAAGTTCCAGAACCAAGTGATTATGATTTAGTGGTTAAGGAAAACAAAAACCATACAGTTTTGTTGGTTGATGTTGAAATATAAGTTTAGTTTTATATGATTTTTACCCCTTGACAATAGTTCAGGGGTTTTTATTTTTTAAGTTACTTAATTTACATTAAAACCGCTATTTAAAATTGACAAAAGTGTTGACATTACCGTTTAATTTTGCTAAAATACATACCGTTACGAATGTAGCAATTTTTTTGTGGTAATTTGAAGGATTTATGATAGAAGAAATAAATTTACAGAAATTACAAAAATTAGTTAATAACTCTTTGAAAGTTGTTGGAAGAAAACAGGTTTTAAAGGCTATTATATTTTCTTTAGACAGGACATGGTGTGTCGTTGTGGCTAAAGACGCTAAGGCCGATGTGGTTGACCCCATTTTGGACCTTTGCAAAACAAAAAAAGTTCAGGTTTATTTAGTGCCTTCTAAAAGGGAACTAGGTAATATCGCAGGAGTAGATGTTGAAGCATCTGCAATTGCACTATTGAACTAGAGTTTTCTTAAAGGGTTGAACAAGAAAATTCATTTTAATATCTTATAAGGAGGGCATATTATAATGCCAACAATTAACCAATTAGTAAGAAATGGCAGAACCAAAAAACAAGTTAAGTCTAAGACACCTATTTTGGAAAAATGTCCACAAAAGAGAGGAGTTTGTTTGTCTGTTACTACTACTTCTCCTAAAAAGCCTAACTCTGCACTAAGAAAAATTGCAAGGGTTAAACTTTCTACAGGTGAAGAGGGTACAACATATATTCCTGGAATTGGACACAACTTGCAAGAGCACAGCGTAGTTCTAATTCGCGGTGGCAGGGTAAGAGACTTACCAGGCGTTCGTTACCATGTAATTCGTGGCACATTAGATGCATCTGGCGTTGCAAACAGAAAGCAAAGCAGAAGCAAATATGGCGCTAAGAGACCTAAATAATAAATATTAAAAAAATTTTTAACAAACAAATCTTTAAGGAGGGCACACATTATGTCAAGAAGGAATTCGGTTCCTAAAAAAAATGTATTACCAGATCCTAAATTTAATAGTGTTGTTGTTTCTAAATTAATCAATAAAGTTATGTTAGACGGTAAAAAGGGCATCGCTCAAGGCATCGTTTATTCTGCTTTTGATAAAATTCAAGAAAAAATTGGACAAAACGGTATGGAAGTGTTTACAAAGGCACTTGAAAACGTTATGCCAGTTCTAGAAACAAAGGGAAGAAGAGTAGGTGGTTCAACCTATCAAGTTCCTATGGAAGTTAGACCAGAAAGAAGACAAACACTAGGAATTAGAATGTTGGTAGACTTCGCTCGTAAGCGTACAGAAAGAGATATGGACAACAAATTGGCGGGCGAAATTATTGATGCATACAACCAAACAGGAAATGCATTTAAGAAGAAAGAAGAAATTCACAGAATGGCGGAAGCAAACAAGGCATTCGCACATTACCGTTACTAAAATAAGGAGAAAAATATGCGAGAGGACAGATTAGAAAATATTAGAAATATTGGTATTATGGCGCATATTGACGCAGGTAAAACTACTGTTACAGAAAGAATTCTTTACTATACAGGTAAGGTTCACAAAATTGGTGAGGTGCATGAAGGTGCTGCAACAATGGACTGGATGGCACAAGAGCAAGAGAGAGGTATTACAATTACCAGCGCTTGTACAACCACACACTGGAGAAATGAAAGAATTAACATTATTGATACTCCTGGACACGTTGACTTTACAGTTGAAGTTGAAAGAAGTTTAAAGGTACTAGACGGAGCAGTTGCTGTTTTTTGTGCTAGGGGTGGTGTTCAACCACAATCAGAAAAAGTTTGGCGTCAAGCAGACAAATACCATGTACCAAGAATGGCGTTTGTAAACAAGATGGATAGAGACGATGCAAATTTCTTTGCAGTTTTGGACAGCATGAGAAAGCGTTTGGGCGCTAATCCAGTTGCTATTCAATTACCTATCGGAAAAGAAGCAAGTTATAGGGGAATTATTGACCTTATAGATATGAAAGCAATCTTCTACAACAACGACTTAGGTACAGAAATAGAAGTTACAGATATTCCAGCAGACTTGTTACCACAAGCGAAGGAATACAGACAAAAATTGGTTGAAGCAGTTGCTGAAACTGACGACCATTTACTAGAAAAATTCTTTGAAGGCGAAGAGCTAACAAAGGAAGAACTAAAAACAGGTATTAGAAATGCTACAATAGCTATGAAATTTACCCCTGTTACTTGTGGTTCAGCATTAAAGAATAAGGGCGTTCAAAAATTACTTGACGCAATTGTTGATTATATGCCATCACCACTTGATGTAGTTCAAATTAAGGGCATCAACCCTGAAACAGGCTTGGAGGAGACTAGACATAGTTCAGACGATGAGCCATTTGCAGGTCTTGCTTTCAAAGTTATGACAGACCCATTCGTTGGTAAGTTAGCATTCTTTAGAGTTTATAGTGGTGTGTTACAAGCAGGTTCTTATGTTTATAACTCAACTAAAGACAAAAAAGAAAGAGTTGGACGTATAGTTCAAATGCACGCAAACAACAGGTTAGAATTAACTGAACTTCGTGCAGGAGACATAGGTGCAATAGTTGGTCTAAAAGATACAACAACAGGCGACACCTTGTGTGATGAGAAAAATCCAATAGTTCTTGAAAGTATGGATTTTGCAGAGCCAGTTATTAACCAAGCGATTGAGCCAAAAACTAAAAACGACCAAGAAAAAATGATTCTAGCGCTAATCAAATTAGCAGAAGAAGACCCAACATTTAAGACTTATACAGACCAAGAAACAGGTCAAACAATCATTGCAGGTATGGGAGAACTTCACCTAGAAATTATTGTAGATAGACTACTTCGTGAGTTTAAAGTAGAAGCAAACATTGGTAAACCCCAAGTAAGTTACAGAGAGACCATTAGAGGCACTACAAAGGCTGAAGGTAAGTATATTCGCCAATCTGGTGGTAAAGGTCAATACGGTCACTGCTGGATTGAAATGGCACCACAAGAGGCTGGAAAAGGCTATGAGTTTGTTGACAAAATCGTTGGAGGTGTTATTCCAAAAGAATACATACAACCAATCAATAATGGTATTATTGAAGCGAGCAAAAACGGCGTGTTAGCAGGCTATGAAATGGTTGACTTTAAAGTTACACTATTTGATGGTAGTTACCACGATGTTGACTCTTCAGAAATGGCATTTAAAATTGCAGGAAGTATGGCTTTTAAAGAAGCAGCAAGAAACGCTAACCCTGTTCTACTTGAACCTATTATGAAAGTTGAAGTAGAAGTTCCAGACGAGTACTTAGGTGCCGTTATGGGCGGTTTAACGTCTCGTCGTGGCTTAATTCAAGGCGGTGAAGATAAGGGTGGTGTTCAATTTGTTGACGCACTTGTACCACTATCTGAAATGTTTGGTTATGCTACTGACCTTAGAAGTTCATCTCAAGGAAGAGGTACTTTCTCAATGGTGTTTAGTCACTATGCAGAAGTTCCAAAAAGCATTTCTGAGAAGATAATTGGCGACAGAGCCAAAAACAACAAGGATTAATTAAATATTGCCAATTTGTCTAAAATCATTGACAATTTTGGCAAAATTTATTAATATAAAAACAAACTTTTATTAACAAAAATAAAAAATAATTTTAATTATAAGGAGAATTTTCAAAATGGCAAAAGCTAAATATGAAAGAACAAAAACCCACGTTAACATTGGTACTATTGGCCACGTTGACCACGGTAAAACAACTTTAACTGCGGCTATTACAAGTTATCTTGCAACTAAAGGTCAAGCAAAAGCTATGGCTTACGATGCAATTGACTCAGCCCCAGAAGAGAAAGAAAGAGGTATTACTATTAATACCGCACACGTTGAGTATGAAACTAAAAATAGACACTATGCTCACGTTGACTGTCCAGGCCACGCAGACTATGTAAAGAACATGATTACAGGTGCTGCTCAAATGGATGGTTCCATCCTAGTAGTTGCTAGTACTGATGGACCTATGCCTCAAACAAGAGAGCATATTCTACTAGCTCGTCAAGTTGGTGTTCCATACATCGTTGTATTTATGAACAAAACTGACCAAGTAGATGATCCAGAATTACTAGAATTAGTAGAAATGGAAATTAGAGAACTATTAAATGAGTACGGTTTCCCAGGAGACGACACTCCAGTTATTAAAGGTTCTGCATTAAAAGCACTAGAAGCAGTTCAAGCTGGCAAACTAGACAGCCCAGACTTAAAGTGCCTTGATGAATTAATGGAAGCTGTTGATACATTCATTCCAGACCCAGTAAGAGATACTGAAAAACCTTTCTTAATGCCAGTAGAAGACGTATTTACTATTACTGGTCGTGGTACTGTTGCAACTGGTAAAGTTGATCGCGGTACTATTAAAGTAGGTCAAGAAGTTGAAATCGTTGGTATGGGTTCAAGCAAGAAAACTGTTGTTACAGGCGTTGAAATGTTTAGAAAATTACTAGACCAAGCTCAAGCTGGTGATAACATTGGACTATTACTTCGTGGTATTCAAAGAGATGAAATTGAAAGAGGACAAGTTTTAGCAGTTCCTGGTACAATTCACCCTCATACTGAATTCAGCGGACAAGTTTACGTATTAAAGAAAGAAGAGGGCGGACGCCATACTCCATTCTTTAACGGATACCGTCCACAATTCTACTTTAGAACTACTGACGTTACAGGTACTATTGAACTTCCTAAGGGAACAGAAATGGTTATGCCTGGTGACAACCTAACTATGGATATTAAACTTATTACCCCAATCGCTATTGAAGAGGGCGTAAGATTTGCTATTCGTGAAGGCGGACACACAGTTGGTTCTGGCGTAGTTTCAAAAATAATCAAATAATTTTAAAACAAAAAATCAAGCATTTGCTTGATTTTTTTTGCCAAATTAATGGCATTTAAAATAGTTTTTTTATGCTCAAATTTAAACAATCTCATCGTTACTGTCAAGCATTGCAAAACAGTCATTTAGACTAAACTAAACTCCTGCTTTGACAATACTTGCCGAGCCTTGAACTTAACGGCATTAAAGTTTTTATTATAGTGTATTTATATTTTAAAAAAGTCACATATTACATATATGCTCCTGCTTGGACAAACCGCCACGAGCCTTGAACTTAACGGCATTAAATTTTTTATTATAGTTATATGTTTTTAAAATAATTTATTTATCTTGTTAATTATTTAAAATAATCAATATTATGGCGCTTTTATAAATTTTAGTTAACTTTGTTGTAAAACATTTTTGTTTGTGCTAAAATAAAGGTAATAATAATTGGAGAGGTACTTTATGGTAACTGGTGCTAGCGTGCAAGGGTCTTACAGAAGACCAGATATAGATGGTGGCGTTTTGACCGATAAACAAGAAATTGCTTACTACAAAAGAGTACAAGCAAACGATGTCGTATTCAACGAATTGTTGGGTGACTATAATGATGCGGGCAACTATGTAATAAAAAAGAGCATAGTGGAAGAGTTACTAAATGTTACTAAAATAGTTCAACATACTTACGGCAAAACAATATACTGTACTTCTAAAATGATTGTAAAAAACAGATATTTAGAGTTCGCTTTAAAAATTTTACCTAATAATCCAGAAAAAGGGCAAGCAACCGCAACCCTAGAATTTTTGGAGGCAATAGATAAGATTGAGGGGTACGTACAAAACATAAATACTGCTTTAATTGGCACTTATGTAGATGCTTATAACGCTGAGTTTTTGTTAAAGGCATACAAAGCTTTTAACATTATACAAAAGACAGATATTGGTAAAAGCAAGGAAAAGAAAGACGAAACTCTGACAGAAATATTTGAAAGAAAAAACTTTTTAGAGGCTTTAAAAAAACTATTGAGCCTAAAATTAGTAGAGACCGAAAAATTCCTTTATGAGAGGAGAATAGCCCTTTTAAAGGAGGCAGGAATTGATGGTAAAGACATACTAAATGAACTTAAAAAAGAAATTTTAAGAACCAGTAAATTTATGCATAACAAAGATGGTCTTGATTATTTTAAATCTATGAATCAACTTTTAGACAAAGTACTTGACTCAAAGGGTAGAAATACATTAAGTCAAGATATGGTAAATAGACTTAAAGATTTGGAAATGCAATATGTAATAGATAGCAAAAAAGTCTTTGAACTTGCAATTGAAGAGCAATTAAAGTCTCAAACTCAACCAAAACTTGTGGAAATGACAACAAAACAAATCAACGACCAAAAAATGGCTAAAGCTCCAGAGAGCAAAACCCCAGTTGTCAATATTGAAAAGACGATTAAACTTGATGCCGAACTAATTGGCAAAGTTAACAAAGCACCTGAAAGCGCACAATATTACGAAACAGAAAAAGGGGTAAAATTTACTCCAGCCATGCCTCAAAATACAGAAGAGCAAGAGACACAACAACCAGAATCTGTGGCTCGCCAAACAATTTTAGTTGATGAGAAAGAAAATACAACAAGAAGTGAGAGCGAAGTTTTAAAAAATGAAGGACCAATTAATGAGGGACAAGTAAAAGAAGCCCCAGAAGTTAGTGCAAAGAGTATCTTAGATGATTTAGAACACTTTAAATAAGTAATACAAAAAAAGATGTTTATTAAAAACATCTTTTTTATTTTTCAAATTTTAAATTAAGGTTCAAGTGGTGGGTTAATGTAACCTTTTGTCAATTCTTTATTTGCTCTTTCTTGCATTTTGCCCATTTCCTCAAACATACTGTTTGAACTTATATGTTTTGTTTTAAGTGCGGTTGCTTCTTTTTGCAATCCGGCTTCAATGTCCGCAAAATAAGGGCTTCCAGTAAAATGTTCCGTTGCTAAAAGCGGTAAACTTATTGCAGCATGATTATTAACTCTTTGTAAAAAGTCATTATATTTAGTTGATTTAAGACCAAATTCGTCCTTTGCTGTCCAACAAGCATTGCTTGCAAGTGCTAAGTAAGTAACAGACTCCCTAATTGCAGAAATTCTAGGTGCTAAAGTTTGATCCTTAAACTCTTTTAATGATTTATTTAGAGGAATACTTGCAATTACTTCGTTCAAATAATCATAGTTAAAGTCAAAGCCTGCTTGGAAGAAAGGAATAATTTCTTCAGTAGCAATTCTACCTAAAAATTCTTGACGAGCACTTGTTCCTAAAATCTTTTCACAGTAATCTGCTTTTCCATAAGCCCAATCTTTAAATCTTTTAAATTTTTCTTTATATTCTGGGCTTTCAATAGAAACTTGATGACCCCAGTTATTGGCCATTTTAATTGCTGGGGTTATTCTTTTTTTCATTCCCAAAATTTGTTCTGGTGTGTATAACATAATTTAACTCCTTAAATTAATTATTTCTCTACTTACTAAAATTTTAGCACAAAAATATTTATTTGTAAATAGTGTTTCATAAAAAAATGCTCAAAATTATATAATGAGGTGTAGGAAATTAAAATTTAATAGTACTTTACTTATTTTTGCAAGTGTTATATAATATAAACATACAAATCCTTTTATGGAGGGCAAATTTTTATGATACCTGTTGAAATAAAAAATCTTAAAAAGATGTATGGTAAAAGCCTTGGCGTAAGCGATGTAACCTTTAATGTTAAAGAGGGCGAAATTTTTGGTTTTATAGGACCAAATGGTGCAGGTAAGAGTACAACTATTCGTGCTATGCTTGGACTTATTAGACCAACAGACGGCTACACGGCAATTTTTGGTGAAGATGGCTATAAGCACGGTGTAGAAGCAAGGGAAAATGTTGGCTATTTACCAGGCGAAGTATTTATGCACCCAGATATGAAAGTGCGAGACCTGTTAGAGTTTTCTGCAAACTTAAGGGGTGGAAGAGGACTAGAAAGAATTGACGAATTAAGTTCAAAATTTGAAATAAACCTAAACAAGCGCTTTAGAGAACTAAGTTTGGGTAACAAAAAGAAAGTGGGCATTGTAAACGCAATTATGAGTAGCCCAAAACTTATCATTTTAGATGAGCCAACAACTGGACTTGACCCAATTATGCAACAAACATTTTTTGAAGTTCTAAGAGAAGAAAATAAAAAAGGTTCTACAATTTTACTTTCTAGTCACAACTTAAATGAAGTACAAAGACTTTGCGATAGAGTTGCAATAATAAAGGCTGGAAAGATTATTGCAGTTGAAGAGATGCAAAACTTAAAAAATAAATTCTTAAAAGAAGTAATGTTTGAGACAAAACAGTCCGAACTTATGGAAATTAATTTGTCTGGCGTTTCTAACTTAAAAATTGAGGGCAGGCGCTACGAATTCCAATACAACGGTGAAGTAAGAACATTGGTTGATTATTTGAGCAAATTTGATGTTATAAATGTCAATATTGCCGATGCCGACTTAGAAAAAATATTCTTACATTTCTATGAGTAAGGGGGAACTAAATTATGTTGAAATATTATGAACAAAAAAAGGTAATTAAAGCAGAAGCAAAGAAAAACAAAAAATTTATAAACGGCACAGTTTTTGGACAACAATATAAAGAGAACTTTAAAGGACTATTGATTTCTAGTTTGGTGGCAGCAGCCGTTATGGTTTTAATTATTGTTATTTATCCTTATGTTAGGGATATGTACGCAACTTTGCCTCAAGAATTTGTTGATATGTATAGTCTATTTGGTGGACTTCCAACAAATATCATAGAATACTTCATAATTGAGGGCGGTCAAATGTATTTACTTACAGGCTGTATTATTGCCGCCGTTATGGGTGTTAACCTAATTCAAAAAGAAATTAAAAATGGCAGTGCAGAATTTCTATATAGCCAACCAGTAAGCAGAGCAACTATTTTTAGAAGCAAATTGTTGGTGTTTATATCTAACATTTTACTATTTAACTTGATTGTAGCAGGCATTTGTTTAGGTACAGTATATTTAATGGATAGTTCTGTAAGTTTTAGTTTATTAAACTACTTTATGTATTTTGGCTTTATGGCAATTATTCAACTATTAATTGGGTTCCTAGCATTTGCTTACACCGCAATAAGGCGCAGAAAAGCATCTCTTGGAGTTGCCATTGGTGTATCAATCGTATTCTATTTTGTAAATATGATTTCGTTGATAACAGATAAAGTAGACTTCTTAAAATACTTAACTCCTTTCCGTATGATTCAAGGTGTAAAAGATAGTGGAGACCAAATACTTTCAGTTATTACAAATGGCTTTGCAGCAGTAGATGTTTCAGTACTTGCAATATTTAGTGCTTTAACTCTAGTTATATTAGTTACTTCACACTTCGTATTTAAAAAGAGCGACATTTTATAATTAAAAGAAGGGGCGTGAAATGACTAAAGAAGAAGCTTTAAAATTAAAAAAAGAATATTGGCTGGAAAATGGCAAGGGTGATATTATAAGCAAAAAATATTATTCTACTGAAGGTCCAATAGGTGGAAGTAGGTTCTATATACTTTATAATATCAATCAGGATAACCCTATAAAAGAGGATGGTGGATTAAATTTTGTAGTTGGTGTCATGAATGACAATGGCAAAGAAATTATTGAACCGATATACGACCGTGTATATTTTGCACCAGATTACTGCCCATTAGCTATTGTAACTAAAGGCGACCAACATGGTCTCATAAGTTACACGGGCGAAGTGGTAAAGGAGTGCAAATATGAATATGACGAAGTTTCAAAACTCTTTGATGAACAGGATATTCGCAAAAATGGCTCTGAAAAAACTTGGTTAGATTTATAATAGTAAAAACACTTGAGAATATTCCCAAGTGTTTTTTTTGTTGCAAACTTGTTAGTTTTTATATATAATGTAAGTAGCAAAATAAAAAGAGGACTTTTTTTATTATGAAAAAAATAATTCTAACGGGTGATAGACCAACAGGTAGACTTCATATAGGGCACTATGTCGGCTCACTAAAAATGCGTGTAGAAATGCAAAACAGCGGGGAATACGACAGCTTTATTATGATTGCGGACATGCAAGCCCTAACAGATAATGCAAAAACTCCAGAAAAGGTGCGCGAAAATATTATAGAAGTAGCACTAGACTATTTGGCTGTGGGCTTAGACCCTAAAAAGAGCACACTTTTTGTTCAAAGTCAAATACCAGAACTTTGTGAACTAGATTTTTACTTTATGAACCTAGTTACAGTGGCAAGGTTAGAGCGCAACCCAACCGTCAAGACAGAAATTAAACAAAAAGAATTTGGCAAGAGTATTCCAGTTGGATTTTTTACTTACCCTATTAGTCAAGCGGCAGACATTTTGTTTGTAAATGCTGACTATGTGCCAGTGGGCGAAGACCAACTACCAATGGTTGAACAAACTAGGGAAATTGCGCAAACCTTTAATAATACTTATGGTGAAGTATTTAAAAAGCCAGAGGCAATAATACCTAAAGACGCTCTTTCTAGGCGTTTACCGGGCATAGATGGCAACGAAAAAATGGGCAAGAGCCTAAATAATGCTATTTATTTGGCAGATGACGAAAAAACAGTTAGAGAAAAAATATTTAGTATGTATACAGACCCTAATCACCTAAGGGTTGAAGACCCAGGTCAAGTTGAAGGCAATATGGTATTTACATACTTAGATGTATTTGCAACAGATAAAGCAAAAGTTGCCGAGATGAAAGAACATTATAAACGCGGTGGACTAGGCGATGTTGCCTGCAAAAAATATTTAAATGAAGTTATGCAAGACTTTTTGCGACCTATTAGAGCAAGGCGCGAAGAACTAGCAAAAGATTTAGATTATGTATACTCCGTTTTAGAAGAGGGTAGCAAAAAAGCGCGCAAAATAGCAAAAGAAACCCTAAGTAAGGTTAGAAGTGCTATTGGCGTTGAATATTTTAAAAAATAAACTCATATTAATTTTAAAAAATAATTGACAGTATAAGTGTTATATGTTAAACTAAACGAGCACTTGAAAGGGTGCTAATTTTTTGGGAGGTGTTTACAAATGAGGGATAGAATTACATTAGCCTGCACTGAGTGTAAACAAAGAAATTACGATAGTTATAAAAACAAAAAAAATACACCAGACAGAGTTGAGTTAAATAAATATTGCAAATTTTGTCAAAAACACACTCTACACAAAGAGACTAAGTAGTCAAATAGGAGATTTTTATTATGGCAAACCAAACTCCTAAGAGTACAGTAAAAGAAAAAACTGTAAAAAAACATAGAATAAAAGAAATAGGGTCAGAACTTAAAAAGGTTTCTTTCCCAACTTTTGGTAAAACAGCACAACAAACAGGTGTTGTTCTTGCCGTTGTTATTTTATTCACTTTGGTGTTGTTCGGAATAGACCGTTTACTTAGCTTATTGTATAGTTTGTTAGTTAGCGGTATTAGTTAAAAAAATAGGAGGATGGGCTTTTATTTAAAGCCTTCTTTTAAGTAGTATGGGTAATCCAATTGAAGAGGCTCAATGGTATGTTCTTCACACGTTTTCAGGCTATGAAAATGTTGCGCAAGAAAACCTAGAAAGAGTTGTAGAAAAATTTAATTTACAAGACAGAATTTTTGATATAGTTATTCCAATGGAAGAAGTTGTTGAAGAAAAGAATGGCAAAAAGAAACTTGTTAGTCGCAAAGTTATGCCTAGTTATTTACTAGTTAAAATGATTTATGGCGACGACATTTGGCACGCAGTAACACGTACTCGTGGCATTACAGGTTTTGTTGGTCCAAAAGGACGCCCACTTCCACTAAATGAGGAAGAAATTATGAAGATGAGACTTGAAAAAGTTCAAATTGACATAACACTA
The DNA here is from genome assembly GCA_050178795.1 of Spirochaetales bacterium. GTDB lineage: Bacteria > Bacillota > Clostridia > Christensenellales > UBA1242 > STF1-184. The sequence goes on from JBFXFT010000002.1 coordinate 66,398, forward strand.
AAAGCTGGCGACCAAGTAGAAGTTCTAGAAGGACCATTAAACGCTATGATTGGTACAGTAATTTCTGTAGACATCAACAATCAAAAATGTAGGGTTAACGTTGAAATGTTCGGTCGTGAAACCCCAGTTGACTTGAGTTTAGATCAAGTAAGAAAAATTTAAATAAGTTTTTAATCAGGCGTTTGCCTGTTAAAATAAGTGGGAGAAAATGTAAATTTATGTAATGCGTTTTCGCTTAACCACCATAGGCCAAAAAAATGGCAAGGAGATAATTATGGCTAAAAAAGTTAAAGCAATTATTAAATTGCAATTACCAGCAGGTAAGGCAACTCCAGGACAATCGGTAGGTTCTGCTTTAGGACCTCACGGTATTGCAACTATGGAGTTCTTAAAACAATTTAATGATAGGACAAAAGGTCAAGAAGGAATGATTATTCCAGTTGTAGTTACAGCCTATGAGGATAGGTCTTTTACCTTTATTACAAAGACACCGCCAGCAGCTATGCTAATTAAAAAAGCGTGTGGAATTGAAAAAGGTTCGGCTGCACCTCATAAAGATAAGGTTGCTAAAATTACAAAGGCACAACTAAAAGAAATTGCAGAACTAAAAATGCAAGACTTAAATGCAGGTAGCGTAGAGGCTGCCATAAAAGTAATTGCAGGTAGCGCAAGAAGCATGGGCGTAACTGTAGTTGAAGAATAAGTGGGAGAATGAAAAATCTATTAAATTCATTTGTTAATACCACCTTGGAGGAATTTTAATGAAAAGAGGAAAAAGATATTTAGAAGTTTCAAAACTTGTTGAAGCTGGCAAAATTTATGAAACAGCTGAAGCAGTTGAACTAGTTACAAAAACAGCAAGTGCTAAGTTTGATGAAACAGTAGAACTTCACGTAAGACTAGGCGTTGACGGACGTCAAGCAGACCAACAAGTTAGAGGCGTAGTAGTACTACCTAACGGAACAGGTAAAACTGTTAGAGTTTTAGTTATTGCAAAAGGCGACGCTGAGGCAAAGGCAAAAGCAGCTGGCGCAGATATGGTTGAAGGCGAAGAAGTACTAGCAAAAATTAAAAACGGCTGGCTAGATTTTGATGTAGTTATTACTACACCAGATATGATGGCAAAAATCGGTCAAGTTGCTAAAATTTTAGGACCAAAAGGTTTAATGCCTAACCCTAAGAGCGGCACAGTTACTATGGACGTTGAAAAGGCAATTAAAGATGTTAAATCTGGTAAAGTTGAATATAGACTAGACAAGAATAACAATATTCACTTAGCCATTGGTAAAGCAAGTTTCGGCGCTCAAAAACTAGAAGAGAACTTAAACATAATTATGGCGGCTATTCTTAAAGCAAAACCAACCGCATCAAAAGGTCAATACGTAAAGGCTACAACACTTACAAGCACTATGGGACCTGGAATTAAATTTAATTATAAAGCAAATTAATAAAAATAAAACAGGCAATTTAGCCTGTTTTTTTTGTTTAAAAATTTGCATTTAACACTTGACTTATGTTGGGTGTGATGTTACAATATGCTACGTAATTAAATAAATTTTAAATGCTTAAGACAGCAAGTTTTGCGAATATTCGCAATTTAATGGGTAACCGCTTGCCGAGGTAGTTATAAGAAAACATTATTTTTGTATTGTGCTCTTATGCTTGGTTAAGCATAAGGGTTTATTTTTTTAACAAACACACATTAAAAAGGAGGACGCAAATGAACGCTAGTTTAGAAAGTAAGCACGTAATTGTTGACGAAATTAAAAATAAAATTAAAAGCGCTAAATCGGTTGTTTTCGCAGATTACAAGGGTATAACCGTTGGTGAAGCAACAAAGATTAGAGCAAATTTTAGAAATAATAACGCAGAATACAAAGTTTACAAAAACAGACTAATTTTAAGAGCATTAGATGAACTTGGCATCAAAGGTGCAGATGCTCACTTAGAGGGCACAACTTCAGTGGCTTTCGGCTATGAAGATGAGGTTGTTCCTGCAAGACTAATCGCTGACGCTCTAAAAGAAACTCAAAAAATGAGTATTAAATTTGGAATATTTAACGGCGAAGTTGTTAATGGAAGTTATGTAAAAAGCATTTCAAGTCTTCCATCCAAAAATGTTCTTATTGCTCAATTATTGAGCGTATTGAACGGACCAGTTTCTGGTTTGGCTAGAGCACTAAACGCAATAGCAGAAAAATAAAAGCCTTAATTTTGTAAATTTCATCGTTACTGTCAATCGTTTTAAAACAGTCATTTAGGTTAAACTAAACTCCTATTTTATAACACTTGCCGAGCCTTGAAATTTACCAAAATTTGAACTTTTATTATCAATCAAAATTAAATTAAAAAATAAAACTAAGGAGAAATTAAAAATGGCAGATTTAAAGAAATTTGTAGAAGAAATTAAAACACTTTCAGTTATGGAAGTAAGCGAACTAGTTAAAATGCTAGAAGCAGAATTTGGCGTAAGCGCAGCAGCTCCAGTAGCTGTTATGGCTGGCGCTCCACAAGCAGCTGAAGAAGCAGCTGAAGAAAAATCAGAGTTCAACGTTGTATTAGCAGCAGTTGACATTAACAAAAAGATTGCTACTATTAAAGTAGTAAGAGAATTAACTGGTCTTGGTCTATCTGAGGCTAAAGCATTGGTTGATAACGCACCATCAACTCTAAAAGAGGCAGTTCCAACAGTAACAGCAAAAGAATATCAAGCTAAACTTCAAGAAGTTGGCGCTACTGTAGAACTTAAGTAATAATCCAATTTAATGTGTAAAAAAAGACTTTAAATACCACATTTACATCGTTACTGGCAAGCATTGCCAAACAGTCATTGACATCAAGGTCAACTCCTGCTTGGACAATATTTGCCGAGCCTTGTAACTGTAATATTTAAAGTCTTTTTTATTGTCTATTAAGTTATTTACTTGTTGTTATTTTGGCACTTTGCCAAACAGTCATTGACATTAAGGTCAACTCCTGCTTGAACAATACTTGCCGAGCCTTGACCTTACATTAATCAGTTTTTTTATTGTCTATTAAATTATTTATCTATTGTCTAAATAGTTTTATTTAAGCGCTAACTACTTCAACTTTTACTTTTGCCACTATACCTTTATAAAATTTTATTGTTACACTATATATTCCTGTTTGTTTTATTGGGGCAGATAGTTCTATTTTTCGTTTATCTATCTCTATTCCAAGTGTTTTAATTTGCTCTGCAATTTCTTTATTTGTTACGCTTCCAAAAACTTTTCCATTTTCGCCAGCTTTTACTTCTACAGTTATTGTTTTACCGTTTATTTTGTCGCACTCTTCTTTTGCTTGCTTTCTATGTTCTTCTTCGTGAAATTCTGCAGCCTCTTTGGCAAGTTTATTTTGATTAAGCGCCGTGTTATCTGCCATTATTGCCTTCTTTTGAGGTAGTAAAAAGTTTTTTGCAAAGCCGTCGCTTACTGTAACAACGTCGCCTTTTTTGCCTGTACCTTTTACGTCTACGGTTAAAATTACTTTCATATTTAATCTCCTTATTTCTCTTTTATTTTATAATGAAAAACAGTTTTAGTCAAACAATAAAAAAAGACTTTTTATAAGTCTTTTTTAATTGCGTCTTCTCGCCACTAATATAAAACGTATTAAGTTTAGTATTGCAACTACTAGTGAAGCAACATAGGTTAGAGCAGCGGCGTTTAAAACCTTTTTAGCGCCGTCAACTTCCATCTCGTCTATTACATTAGTTTCAAGCATCAATTTTTTTGCTCGTTTACTTGCGTCAAATTCTACAGGTAGTGTAATTAAACTAAATAGTACTGCCGCACCAAATAGTATTACGCCAGACCAAAGAAATATATTGCCAACATTTCCGCCAGTTTCGGCACCAAAGTTAAATAGTAAACCTAGCATAACTAACGGCCAAAGTAGGTGAGATATTAAATTTGTAATCGGCACAAGTATACTTCTTATTTTTGCAGGCAAGTAGCCTTCCTTGTGTTGAATAGCGTGTCCTACTTCGTGTGCCGCAACTCCTAGGCTTGCAACTGATGAAGATGAGTAAACTGCGTCACTAAGTGACAAAGTTTTTGTCTTTGGGTTGTAATTATCGGTAAGTGTTCCTTCGGTTCTTACAACTTCTACATTTTGTAAATCTGCTTCGTCCAAAATTTTTCTTGCCAGTTCACTACCAGTTAAACCGCGCATACTCATAACTTGACTATATTTATTAAAGGCCTTTGTTACGCGTGCCTGAGCGATTATTGCAAGTATTAAACCAGGTATTAATATTATACCCATTAAATAGTAATCTAAATAAGTTCCACTAAACATATTTATTAAACCTCCTTTTATCTAAATGATCTTCCAATTCCCCTTAAAAAAGATAGTAAACCATAGAACAAACTTCCAATATAGGTTAGTGCCGCAGCGCTCAAAACTTTTTTAGCGCCCTTTAATTCATCGCCGTCTAAAATCCTTTCGTTTTGGAGTAGACTTATTGCACGCTTACTAGCATTTATTTCAAGCGGTATAAGTAATAGTTTAAACATTAAACTAACTAAATAAAGCCCAATTCCTATAAAGAAAATAATGTTGCCAAGTTCCAAGTTTTCTGGGGAGAAGAGTATAAGTCCGCCACCTGTCAATATGGAGGGAATAAGCAGGAAGTCAGAAATTTTACTCAATTTTTGCAACAAAAAACTAATTGCAAACAATTTACTGCCGTCTTTATGTTGCATAACATGCCCTATTTCGTGCGAGGCTATTGCTATTGCAGAAATTGACTTAGAATAAAAGTTTTGTTCGCTTAAAACCACAACCTTTTTGCTTACTGCATACCTATCGGACATCTTTTTTGGGTCCATTGCTATTTTATGGTCGTGTAGCCCTAAAAAGTTGAAGGCTGCAACCACAAATTGTGCTGCAGTTAAATTTGAATATGCAAAAGTGTCATATTTATTGTATAACCTTATTAGTCTTCCGTAAGAATTTGCCGCTATAAAAAGTCCGACTATTAAAATAATTAAAGCAATTATGTATGGATTAAGCATATACTTTTGTTCCTTTTACTGTTTTTTTGTTACAGTAAGAATTATACTATTTTTGCTTCCTTATGGCAAACAATTAGCCATAACATACGCCTTAATAATTATATATTTATAATTTAAACCTTAATGTTTTTTATTCTTTAATTAAGTTTGAAAAAACTTTAAAAAATGATATTATTATTTTATTGAGGGAAGGGTATTAAATGCAGTTTAATTTATTGATATCAAATACATATTTAAGTGCTTTTGAAAGCGTGTTAAATAAATTAAAAACTTTAAGATTAAATAACAGTGCCACCGAGCATATTTTAATAGTGCCAGACAGGATGACTCTACTTGCAGAAAAAAGCATTTTTGAAAAACTTGGCGTTACAAGCCTTTTTAATGTTAGGGTTTTAACCCTTTCTAAACTTGCCAGCCTAATTTTAGGAACCAAGTTACAAACGAGTAACCTGCTTACTAAGCAAAGCGGAATTATGCTTACTTCAAAAATTATTATGGAAAATTCTAACAACTTAAAGGCCTTTAAAAAGGCGAGCAAACTAATTGGTTTTAGCGAGACAATTTTTGATACAATAAACCAATTAAAAAGTTGCAATGTAACGCCAGAAGAGTTTAAAAATAGTTATGCTGGCGGTGATTTAGCGCTAAAATTAAAAATAGAAGATATAGCACTTTTATACAGTAAATATGAGACTTATTTGGAAGATAAATTTATAGACGCAAGTACAAAGTTGAACTTGCTTTCGGATAATATAGGTAGCAGTGAGTTAATAGCAAATAGCGACATTTATTTTGCCCTATTTGACACTTTCACACCACAACAATATAAAATTATAAGCCTACTTGTAAAGCACGCCAACAGCATCAATGTGGGCTTTGTTTCTAACACCAAACAAAACAATCAAAACATTTACCCTAAAGATATGTACGAAAATTTGACGGCGATTGCAAGTAGTTTTGGTTTAAATATTAACTCTTGCATAACAAATAATTTTGACAATTTAAAGGGTGATTTTAATCACATCTTGCACAATTTATATGCGCTAAAAGGCGATGTAAAGGCCTTAACTAATGGCAACATTAGATTAATTGAAACTGATAGCATTTATGATGAAGTGGACTTTGTTGCAAGTCAAATAAAAAACCGTGTTGTTACATACGGTTATAGATATAGCGACATTAATTTAGCCGTTGGCGGTTTAGAAAATTACTCACTTATAATTGAAAAAGTTTTTAATAAATACGAAATACCATATTATTTAGATAAAAGTAAACCGCTAATCGAAAACATATATTCAAGGTTTTTATTGAATGTTTTAGACATTATCAAAAACTATTTTTCTAGTGAGAATGTAATAGAATATGTAAAGAGCATTTTTACAAACACCAAAGTTAAAACTCAAGAAAATTTTGAAAACATTGTATTAAAATATGGACTAAGTGGTGGGGACTTTTTAAAACCACTAGACTTTATAAATGGTGATAATAATTTAAAAGACTATGAAGATGTAAGAAAAGCGATTATTCCTACACTTTTGAACTTGCAAAAGAGTTTTAACGGCGCAAAAATTGGTGCTGACTTTGTTGTAAATTTAAAGGAGTTTATTGCTAGTTTAAACATAAAAGAAAAACTAGAAAAGTTGGAACTAGAATATGAAAATATGGGGCAATTTGTGGAGCAAAAAATTACTGCACAAGTGTATGAAAAAGTAGATAAATTGCTAAACGAAATTGACGGTATTTTGGGCGAAACTAATTTGACTATTTTGGAGTTTAAAACAATTTTAGAAAATGGTCTACAATCGGTAACCGTCTCTACAATTCCATTAAGTGTAGACAGCGTTTTTGTTGGAGACGCAAGCGTAAATAATTTTGTAAAAACCAAAGACCTTTTTGTGCTTGGCTGTGTTGACGGCACTCTTCCTATGAGTAAACTTGATGTTGGCATACTTTTAGATGACGACCTACAACAAATTGCACCAAAGCAAAAAATTGAGCCTAGCATAAGACAAATAAACTTTATGAGCAAGTTTAACTTTTTTGAACTACTGTTGACCGCACAAAATAGGCTTACTTTGACTTATTCGGTTGCAAATAGTAGTGGTGAAGAGCAAAAACCATCTCAAATATTTAACGAATTGAAAAAAATATTTGATACTATTGTAGGTGGCAAAAAGGTAGATTTACAAATTATTCATTACGATGAAATTTTAAGTGATAATAGCGAAAAAGTAACTGAACTAGCAAGTGAATATTCTTATTATTATGCCAACAAAGTTGTAGCGCTTGAAAAATTAATAAAACAAATGAGACTATATAGAGACGGCAACTTACCACACAACTTGGTTGCAGTTAGTACCGTTTATGAAATGCTAGAAAAAGAGTTTGGAAAAGAAAAATTTAAAGACATTATTAATCTTTTTGACTACGACAATAATATTCCAAATTTAAAAAACGCAGACAAATTATTCTTTAACAATGAGCGCACAAAAATTAGTCAACTTGAAGCATATTTTTCTTGTCCGTTTAAACATTTTATTGAATACGGTTTAAAATTAAAAGAGCGTGAAATTGCAGGCATAACCTCATTGGATGTTGGCACAATTTTGCATTCAGTTGCAGAAAAATTTGGTGCTAGTCTAAAAGCGAGAACTGTTTACACTAAAAAAGAGTTAGAAAAAGTTGCGATAGAAATAATTGAACAAATTTTAAACGCGCCAGAGTATGAATATTTACAAAAATCTGGTGTAAATAAAAATTTAATAGCGAGCATAAAGGAAGAGGCTGTGCGCTTAACTTTTGCGCTTTACTATCAAACTCAAAACAGCGACTTTAACGTAGAAAAGTTAGAGTATAGGTTTGGGTTAGGAACTGACGGCTCGCCGCTTACCCTAAAACTTAAAAACAGAGAACTTAATTTTGGCGGAGTTATTGACAGGGTAGACATATTTAATAATTATTTTAGAATAATTGACTATAAAACAGGCTCAAATACAGAGTTTACTTTTAAAGACCTTTACTATGGCAAAAAAATACAACTATTTATATATGCCAGCGTAATAGAAAAACTTACAGGCAAAAAGCCAGCAGGTGTTTTTTACTTTCCTATTAAAAACTCTTTTGAAGATGACGAAAATGTAGGCAAAGAGGGTAATTCAATGTATAAACTTGATGGCACTTTCCTAAACGATTTGTATGTCATAAAAGCCTTTGATAAAACTTTAAGTTTAAGTAATCCAAAAAGTAAAATTATTAATGTTACTTTTAGAACGGCAAAAGATGTATTAAAAACAGGAGCAGAAGAATTACACAATAATTCAATAAAGAGAAGTGTTACTGACATTCAGTTTAAACAACTTATGGAATATGCCATAAAACTTAGCGAAATTGCAGTAGAAGAAATTTTAGATGGTAATATTACACCTAGCCCTTATGTAGATAAAGAAAATTCAACGATTTGTGATTATTGTGCTTTTAAGGGCATTTGCAAATTTAGTGAAGATTTTAACAACTTTAAACGCACTCACAAAGGCTCACTTACAAAAGAACAAATTGTAGGGGAGGTAAAATAATGGCAAGACTGACAAAAGAACAACAAATGGTTGTTGATGAAAGAGATAAAAATTTGCTAGTATCCGCCTCTGCTGGAAGTGGCAAGACCCACACCATGATTGAGCGAATTTTAAATTTAATAGTAAAAGGCGAAGCAACTATTAAAGAAATGTTAATAGTAACTTTTACGCGCGCTGCCGCTAGTGAAATGAAGACGAGACTTTATAATGCACTTGCAAAAGAGGTTAAAAATAATGATAGTCTAGAAAAGGAAATAGACGAACTAGCAACCGCAGACATAAGCACAATACACAACTTTTGCGCTAAAATTGTAAAGCAGCACTTTTACGAGGTGGGTGTAGACCCCGCTTTTCAAATTTTGGACGACAGCGATTCGTTAGTGCTTATGAATGATGCGCTAAGCACCGTTTTAGAAAAATATATAAAAAAAGACGACAAAAACTTTAACACTTTGTTTGAGACCTTTAATAAAAGGCGCCGAGATGTTGAATTTAAGCGCGCGATTATTGAGCTTTATAGGTTTTTAAAGAGCAAGTATGATTATAGATATTTTGCAGAGGGCATAGTTGAAAAAACTTATAACGATGACCTAAAAAACAATTTGTCTGCCATATATTTAAACAAGATATTGCTTGAAGATTTTAAACACTTTAAAACGCAATTTGAAAGTTTAAAATTAGAGGTCGAGCAGTTTGGAAGCGCAAAACTTGCACTTGTCGCTGACAGTGTTTTGAATGCAATAAATTTGGTTAAAGACAAAAACACTTTTGAGAAGAATATTGAAGTTTTAAGTCACCTTCCAGAGTTAAAAGATTTACGTGGGACATATAGTGATGACGAAAAAGAGTTAAAGGAAAAAGTTAAAGATAAAAAAGCGTTATTTACCGAACTTATAAAAGATAAGTACTCTAAATTTTTTGATATAGATGCTTTAAAACAAAATTTAAGGTTGTCTAAAAATTATATTCAAAAAATGCTTGAAGTTGTTATGGCTTTTGACGACTACTATATGGCGCTAAAAAAGGACAAGGCACTTTTAGACTTTAATGACCTAGAGTACTATGCCCTTGAAATTTTGAAAAATAATGACATAGCGAGCAGTATAAAAAACAGGTATAAATATATTTTTATTGACGAATATCAAGACATCAATGATGTACAAGAAGAACTTATATCAAGAGTTGCAAAATTCAATAATGCCTTTATGGTTGGAGATGTAAAACAAAGCATTTATATGTTCCGCCAAGCCGACCCACAAATTTTTGTAAACAAATACGAAAAATTTAAAGTTCAAAATTTTAGCAAAAAAATTGACCTAAATAATAATTTTAGGAGTGAAAAAGCAGTTTTAGAGTTTGCAAATTTTGTATTTTCTAACATTATGTTAGCAGACACTGCAAGTGTAAATTACAAAGATGACGCAAAGTTTGACACTAATACAGGCGCAGAATATGAGCCAAGCATAAATGGGTTGCCACTCGTTAGTGTGGAGGTTATAGACGCCGAAAAGGAAAAACCAGAAAAAGAAATTTTGCCGATTTACAGCGTTCAAAACGACACTGAGTTAGAAGAAGAGGAAATAAGCCTTGCTAAAAGTGAAGCAAAACTGATAAGCGAAAAAATATTGGAGTTTTTAAACACTAAAATATATGACACCTCTCAAAATGTAAAAGATTATAGACAAGTAGAGTTTAAAGATATTGCAATTTTAAGTCGTTATAAGGGGGACTATTTAAAGGAACTTTGCAATGAACTTGAAAATTACAACATACCACTTTTGGCGAAGTACTCCTTAAACATATACGATAGTTATGAGGCAAGACTAGTAAACAGTTATTTGAGTTTGATTAACAACTTTAAAGACGATGTGGCACTTACAAATGTTTTAAGTTCTGTAATTGGCAATTTGAGTTATGACGAACTTGCCGAAATTAGAATACAATTTCCTAAAAAGGCGTTCTTTTACGAGTGTGTTGAAAACTATTTAACCTCATACAAGGAGAACGAAATAACTTTAAAAATAGAAAAACTTATTTTTGAACTGAACGAGTTAAAGTTAAAGTCTAACTATTTAAAAGTGCCAGAATTAATAAATGCAATACTTAATAAATATTCGCTTGAAACATACTTTTTAGCACTTCCAGATGGGCAAAACAGATTGGAAAATTTGAAGCGTTTAGTTGACGCTAGTTACAAGCCTGAACTTGTAAATAACTTATACAAGTATGTTTCATACATACAAACTTTTGGCGACGATGAAGAGTTTGAAATTTCAACTGGAAACGGCGCTAATAGTGTTACTGTTAGTACAATACACTCTAGCAAGGGTTTAGAGTATCCAATTGTTATTTTAGTGGGTACTGGAAGAGACTTTACAAAGACCGCGCATAAGGGAGAAATTTTAATAAATAAGGACCTTGGCTTTGGCGTCCGATATTACGATTTGGAAAATAGAAGCAGAGCCGATACGCTAGTTAGAGAGGCAATAGAACTAAAAAATAAAGAGCAAAACTTAGCAGAAGAAATGAGGCTACTTTATGTTGCTGTAACTAGGGCAAAGAATCATTTAGTTTTAGTTGGCAGGACAAAAGTATCAAAACTAAAAGAGGTACGCAGTGTGTACTCAATTAAAAACACAAAGAGTTATTTGGAGTGGATTTTAGGCAGTTTAAATGAAAGTAGTTTTAATAGCCTACTTGAAGGTCAAACACATTTGAAAGTAAAATTGAACGGCGGTTTAGACTTTGCACTAAATGTCTATAAAACGGACGATTTAATGCTTGAAAAACAAGAGGGCGAAGAAGTAATTTTAAATGCTCCGAGCAAAGAATATAAAGAGAAGTTTAAAAAAGTTTTTGACTATGTTTATCCGCACTTAGACAGCACAAAGATAAGGGTAAAAAGTAGCGTTACAGAGATTATGCAAGAAGAGGACGAAATTGCAAATAATTACTCAATTAAAAGGTTTAAACTTGATGAAATAAACAAGTTAAACGACGAACTTGATTTTTCTAAAATTGGCAGCGCTTATCACAAGGTTATGCAGTACATAAACTTTGATCTAAAAACCTTAGAAGATGTTGCAAAAAACATTGATGAATTAGTAAGTTTAGGTACACTAACTTTTGAGGAAAAATCGCTCGTTGAAGTTGATAAAATACTTGGCGCAATAAAGGCTGTAAACTCACTTTTAGTTGACGGCGATAAACTTAAAAAAGAACAACAATTTATTATGTATGTACCTTATAAAGAAATTTTTGAATCGTCAAAAATTACAGATAAAATTTTAGTTCAAGGCGTGGTTGATTTAATAATAATTAGGGGTGATGAGGCAATAATTTTGGACTACAAAACCAGTAGGCTAAATGAGGACAAGTTACTTCAAAAATATGCCACTCAATTAAAACTCTATGCGACCGCTGTTACAGGGGCTTTAGAGCTAAAAGTAACTAAAAAACTTATTTATTCCTTTCACTTAAAAACAATGGTAATTGTTTGACAAAAAACTCATAGCAATTTATAATTAAATCAATAAGATGGCGTTTTTGTGTGCTTTTAAACACAATAATTTTAAACTCGCATTTTAAAGGAGAGAATATATGTATTTGTCTACAATCTATACTTCAGTAGTAAAACTTTTTGAAATATTGTCCGCTTTAATACCAATTGACTCTTTAGGTATGATTGCACTTATTGCACTTATTGCAGTTATTATATTTGCATTTTTCCTTAGTAGTTTTTCTATTGAAATTCAAACAAGTAGGGCAGTTAATAGGGTAAACTCTTACCTTGAAAAAAGACCTTTTATTAACGACGATAACCTTGTTGAGTTTAACAAACTTATGAAGACCATTCCAAAGCCTATGCGCTACCAATGGCAACAATACATGCTAAATAGGGAACAACTACCTAGCAACTTCTTAACTCAAAATAACTGTATTGAAAGACCATTCAAGTCAAGTTCTTACGAACAAGCCATTGTTTTTTCTAAGAGCATACTTGCTATGTTTACAGTACTTTTATTCATAATAGGTCTAGCAGACTTAAAGGCTACTGCAACTAGCACAACCTTTACGCTTTCACAAATTTTTGAATTTTTGTTAAAAGCAAGCGTTGTTCCAGCAGTTTTATTTGTGCTTGGGGAAATTGCAATTATTTTCCTTCGCGCTAGAAGAAAAGCAGTTGTAACAGACCTTTATTATAACTTTGACTATTTGACAAGCAACTTAGACAAAGCGGTAGAAACAATACCAGCCTTTGTAGATTACGAAATACTATTTAGCAAAAAGGAAATCAAGCAAGGCATACCTGCATTGCAAGACTACTTGGAGCAAAGAGCTGCTTACGAGCAAGATCAACTAGAAAAAGCAAAGGCAAGTGCAATAGAGCACGACAAGTACGACTTTGCTGCACTTAACATTGATGGAAGCCTAGTTATGGAAAGGGCTATGCGCGAGAGCGAATACTACCTTGGCAATAGGCGTAGACTATTAATGGAAATTGAACAACTAGAGGGTGAAAAAGACTCTCAAGCAAGAGCATATACCGAAGCAAGCAAGGGTCTACAAAGAAAGTTGAGAGACGTTAAAGAGAGCCTTGAAAGGTTGCGTGACAGCCTTGAAAACGCTACTAATAAAATTGACTCTAACTACATAAGAAAGCAACAAGCAGACGAAGTTAAAAAGCAACAAACCTTGGAAAAGGAAATGTCAACAATTACCAATAGATTTAATAAAGATATTGAAGTTATTGATGGCGAAATTGCAAAACGCAATGGCGAAATTGAGGAACAAAGAAATTACCTTGAAAAAGCCATGTCTGGTGAGTTCCAAGATTTTGCAAAGAAAACTTACGACCAATTAAATACTTTAGTTGAAGACAGAAACAAAGAGATGGTTGCAAAACTAAAAGAAGAAAGACAAGAACTAGAAGAAGACCTAGACAATGCAAACACTGTTATGGTTGAAAAGGAAGCACTATACAGAGAAAAACTTGATATGATGAAAAAGCAAGACGAAATTTTAAAGAAGAAAGATGACGAAATTGCTCTAAAAGAGACTTTCATCAGAGGTCAAAACGCTCGTATTAGAGAACTTGAAAGTGGCAAAGTAATTCAAAGATATTTTGATGCAAACGGCAATGAGTTCTTCTATGATGAAGAGGGCAACCCTTATTATAGAGACGCTAATGGCAATATGGTTTATTACGATGGCGGCAATGTGGTAGAAGAGAAAAAAGAAAAGAAGGCTCCTGCTACAAAGGCTGAACCTAAAAAAGAAGTAAAGAAAGAAGAACCAAAAGAAGAGCCAAAGAGCGAAGCACAACTTGAACTTGAAAACTTAAAAAAGCAATTAGAAGATGCAAATAAAAAGTTGGAGACTCAAAGCAAGCCAAAGACCACTACGACAAGAAAACCAAGTTCAACTTCTACAACTAAAAAGGCTACTAGTACAGGAACAACAAAAAGCACTAGTACAACAACTAAAAAGAAGACGACAACAGAAGAATAATTAAATTGAAAACCGTTCATAATTTGGACGGTTTTTTATTGCAAAGTTTGTTTTCAATATTGAATGTGAGTAATTGCAAATTGTGCCTTTGTTATGTTATAATAAATAATAAAATTGGGAGGCGAATATGGGTTTTTTTGCAAAATTAAAAAAATTGTTTTCAAATGCACTAGAATGCCCAGATAAATTTGCTGAAGAATTTTTATACATTGTGCCACTAAAAAAGGGCAGAATAAATTTGGGTAGCACTCTACTCGTCAGAAAAGACTTTGTCGCTTTAATAATAGTAAAAGAAAGAGTGGCAGATGTTTTTAGCGAGGGCAAACATAAATTGACGCTTGCCACAATGCCTAAAACCGCTCAAATAGCAAGGCTAAATAAGACTAGCAAAAAGGACAAAAAAATAAAGGATAAATTTAAAGCAGAAATATGCTTCGTAAATTTAAGTTCGTTTGAAAATACCTTTTCTGGAATAGAGCCATTTGTAATAAAAGACAATGAATTAGGTCGCATAAAGGTTAGGGCAAACGGCAAATACAATTACGCCGTAGAAAACGCAAAAACATTTTTAAATGTGTGTCTACTTGAATGGGCTTATATTAAACCAGATACAATAAAAAAACAAATAAGTTTTTGGGTGAGTAGCGAGGCAATAAAAAATTTAAAGGTTTTAAATTTGCCAATTTTGGAGTTTGCAAAAAACAATAAATATATATCTGAGCAAATATCTCCAAACATAACCAAAAAATTTGCAAGTTATGGACTTGAAATAAATAATGTTTACTTGACAGAAACTTTTGTTCCTAGTAAAATTAGCGATGTCCTAGAGGCTAGGGAACAAAAAGATTCTAAGAGTCTTCTTGAAAATGATGTTAAACTTGGAACTGCCTATATAAAAGAGCATAGGGAGCAGGAACAACAAGAAGAGAGTTTTGTTGATGTAGAGGTTGAAAACGAAAAAGCACAAGAATTTGAAAATGAAAACGAATTTAGTTTTGAACCTAGCAGTGCAAAATACAATATTCCACAAAAGAGCGAGTATGAACCGCTTGAAAGCGCAAAAACTGTAACGCATGTAGAAACATTAAATACTAACTTAAACAGTGAAGCAAAACGATGTGCTAATTGTGGTGCAATATTAAAAAAAGATGCAACCATTTGCTATAATTGCAGTGCAAAACAACATGCTAAAAAAATTTGTGGCAATTGTGGCGCAGAGGTTGATGCTAGAGAATTTGTTTGTCCTAATTGTAGGAGCATAATAATAGACTAATAAAAATAAGGAGAAAAGTTATGAAAGATAAAATAACTAAAGATATGATGATAGGCGAAGTCCTAAGAAAAGACCCAAGACTTGCAGAAGTTTTAATGGGTTTTGGACTACATTGTTTTGGTTGCCCTGTTAGCCAAATGGAGACCATTGAAGAGGCTGCTATGGTGCACGGCGTTGAACTTGATTTAATGATAGAACAACTAAACGAATTACACGAAAGCAAAGACTAAAAATTGCCACAAAGGCAATTTTTTTATGTGTTGACAAAAGGTAATATTGATGTTAAACTTTACCTATAAAAGAATATGCGAGGGCAATATGTTAGAATTAAAAAACATAGACGAAATTAAAGAAAATGAAAAAGAACTTCTTGGTGCAGACAAACAAATTAAAGTTGGCAATGTAATAATTGATTACAGCAATCTTGGGTTCATAGGTGAGGACTTTTTAAAGTTAGACGAGGTGTTGACGCTTATATATAATACCTATGAGGAAAACGAGGACACAAAAAATAAATTTGTTGCTGTAAACTACAATGAGCCAGTTGGAAATATAATTAATGGTACAATGGGTAGGGTTGCTAAAATTGAAGACTTTATGCTAATAGGTTATCTAAAAAGAAGTGAAGACTCAGTTACAATAACGCTAAGGGAAGACTTTTATGCCAATGAAGATATTGCAGAAAACGAAATACCTTATGATGAAAGTGATGAAGAAATAACAAAATAAATTGGAATAATGGGGGATAAAAAATGTTTAATTTAAGAGATTATTTACTTGATGGCGAAATTGCTCAAGTATACAATGCAAAAGCAGCAGTTGTTAAAGAACAACAAAACGGACACGAGGTTGAAAAATTTAGAATAATATTTCCAAATAGTAAGCAAACCGCAAAGGGCGCAGTTGCTGAAAGTTACTACTCTGTTGCAAGGAAAGAAGAAATTTCAATAAACGACATAGTAAGAATGGACGACTTAGAAACATTTACTGATAACTGGAAAGCCGCTGAACGCCGTTCAATTTATGCGACTTATGTTAGGAACTTAACTAGCACTCATACGCTTAGAAGTCAAAAGTTTATTTGCAACTTGGAAAACACTATTAGAAATCATTGCTCTCATAGAGATGACTTTCTTCCAGAAGTTGGAGCAGAAAAACAAGCATAATAACATAAAAACAAAAAGCACCGTTTGGTGCTTTTTTTATTGTTTAATATAAACCTTTAACCTATTAATAGTCTTATGGCAACTAAAATTGCAAGGTGTGCAGGGTAGAAGATGTAACTAACGTATTTATTTAATTTAAACTTAGGGTGAGTATACTTTATTAACAGTATTATTAATGGTAGGGCAACTAGACTTAAAGCCTGATATCCAATGCCAACTATAAGGTAGAATATGTTGAAGCCGTTTATGAGTACAAACCATATAGATAGCAGTAAAATATTTTTTTTATTAAAGTCATTAAACAGATAAAAACCTATTACCATTAGTACGCCGTAAGTTGCGTAAGAAAAGGCTATTTGAAGGGTATGTTCTAAAATAACTGGAACTAGTGTCATAACGATGCTTAAAATAAGAAGTAGTAGCGGTTTAAAAATTGTGTTTTGTGCTCTTTGTTTTTTATACTCTTCAATTACATATAAAACAATTATTGCATAGGCAAAGAGGAAGAGTATGTTAAATTGTAGTGGATTGAAGTTTGCGTTCTCTGTTAAGAACATATATGGAATTTGCGCTATAAAGGCAAAAATTAGAATTGTTAAAAAGTATCTTTTTCTATTGCTTGTTTTTATAAAGCCTGTAGCGAGTGCGTAGGCAAATATGGGAAATGCTAGGCGCCCAATTATTCTAAGTATAAGTAGTTCAGGAAAAAACAGTAGCCCAATATGGTCTATTGCCATTGTTATTATTGCTATTAGTCTTAAAATGTCATTTCTTTTACTCATTTTGAGGCTCCTTAGGTACATTATAGCAAACAATTAATAAATATTTATATTGTTTTTGCGTCCAAAAATTAATAATGTAAAAATATATTTAAAAAGTTTAAAAAAGGGTTGACAACGAGTGAGATGTGTTATAAAATAAATACGCTGAGAAATTATGGGATGACGTGGAAAGTTACTACAAACTAAATCATTTTATGGTTTGGAGAGAATTTCGGCTGACCTATGCCTAACGAGATTTAGGCGACTAACAAAGGGAAGTACATCTTAAAATTTTTTTTTGAGTCTTAGCAAGAAACACACGGTAAAGTGTGACGAAAATGTACTCGGTTAGAAAATATAATGGAGGATTAAATGGCTACACAAAAAATTAGAATCAAATTAAGGGCTTATGACCACAATTTAATTGATCAAGCAGCAGAGAGAATAGTTGAGGCTGCAGAGAGAGCAGGTTGTAAAATTTCTGGACCTATTCCACTACCAACGGATAGAGAAGTGGTTACAGTAATTCGTTCACCACACAAGTATAAAGATTCACGTGAACAATTTGAAATGAGAACACACAAGCGCGTAATTGACATCTATAGCCCAAGCGCTAAGGCTGTTGACGGTTTAATGAAATTAGACTTGCCAGCAGGTGTCGATATCAACATTAAAATATAATGACTTAAAAATAGGAGAATAAAAAATTTATGAAAAAAGCAATTATAGGCAAAAAGTTGGGTATGACTCAAATATTTGATGCCAATGGCCTAGTTGTTCCTGTTACAGTTGTTGAAGCAGGTCCTTGTGCGATCATTCAAAAGAAAACTGTAGATAAGGACGGTTATGAAGCTATAAAAGTGGCTTTTGCTGATAAGAGAGAAAATTTATTAAGCAAGCCAGAACTTGGCGAGTTCAAAAAAGCAGGTGTTACACCTAAAAGATTCGTTCGTGAATTAATAATTGACGGACAACAAGATATGCAAGTAGGACAAGAAATTAAAGCAGACATTTTTGCAGAAGGCGAAATGGTTGACGTTAGCGGTACAAGCAAAGGACACGGCTTTACAGGTGCTATTAAGCGTTGGAATTACGGCAGGCACAGAATGACTCACGGTAACGGTCCAGTTCACCGTCACATCGGTTCTATTGGTGCAAGCAGTACAGTTAGTCGTGTTTATAAAGGACAACCAATGCCAGGACATTTCGGACACGATTCAGTTACAATTCAAAATTTACAAGTCGTAAAAGTAGACGTAGAAAGAAACCTACTTTTAATTAAAGGCGCAGTTCCAGGACCAAAAGGTGGACTACTTATGGTTAAGACGGCTGCAAAAGCATAAGGGGAGGAGTTAAAATATGCCAAAAGTTAAAGTATACAATATGCAAGCAGAAGAAGCTGGCTCTCTTACTCTTAAAAAAGAAGTGTTTGAGGCAGATTACAACGAGCCACTAATTCACGAGGTTGTTGTTGCTTACCTTGCTAATCAAAGACAAGGCACTAAGAGCACACTAACTAGAAGTGAAGTTAGAGGACACGCTAAAAAACCTTGGAGACAAAAGGGAACAGGTCGTGCTAGACAAGGTTCTACAAAAGGACCACAATGGACAGGTGGTGGAATAGTTTTCGCACCTAAACCAAGAGATTTTTCTAAAAAAGTAAACAAAACAGCAAAGAGAGTTGCATTTGTAAGTGCACTTTCAGCAAAACTTGCAGCAAAGGAACTTTTCGTGTTAGATGAAATTAAATTTGACGCAGCAAAGACAAAACTTATGCAAGCCATGCTAGATGCTTTTAAGTTTAACAAGAGAACTTTAATAGTACTAAAAGACAAAGACGAAAATGTTTTAAGGGCTGCAAGCAACATTCAAAATGTTGAAGTAACATTAGCAGATTTATTAAACACTTACGAAGTTGTTTCTAATACAAACCTTGTTATGACAAAAGATGCTGTTAAATCTATTGAGGAGGCTTATAAAGAATAATGAAACAATACGATATTATTATAAAGCCACTGCTAACAGAAAAGAGTTATGTAGGTATTCCTAATAAAAAATACACTTTTGTAGTAGCAAAAGAGGCAAATAAAGTTCAAATTAAAAAGGCCATTGAAGATATCTTTGGCGTTAGCGTTAAACAAGTAAACACCGCTAACGTTAGAGGCAAAGTTAAAAGACAAGGCACAACAAGTGGTAAAACCGCTTCTTACAAAAAAGCCATCGTTCAATTAACTGAGGACTCTAAGCCAATAGCATTCTTTGAGAGCTTATCATAGGAAGTAGGAGGAAACACTAAAATGTCAATTAAAATAAACAAACCTACATCTGCTGCTCGTCGTTATTTGACAACACCTGGTTATGAGGAAATTACCAAAACTACACCAGAGCAAAGTTTACTAGCACCTCTTAAAAAGACAGGTGGAAGAAACTGCCAAGGTAAAATAACAGTACGACACATAGGTGGAGGAAACAAAAGAAAATACCGCATTATTGATTTTAAAAGAAATAAAGATGGTATTCCTGCAAAAGTTGCAGGTATTGAATATGACCCAAACCGTTCAGCTTATATAGCACTACTTCACTATGCTGATGGTGAAAAGCGTTACATTCTAGCTCCAAATGGACTAAATGATGGCGATACACTAATGAGCGGACCAGAGGCAGAAATTAAAGTTGGTAACAGTTTACCACTTGAAAACATGCCAGTTGGTAGCGTTATTCACAACATTGAGTTGGAGCCAGGTAAAGGCGGTCAAATAGCTAGAAGTGCTGGTAACAGTGCAAGATTAATGGCTAAAGAAGGTCGTTTTGCTACTTTGAAAATGCCAAGTGGCGAAATGAGAAAAGTAAATATTAAATGTCGAGCAACTATTGGTGAAGTTGGTAACTTAGAACACGAACTAATTTCAATAGGTAAGGCTGGTAAGACTAGACACTTGGGTGTTAGACCTACCGTTCGCGGTTCTGTTATGAACCCAGTTGACCACCCACACGGTGGTGGTGAAGGTAAAGCACCAATCGGTAGACCATCTCCACTTACTCCTTGGGGTAAAAAGGCTATGGGTTACAAGACTAGAAGTCACAAGAAGCCATCCAATAAGTTTATTATCAAACGAGTTAATTAGGAGTGTGCAAATATGAGTAGATCATTAAAAAAAGCGCCTTTTGTTGAAGAAAGGCTAATGAATAGAATTACAAAAATGAACGAATCTGGTGAAAAGAGGGCTTTAAAGACTTGGTCTAGGTCTTCTACAATTTATCCTGAATTCGTTGGTCATACAATCGCTGTTCACAATGGCAAAAAACATATTCCTGTTTATTGCAGTTCTGATATGGTTGGTCACAAGTTAGGAGAGTTTGCTCCTACTAGGACTTTCAAAGGTCATGCAGCAGATAAAAAGACTAAAGGTAAAAAATAGGGCGAGGTAATTGAAATGGCAAAAAATTTAAGAGAAAAAACAGCTAAAATTGAAGCTAACAAAGATAAAAGACCAATGGCATTTGCTAGGAACATAAAAATGGAAGCTAACAAAGTTGCAGTTGTGCTTGACACTGTTAGAGGCAAAAAATACTCGCAAGCTGTTGCTATTTTGGAAAATCTTTCCGATGCAGCAGCAACGCCAATACTAAAACTTTTAAACTCAGCAGCAGCTAACGCTGAAAACAACTTGAGTCTAAACAAAGACAACTTGTTTGTGGCAGAGGCTTACTCTGGTCAAGGACCTACCTATAAGCGTTTACTTATTAGGGCTAGGGGCAGAGCTGACAGACGTTTAAGAAGAACATGCAACATAACTGTTATTTTAGATACAGTTAATGTGGCGTAAGAAGGAGTTAAATTATGGGACAAAAAGTTAATCCTAATGGATTTAGACTAGGTGTAAATAAAGGTTGGAGCTCTCAATGGTTCGCACCAAAAAAAGACTATGCTAAATTCTTATTAGAAGACAACACAATTAGAGAATTTATTAAGAAAAAGTACTATCAAAGCGCTATTTCTCAAGTAAGTATTGAAAGAACAGATTCTAGACTTGTTATTACCATTTTAACTTCTAGACCTGGTGTACTTATCGGGGTTAAAGGTGCTGGCGTAGAGCAAATTAAACAAGAAATTTTAAAATTGACTGGCGCAAAAGCAGTTACTATCAATATTAGAGAAGTAAAGAGACCAGATATGGACTCTGTTCTAGTTGCAGAGAGCGTTGCAAGTCAAATTGAAAAAAGAATTGCTTGGAAGAGAGCAGTTAATCAAGCCATTATGCGTGCGATGAAAGCGGGCGCAAAAGGAATTAAAGTTATGGTTAGCGGAAGACTAAACGGTGCAGAAATTGCAAGCAGTCAATTCTATACTGAAGGAAGTATTCCACTTCACACAATTCGTGCAGACATTGATTACGGTACAGCAGAAGCTAACACAACTTTTGGTAAGATTGGTATTAAAGTTTGGGTTTACAAAGGTGAACTACTTACTAAACAATCTTTATCTTTAACTGACCAAAAAGAAGAAGTTAAAGGAGGTAAGAACTAATATGTTAATGCCTAAAAGAGTAAAAAGAAGAAAAGAGTTTAGAGGCAGAATGACAGGCAGGGCAATGAGAGGTAACTTTTTAGCCTATGGAGACTTTGGTCTTATAGCACTAGAACCTTGCTGGATGACTTCTAATCAAATAGAGGCAGCACGTATCGCTATGACTCGTTACATGAAGCGTGGAGGAAAAGTTTGGATTAAAGTTTTCCCTAACAAACCAGTAACTAAGCAAGCCGCTGGCTCAAGAATGGGTAAAGGTAAAGGTAACGTAGATAAGTGGGTTGCCGTAGTTAAACCCGACAGAGTATTGTTTGAAATTAATGGAGTGAGCGAAGAGGTGGCAAGAGAGGCTTTAAGACTTGCAAGTCACAAACTTCCTTGCAAAACTAAATTCATCAAGAAAGAAGCTGAAAAAGAAGGCGGTGAAGCTTAATGAAGACAGTTGAATTTAAAAATATGACAAGCGACGAATTGAATAGCAAATTAAAAGAGTTAAAACAAGAACTATTTAATTTACGATTCTCTCACGCTACAGGGCAATTAACCAACCCTATGTCACTTAATACAGCAAAAAAAGATATTGCAAAGGTTAAAACTATTTTAAGAGAGCGTGAACTTGGTGGCAACACTGGTTCTGTAAAGGCTTAGTAGGTGAGGAGTAATAATATGGAAAATAACGTAGAAAGAAATAGCCGTAGAAAAAGAATCGGCGTCGTTGTTAGTGATAAAATGGACAAAACTATTGTTGTTGAAGTAACTTCTAACACGAAACACCCTCTTTACAATAAAGTTGTTAAGAGAACAAGAAGATTTAAAGTTCACGATGAAGCAAATACTGCTGGTATTGGTGACACCGTAGAAATTATGGAAACTAAGCCACTAAGCAAAGATAAATATTTTAGACTTGTTAGAATTGTTGAAAAGGCTAAATAATAAGTAGTAAGGAGAAAATTTTATTATGGTACAACCACAAACAAGATTAAGAGTAGCAGACAATACCGGTGCAAAAGAAATTATGTGCATCAGAGTTTTGGGCGGCTCTTTTAGGTCAAGTGGTAACATTGGCGATGTCATTATAGCGTCTGTTAAGACTGCAACCCCTGGTGGAGTTGTTAAAAAAGGAGACGTTATTAAAGCAGTTATTGTTAGAACAGTTAAGGGAATCCGTCGTAAAGATGGTTCTTACATTAAGTTTGACGACAACGCCGCTGTTATTATAGACAACAACAAACAACCAAAGGGCACTCGTATATTTGGGCCTATTGCACGCGAACTTCGTGACAGAGAGTATATGAAAATTATTTCACTTGCTCCTGAAGTACTTTAAGGGGGTAACTTATGAATAGTTTAAACGTTAAGAAAGGTGATAACGTATTAGTTATTGCTGGCAAAGAAAAAGGACAAACTGGTAAAGTATTGACAGTTAACCCACAAGACAAAAATGTAACAGTTGCAGGACTTAACATTGTTCACAGACATACTAAACCTCGTAAAACAGACGAGAAGGGTGGTATTGTTAAAAAAGAGGGCAATATTGATGTTAGCAACGTTCAAGTAGTTTGTGCAGCATGCGGAAAAGCAACAAGAGTGGCTCACAAAATGATTGAAGGCAAAAAAGTAAGAGTTTGCAAGAAATGCGGCGCTATACTTGATATTGCTGAAAAGAAAGTTGCAAAAACAGCAACTAAGAAGGCAACTTCTACAACAAAAGTAGCAGAAAAAGAGGAAAAAGCAGTTAAAAAAGTAGCAACAAAGGCTACAACTACAAAAACCACAAAGGCTACAACAAAGTCTGCTCCTAAAAAAGAAGCAGTAAAGAAGACAACTTCTGCAAAAACAACAACCACGGCTAGAAAAACAGCTGGTGATAAGTAAGAGGAGGACAACATAAAATGGCTAAAAAAAATTTAGAAACTTTAAGACTGTTAGAGCAATACAGAAACCAAGTTGTTCCTGCACTTATGAAGCAATTTGGTTACAAAAACATTAATGAAGTACCTAAACTAGAAAAAATTGTTTTGAACGCTGGTCTTGGTGATGTTAAAGATAACTCTAAGAGTTTTAACAAAGCCGTTGAAGAACTAGAAGTTATTTCAGGACAAAAAGCTAAAGTTATAACTGCAAAAAAATCAGTTGCTAACTTTAAGTTGAGAGAAGGTATGAAAATTAGTGCAAAGGTTACTTTAAGAGGCGCTAGAATGTATGAGTTCTTAGATAAACTTATTTCAATAGCACTTCCAAGAGTTAGAGACTTTGCAGGACTTTCTACTAAAAGTTTTGATGGCAGAGGAAATTATGCGTTAGGCATTAAGGAACAACTTATTTTCCCTGAAATATCTTACGACCAAATAGAAAAAATTAGAGGATTAGACATAATTATTGTAACGACTGCTAAATCGGATGACGAATCAAGAGCGTTACTTGAAGAATTAGGTTTACCCTTTAAAAAGCAAAGGTAATTGGAGGAGAAAAGTAAAATGGCAAGAAAAGCATTAGTAGTAAAAAATAAAGAACCACAAAAGTTTACGACAAGGGAATATACTCGCTGCTCAATATGTGGAAGACCACATGCAGTTCTAAAAAAATACGGCATTTGCAGGATTTGTTTTAGAGAAATGGCAAACAGAGGCGAAATTCCTGGCGTAAAGAAATCTAGCTGGTAAGAATAAGGAGGACATTATGACATTTGATACAATTGCAGATATGCTGACTAGAATGCGCAACGCACTAGCAGTCAATCACAAAACAGTTGAGATGCCTGCATCTAAAATGAAAAAAGCAATAGCCGACGTTCTTGTTAGCGAGGGTTACATTTTGGGGACAGAAATCGTAGAGGATGGCGCTAAAAAGACCATGAAAATAACATTAAAATACGGACCAAATAACGAAAAAGTTATTCAAGGCTTAAAGAGAATTTCTAAACCAGGACTTAGAGTTTACTCTAACGCTGACGAACTTCCAAAAGTTTTGAATGGACTTGGAGTTGCTATTGTTTCTACAAACAAAGGCGTTATGAGCGACAAAGAAGCTCGTAGGCAAAACGTAGGCGGCGAAGTTATTGCTTTCGTATGGTAAAATATAGGAGGAATTTATTATGTCAAGAATAGGAAATGCCCCAATAGTTTTACCACACGGGGTTGAGTTCAGTCAAAAAGACGGCAACATTGTTGTCATTAAAGGACCACTTGGTCAACTTGAAAAACAAATTGATGGCGAAGTTATTACTTTAACTCATAAAGATAATACTTTACACCTATCAAGAGTTAATGAAGACAAAGCGGTTAAAAGCAAACACGGACTTTACAGGGCTTTAATATTTAATATGGTAGAGGGAGTAACTAAAGGTTACAAAAAATCACTTATGATTAACGGAGTTGGTTACAAAGCAGCAGTTGCTGGAAGCAAACTTACTTTAAACGTTGGTTTTTCTCACTCAGTTGAAATGGAGGCTCCACACGGAATTAAAATTGAAATTCCTAAGGCCAATATCATTGAGATAAGCGGTATTGATAAAGAACTTGTTGGTCAATTTGCAGCACAAATAAGAAAAATTAAACCAGTTGAACCTTATCACGGTTATGGAGTTAGGTACTTAGATGAAGTAGTTATCCATAAAGAGGGTAAGAAGGCTGGTAAATAGGAAAGGAGCGAAGTTATGATTAAAAAAATTAATAAAAATGATGACAGAAAAAGCCGTCAATTAAAAGTTAGAAGCAAAGTTAGCGGCACCGCTTCTCGTCCTAGACTTAATGTTTATAGAAGTACAAGTCAAATTTACGCACAATTAATTGACGATGTAAAAGGCGTAACACTTGTTAGCGCTTCCACTATGGAAAAAGAGTTTAAACAAGAGTTGGCTGGCAAAACAAAAGTTGAGCAAGCATTTATGGTTGGCGAAAGACTTGGTGCAAAAGCTAAAAAGGCTAAAATTAAAACTGTTATATTTGATAGAGCAGGTTACCTATACACTGGACGCGTTAAGAGTCTAGCAGAGGGCGCAAGAAAAGCCGGTTTGGAATTTTAGGGGGAAGTAAATTTATGGCAAAACAAGAAAAAGTTAAAAGAACTAATAAACCAGAATCTGAATTTGATAACAGAGTTATATCTGTTAGGCGTGTTTCTAAAGCAACAAAAGGCGGAAGAAATATGAGTTTTAGCGCCCTAGTAGTAGTCGGAGACAAGAAAGGTAGGGTAGGCATTGGCTCTGGTAAATCATCAGAAGTTCCTATGGCTATTGAAAAAGCAATTCAAAGTGCTAAGAAAAACCTTATTACTATACCTATTGTTGGTACAAGTATTCCTCACGAAGTTCTAGGCAAATTTAGCAAAGCTAGTACATTACTTATGCCTGCAAAAGAAGGTACAGGTGTTATTGCTGGCGGCGCTAGTCGTGCAGTTATTGAACTTTGTGGTATAAAAGATATACTTACAAAAGCTTATGGCGCAAGAAACAAAATAAACTCAGTTAAAGCTACGCTTGAAGGTTTAAAGAGTTTGAGAACTGTTGAGCAAGTTGCTGCACTTCGCGGTAAACTTCCAGAAGAAATTTAAGGAGAGTGTAGTATTATGGCACAAGCAAAAAAATCAGACAAAAAATTAAAAGTAACATACGTTACAAGTGTTATTGGTCATAACAAGAATCAAGCAAAAGTTTTAGAGTCTTTGGGACTTAAAAAACTTAACAGTTCAAATATTTTACCAGACAACGACTCAGTTAGAGGTATGATATTTAAAGTTCAACACTTAGTAACAGTAGAAGAAAATATTAAGTAAAGGAGAAACTATAGTGAAAATTCATGAATTGTCACCTGCCGCAAACTCTAAAGTTAAAGCAAAAAGAGTTGGTCGTGGTACAGGTTCTGGTATTGGTAAAACTTCTGGTCGCGGTCAAAAGGGACAAAATTCTCGTAGTGGCGGTGGAGTTAGAGTAGGTTTTGAGGGCGGTCAAATGCCTTTAATTAGAAGACTACCTAAACGCGGTTTTACTAACATATTCAAAAAAGTTTACGCAATAGTAAATTTGAGTGACTTAAACAAACTAGATGAAAACACAGTAGTTACAGAAGCATTACTTCTAGAAAAGAACATCATAGGCAAAAAAGAGGCTTATGGCGTTAAAGTTTTAGGTAACGGCGAGCTTACAAAAGCTTTAACTGTAAAGGCTAACAAATTCTCTGGTTCTGCTATTTCTAAAATTGAAAAAGCGGGCGGAAAAATTGAGGTGGTATAATGTTTACAACTTTAAAAAACGCATTTAAAGATAAGGATATTAGAAAAAAGATTTTATTAACCTTCTTTTTGATATTACTTTTCCGTCTTGGTTCTTGGTTACCTGTTCCAGGTATTGAGCCTAGCTTATTTGCTGCTCAAACCGAAAGCGGATTTCTAGCTTTACTTAGCGGACTTTCTGGTGGTGCTCTTGGTAATGGTGCGTTCCTAGCATTAGGCGTTTCACCTTACATCAGTGCTTCCATTATTATTCAATTACTTACAGTTGCAATCCCTAGTCTTGAAAGACTTTCAAAACTAGGCGAGGAAGGCAAGAAAAAATTAGCAAAATATACAAAGGTTACTGCATTATTCTTATCAGTTGCTAACGCAATAGGTATTGTTGTTAGTTTTGGTAACCAAGGTGGTATTAACACTGCATTGTTTGGAGCATCAAGCCCAGCTTGGTTAGCCAGCGCATTTGTAGCACTTGTTCTTACTGCTGGCGGTATGTTTACATACTGGATTGGTGAAAAGATTAGTGAAATCGGCATAGGCAATGGTCTATCTCTACTTATCTTCGTTGGTATTTTAAGTACAGCAGGTACAGCTATGCTTCAAAGTGTTCAAAATGTTATTGATAGCAGTATTGATGACCTTTGGAGTATATTAATTTTCTTAACTGCATTGATATTGATATTCGGATTAATCGTATTTATTGACTTATCTGAAAGGAAAATTCCTGTTCAATACGCAAAGCAAATTAAGGGAAGAAAAATGTACGGCGGTCAAAGCACTTACATTCCTGTTCGTGTTAACGGCTCAGGTGTACTACCAATAATCTTTGCTATGAGTATTTTAGCGTTTCCACAACTTATTATGAGTATATTCTGGCCTACAAGCAGTTTCTATAACTGGTACCAAACTTATTTGGGTACAGGCACTTGGGTATATTCAATACTAGTAGGTCTATTAATTTTATTCTTCGCTTATTTCTATTCACAAATAAGCTTTAATCCAGCAGATGTAAGTAAACACATACAACAAAATGGTGGATTTATACCAGGTATTCGTGCAGGAAAACCAACTGCTGATTACCTAACAAAAATAAGCAAAAGAATTACATTATTTGGAGCAATATTCTTGGCCTTTATAGCTATTGTTCCAACACTTATTTTCAAGGCAATAGGCAACAGCGCCCTAATTGGTGCGTTTAGTGCCACAGGTATGCTGATCGTTGTTAGTGTGGCTCTAGAGTTTAACAAACAACTTGAAGCACAAATGCTTATGAAAAATTATAAAGGCTTCTTAAAATAAGAAAGCGTAATGTTCTAAAAGACAAAAAACTATTCCATATTTTTATTAAATATGTTATAATTTGTAGTCGTTTAAATAAACAGGAGTTTTTATGAAAATTGTTTTGATTGGACCAGCCGCAAGTGGCAAAGGTTCACAGGCACATTTACTTGAAACCAATTTTAATTTACCACACATCTCTACCGGCAATATTTTTAGGCAAATTATGCACGAAGATACTCCGCTTGGTAGAGAGGTAAACAAATATATGGTGGCAGGGCAGTTCGTACCTAACGACATTGTTATTAAGGTTGTTGCTGAGCACTTATCTAAACCACAATTTAAAGATGGCTTTACACTTGATGGTTACCCAAGGACACTGGTTCAAGCTGAAGAACTAGACAAAATAGCAAACATTGATATGGCTATTTTAATAGATGTTCCATTTGACAAGACAGTGGAAAGGATAACTACAAGAAAGATTTGCCCTAAATGCGGAAAAACTTTTAGCGGACTAATTTATAAAAGCAATGTCTGCGATAGGTGTGGCACAGAGTTAGTTCAAAGACATGACGATAACATTGAAACAATTACAAGACGCTATGCAGACTACACAAATTTAACCTTTCCTGTTATAGAATATTATAAAAAACAGCATAAGTTAAAAGTAATAAAAGGCGATGCATCTGTTGATGAGGTATTTAACCAAATTAAACAGTTGATAGGCAAATAATATTATGATAATTTTAAAAAACAAACACCAAATAGAACTTATGACAGAGCCATGCCAAATAGTAAAAGAAACACTAGACTATGTAGAAAAACACGTAAAAGTGGGAGTTACCACTAAAGAGTTAGACAGTTTAGCGGAAGATTTTATTAGAAGTAGGGGCGCAGTACCTTCATTTAAGGGTTATGGCGGGTTTCCAGCGGCTATATGCGCATCACCAAATGAGCAAGTAGTACACGGAATACCAAATGACAAGCCATTAAAAGAGGGCGACATAATAAGTATAGATATTGGAGCTTATAAAAGAGGTTATCACGGAGATGCTGCAAGAACCTTTGCGGTTGGCAAAATTAGTGCCGACAAGCAAAGACTGATTGATGTTACTAGAGAGTCCTTCTTTGAAGGAATAAAAGACTTAAAGGTCGGCGACCGAATTGGAGACATATCTGCCCGCGTTCAAAAATATGCGGAACAAAATGGTTATTCGGTTGTTAGAGAATTAGTGGGACACGGCGTTGGCAGGAGTTTACACGAAGACCCACAAGTACCAAATTATGGAGTCGCAGGAACAGGAGAACTTATTGAGAGCGGACTTGTAATTGCAATTGAACCTATGATTAATATGGGAAACAAAGAAGTAGAATTTGGTAATGATGGTTGGACCTGTAAAACCCTAGATAAAAAGCCGTCTGCACACTATGAAAACACAATAGTAATAACAGACGAAGGGGTAAAAATTTTGACTTTATAGTTAAAATATTAAAGTATTATGAGGAGTATTAATTTTGAGGTTGGAACGCTTGTAAAATCAAAAGCGGGACGCGACGAAGGAAGCATATATGTGGTCGTTGAAATTAAAGATGATATATATGTTAAACTTGCTGATGGCAACCATAAGAGACTAAGTAATCCTAAACTTAAAAAAGTAAAACACATTGAACCACTAAATATAGAATTACCAAAAATAAAAGAAAAACTTTTAAATAACGTAAAAGTGTTTGATTCAGAAGTATATAGCGCAATAAAAAAAGCAACGGATTGCGAGCAAAAAGCAAGCGATTAAGAAGGAGTTTATCAAGTGTCAAAAGAAGATGTTATTGAACTAGAAGGTATTGTTACCGACGTAGTGCGTAACGATATTAAAGTTAAGTTAAGTAATGGACATATAATTACGGCATATCCTGCAGGTAAACTTAGAATGTATAATATTAAAATTATGGCAGGAGATTCTGTTAAGGTTGAAATGTCTCCCTACGATTTAACCAAAGGCCGTATTACTTGGAGAGACAAAAAATAAAACTTAAATGAGGAGTTATTAAAATGAAAGTAAGACCATCTGTAAAACCTATGTGCGATAGCTGTAAGGTTATTAAAAGAAAAGGCAAAGTTAGGGTTATTTGTTCTAAATACCCAAAACATAAACAAGTTCAAGGCTAAAATATATGTGTATATATAAAATTAAAGGTTAGTTTCCACATTTTTATATATGCACTTATAGTGCTAGTCTAACAAAACTACAATAACCTCGTAGAGGCGGCTGGACAATTTATTGTCTTTCTATGAGTTTATTATATATTTATCAATAATTTATAAAAGAAGAAATTTATGGAGGAATAAAATGGCACGTATCGTTGGTGTTGATTTACCTAAAGACAAAAGAGTAGAAATTGGTTTAACTTATATTTATGGTATAGGTAGACCACTTAGCAATAAAATTTTAAAAGAAACTGGCGTTAATCCAGATATTCGTGTAAAAGACTTGACTGAAACTCAAGTAAACGATTTAAGAAATTATATTGTTAAAAATGTAAAAAATGAAGGTGATTTAAGGCGTGAAATTGCTTTAAACATTAAAAGATTGACTGAAATTGGTTGTTATAGAGGCATTCGTCACAGAAAAGGACTTCCAGTTCGTGGTCAAAGAACAAGCACTAATGCTAGAACAAGGCGTGGTAAAACTCGCGCAAAAGTAAGCAAGTAAGGAGAATGAAAAATGGCTGTTACTAAAAAAAGAAAAAGAAAAAGTACAAAAAATTTAAATCATGGTGCTGCTTATATTCAAGCAAGTAAGAGCAACACTATTGTTACCATTACTGATGACGCTGGTAACGCAGTTTCTTGGGCTAGCGCTGGTTCTGTAGGCTTTACAGGCAGCAAGCAAAAGACACCTTTTGCAGCTCAACAAGCAGCTGAAGTTGCTGGAAAAGCAGCAAGAGAACAAGGCTTAAAGAGTGTTGATGTGTACGTTAAAGGTCCAGGCAATGGAAGAGAGTCTGCTATTAGAGCTCTTCAAGTTGCTGAACTTGATATTACTATGATTAAGGACGTATCACCAATTCCTCACAACGGCTGTCGTCCACCAAAAAGAAGAAGAATATAATAAGGAGTTTATGTAGATATGGCAAGATATACAGATGCTGACTGCCGTTTGTGCAGAAGAGAAGGCGCTAAACTTTTCTTAAAGGGTGATAGATGTGTTTCTAAGAAATGCGCTCTTGAGAGAAGACCAACTGTTCCAGGTCAACACGGTTCAAATAAGCAAGGTAAGATGAGTGAATATGGCAAGCAACTTCGCGAAAAGCAAAAAGTAAAAAGAGTTTATGGTTTACTTGAAAGAGCAATGAAACAATGCTATGAAGACGCAACTAGAATGAAAGGACTTGTTGGTACTAATATGCTATCACTTCTAGAAAGAAGGTTAGACAACGTAGTATTCCGCATGGGAATCGCTAGTTCAAGGGCTCAAGCAAGGCAAATGGTTAACCACGGACTTATTACCGTTGATGGTAATACTGTTAATATTCCTTCATTTAAAGTGAACGTTGGAAATGTTATCGCAGTTAAAGAAAGCAAACAAGATGCTCAAATGTTTAAAGATATTAAAGGTCTTAAACTTGTTACCCCTAAATGGTTAGAGTTTGATACCGACAAACTAGTTGGAAAAATTAATGCTTTACCAGTTAGAGAAGATATTGACTTGAATATTCAAGAACACTTGATTGTAGAAATGTACTCAAGATAATGTGTGAAGTTTAGGAGGAATAAATCATTATGATGAAAATTGAAAAACCAAGGATTAATTTTGAAGAATCAAAAAATGGTAGTTTTGCTAAATTTGTAGTAGAACCACTAGACAGAGGCTTTGGTCTTACTATTGGTAATGCTTTAAGAAGAGCACTACTTTCCAGTTTACCTGGCGCTGCAGCCGTTGCTATTAGAATTCAAGGCGTTCAACACGAGTTTTCTACTATTAAAGGCGTAAGTGAAGATGTTATTGACATTGTTTTAAACATTAAGTCTTTAGCAGTTAAAACTTTTAGCACAGATATGGATTTTAAGACAACTTTAAGAATTAATAAATATACTGCAGGCGTTGTTAGGGCAAGCGACATTGAACTTAACGACCAAGTAGAAATACTAAATCCAGAACTTGTTATTTGCACTCTTGATGAGGGCGCAACTCTTGAAATGGAAATTATTGTTGGTCGTGGTAGAGGTTATGTTTCTGCCGATGACAACAAAGACGCTAGCGAGGATCTTGGCTACATTGCTGTTGACTCTATATTTACTCCAGTAAAGAGAGTTAATTATCAAGTAGAAAATGCTCGTGTAGGTCAAAATATGAACTATGACAAGTTGACTATTGAGGTGGAAACCAATGGCACTATGTCAGCACGCGAAGTTATTAGTTTGTCTGCTAAAATTATTCAAGATCACACAATGTTATTTGTTGACCTTGTAGAAAATATGGCTGGAATGGATATTCTAGTTACTAGAGAAGAAGACAAACAAAACAAAGCACTTGAAATGACTATTGAAGATATGGACCTATCAGTTAGAAGTTATAACTGCTTAAAGAGAGCAGGAATCAACACTATTGAAGACCTAACTAAGAAGTCAAAAGACGATATGCTAAAGGTTAGAAACTTAGGTTTAAAATCTTTAGAGGAAGTTATTCAAAAACTTGAAAGCCATGGCTTTAGTTTAAGAAACGACGAAGAATAAGAAGGAGATAAATTTTTTATGGCACAAATTAAAAAATTAGGTAGACGTACTGACCAAAGGTTAGCAGTGTTAAGAAATCAAGCATCTTATCTTTTATGGCACGGACAAATTGAAACAACTGTAGAAAAAGCTAAGGCTGTTCAAAGTTATGCTGAAAAATTAGTTACCCTTGCTATTAATAGTTATGAGGATACCGTAAAAGTTCAAAGACCTACGGTTGACGCTAAGGGCAACAAAACTACAGAGGAAATCATTAACGACGGACCTAAAAAGTTACATGCTAGAAGGCAAATTTTAAGAAAAGTATATTTACTTTCAGAGCAAAAACAAGACAAAGAAAGCAAAGGCGACTTTGTAAAAAGAACAAAGGATATTAAAAATCCACTTGTTGAAAAAATATTCAATGTCTATGCTCCAAAATATGCTAAGCGTAAAGAAGAGACTGGTAATGGTGGTGGATATACTCGTATCATCAAAACTGGTGCTAGACGCGGCGACAATGCTGAAATGGCAATGATTGAAATGATATAAAATTAAAAAGAAAGGCGTTCGTCTTTCTTTTTTTATAGTATTTTTACGTAGAATTTATTATCAAATTGACAAATTATGGCTTTTATATTACAATTATAAAGAAAATAAAAAAATATATAAATTATTCAACAATTAACTAACCAAAGTATTTTTTATTGCAAATATAATTGGAAATATTAATTTAATGAAAAGAACTGTTTTAAACATCATTTTAGTTTTAGTTATTGCCTCTGTTTCAAGCATTTTTTATGGTTGTTCTACTACCGAAACAACAGTTTTTGCTAGTTCTGCAAACTACTCCACAAGCACTTTAAGTGCAAGGGTTGGAGATGTAATAAGTTTGCAAGATAACCCCTTAAACATTGAGCCTGCAAGTTTAAATGTTGTTCCAATTTTTTCAAGCAGCAATTCAAACATTGCAAGCATTAACGCACTAAATGGAACTATTGAATGTTTACAAGAGGGCGAGGTAACAATAACAGGAAGAGTAAAAAGTGGCGAAACAACCTTTGTTGGTGATAGTTTTAGGCTTATTGTTTCTGAGGAGTTAATTTATGCTACTGGTTTTAGTTTAAATAGTGAAAGTACTTTAACGGTTGCACTAACAGGCAACGAAGTTTATAATGAACTTACATTAAATGGAACAAATGTAAATGTTTTGCCAAGTGTTTCATATTCTTCTAGCGGAATAGCAACTTACAATTATACAACAGGGTTAATAACACCAATTAGTGTAGGTGAAGTTACTGTTTTTGTATCCGTTGCACTTGATGGAGATACTAACATAACAAAAGAGTTTACTGTGCAAGTTGTAGAACAATTAATTTATATAGACGCAATAAACACATATTCAATAAATACTGGTCAAACGCAATATATTTCTTATGTGGTAAGGGACAACAGCGTAGAAGGCGGAGTTGCAATAAATCAAGTTGTAGTACCTCAAATAATTTCTGGCGGTTCACTTGTTTCTATTGTAGAATATGACTATGGCTATGTTTACATAAGGGCTGGAAACACCACTGGGCAAGCGATGTTGAGGCTTACATATTCTCAAAATGAGAACATTATTTTAAACATTTTAATAAACATAAATTAAACGCTTTAAAAGCGTTTTTTATTTTTCAGTCTAGCGTGTATTAATTGACAAAAATTACGACAAATAATATAATTATTTTATATATTTGTGTACCTATACTTATGGTATAAAAATATAACCCTTATTGAGGATACCCATTTGGAGAAAGTGAAAGTATGAATTTTGTTAAGTTTTTAAAAATCTTTGGTATTGTTTTGGCTAGCTTCACTGGTTTTATGGGCGGTGTAGTAGGGGTTATTTTTGTTACGGGCGGTTTTAACCCAGAATATATTCCACCAGAGGGACTTCATTTTAGTCAAGAGGAATATACAATAGATGAAGATACAGACATTTTTATATATCCAACACCAGACAACGCTACAGAACTTACAGTTGAACTTAGCGTAATTAGTGGTGCAAGTGTAATAAGCGTACCGGAAACGGCAAATATGAATGAGCCAATAACCGTAACTGTATTACAAAACATATCTGGTTACAATGTGGGCGGTGTTGCAAGGCTTACCGCTAGCCAAGGACTTTATGTTACTGAGTGCACTATTTATGTAGACGTTCCAGTAGCAAGTTTTAGTTTGGCAAAGAGTACAACTTCGGACATATATGTAGGAAATAATTTTACTGTAAGTCCAACAAGCGTTTTACCTAGCAATTCACTAAACCCTACGGGTTATATTAACAATTTAGGTCAACAAGCCTATTATTTTAGCAATAAAGTTGTAAAATACTATTCTTCTGATACAGATGTTGCAACTGTAAACGAGTTAACTGGTGTAGTAACACCTATTGCAGAAGGCACATTTACAATTAGCGCGAGAGTAGTTAAAACATATAATTTGGCGGACAGCATAATAAGTTATGCTGACTATTTTGCGAACTTAGTTGCAAATGGTTTAGACACAACTTACGCCGAAGAAGACTATTATACAGAGGTAATTGTTCCAAACAGCACTATTGCAGAACGTGAATTTACTGTAAGCAGTATTTCTGTTTCTGGCATAAGCGTTACAGATAATGAAGAAGAACCTATGTATGAGTTTGACCTATATCAAACAGTTACAGTTACTCCTGACTTTTTTGGTTTGGAACTTCTTCCACAAGCAAATAGTGGCTTTACTTCTTCTCAACTAGATTATAAATTGCCAGATTTACTAGTAGTGCCAATGCATAAAGAAAGTCCAGCAAGCACTGTATTCGTACAAAGCGATAAATTACAAATTACAAAATTAAGTAACCCTCTTCGCTATCAAATAACGGTGTTAGACTTTGAAACATGGGAAGTTTATGAGCCAGTTATATTATTTAAATATTCTGACGATATTTATGCTTACGTTCACTGTAAAATTTTAAAGAACGACGTTACAGGTATTACGATTACAGCAAACGCAAATGATGCTATTGAACTTACATTGAGTGCTAATAATGTAGAAGAATATGACTTGGAAGCACATACTACACTTTCTGTTCAAGACCCAAGCAAACCTGCAACTTATAGCACTTTGATATATAGAGTAGATTTAAATGAACTATTTAATGAAAATGGCAGACAAATAATTGCAGCAGATTTAATTACAGGTTATATACCTGACAACACAATTACCCCTCTAAATAGAGGCACTACAAGGCTTAAAGCGCTAGTAATAGAGACGGATATCAACGGTACTCCAGTTCTTGATGAATTTGGTGCCTATAATATATTGTTTGAGTCCGTTGACTATACCGTTGTTCATATTCTAGAAGAACTTGAAACTTTAAGCATTACCATTAAAGATTACAATGAAGAAAATATGCACTATCACATTGAAAACAGTGTCTTCACTGGTGAAACTGCAACCTTAACTATTGACGGACTTACAGAGGCACAAATAACTGCATTTGGAGAAGATAATTTATTAATAGTGTCTAGCGATAGTAGCTCTGTTCTAATAACTGAAGAATCAATTGAAGCAGGCGTAATAAGTGTAAACTTTACAGCAGTTGGCACGACTGATGCAAACATTTTAATTATTGACAATATAACAAATAATTTAATTGACTATTATGCTATTAAACTTGTTGATGGAGAGGTATCTACTCACCACGAGATAAGCATAACGCTAAATCAACAAACTCAAACAACTATAGTTATGGGTAATGAAGCGTTCGTTATGTGTGTGCCTAATTCACAAGGTGCCTTTGTTGACGCTTATAAATATGGCAAGATTGAATTTATTTCAACTAAGCCAGATATGATAGAAATAAATACGAGCATTGATGATGAAAATAACATAATTGTTAAACTTCTTGCTGTTGGTTTTGTTGAAAATCCTGACGGAAGTTTTAACGCTGATGACAGTTATTCTGTTATTAGGGCAAGGCTTGTTACAGATGATGCTGGAATATATTTCTTTAACGAAAGAGTTAATGTAGATATAGGTGCAGTAGAACATCTAGCTATTGAGGTAAATAGTACTGCAATTTATGCAAACCCTGCAGAGGATGGCACTCAATGGTTGACAGGCGAGCAAGTTCCATTTGAAATAACCGATATAGTATTTACCGACCCTGATAATCCAAGAGTTACAGGTGTATACTATTACACCAGTGATTCAAGCATATTAGAGGTAAACAACTACAATGTTGACGAAAATGGCAATCCAGAGTTCATATTTAAGCGTGGTGGACTAGAAAGTGAAGGAGGTATTCAAGTTACCTTAATTGCTAAGAGTCTTGACCCTTATGCAATACCTACTGATCCACTTCATCCAGAACTTGGTGCTTATGACGAAATTGTTTTAACGGTTTACGTTCCTGAAGTTGTTATGGAATATTCTTATGCTAGCCCAATAACTAGAGAAGATATAGTACATGAAGAACTAGTTTGTGGAGATTCCATTGACTTGTTTGCACCTGAAATAGGCGTTGATAATTTGCCAAGGGTGCAAGCCCTAAAGATTGACGGAGAGGACGAAGTTTCATATAACGATGTCCTACAATTTGAGGTTGTTACTCCAGAGAGCGGAATTGATTATGCTACTATAACCAAAATTGATAGTACAGAATTGCACCCTGAAGGACAAGTAATAGTGACCGCATTATATGTTGGAATAAGAACGCAAGTTATTATTAGAATATTTACAGACTTTGGTTTTGAAGACTTCTACTATATTGAACTTGTTCCAGACGTTCAAGTGGCATTTACTTATCCTAGTGACACCAATCCAGAAATATTATACCCAGACCCATACAACACTACTACTAAGACAAAAATTAACCTATTCGAGGCGGAAACATCTACAGACCTAAACCAAAACGGTGTAATAGATAACATTGTAAGAGTAGTGTTAACTGATTTAAGCGATAACCCAATAGAAGACTATGAGTACACAGTAATAGATAATTTAGATTACGTAATTATTGATTATGCAACAGGCAATGTAACAATAAACCCAGTTGCAGTCAATACGACAATTACTTTCAAAATATATATAGAGTATGCAACAGGCATAGACTATGAAGAATATTACTATGTTGTGGCTAAGCCTAATATTGATATTATTACAAATTATGGTACTTATGAAGAATATCAAGGCGCGCAAGATACTCAAGAAGAAAAATACGAAATAATCAGCACATCTAATTTACCTTACAACTTAGAGATATCTGGTAATGTTAGCGCTGTAACAGTAAATCCTGCTTATTCTGGCATAAACATAACAGATACTTTGACAAGGTATAGCCTTGCAACCGCAAACACATATGTTTCAGTAAATAACGATGGACTATTAAGTTTGACTCAAGCAGGACTAGACGCAGTAACTGCTGGTACATTTACATCTCAATACGTTGTTATTAGAGTTATGACTGATTATGGTTACACGGAATATTATAGAGTTAAGATAATTGCTTAATAAAAAAGACCATTTTATTGGTCTTTTTGACTTTTGCAAATTTAAAATTGATAATTAAGGGGCATATTATGGCAAAAAAACAAGAAAAACTAAATAAACCAAAGACAAAAAGCACGCCCATTAAAAACACTAAAGAGTTAGAATGGTTTAGGTTAGATAATGCCGCTTTAATTTATCCTGCTGTTAGTACAAATAAGTGGAACTCTGTTTACAGGGTTTCAGTTATACTAAACGATGAAGTAAATAAAGATGTTTTGCAACAAGCACTTAACGACATTATGCCGAGGTTTCCACATTTTAATGTTACTTTAAAAAAGGGCATTTTCTGGTTCTATTTTCAAGAAATTTCTACAAATCCAGTAGTTACAATAGATGAAAACTATCCATGCAGAAAGATGGATTTAAAAAACAATAAACACCTATTTAGAGTGCTTTATTACAACAAAAAAATATCTTTTGAAGCGTTCCATTCACTTACAGATGGTTTTGGTGCTATGGCGTTCATAAATACACTTTTGGGGCGATATTTTACCCTTTTAGGGCACAAAATAGAGCGTAGCGATTATTTGATTAATTGTTTAGATAAACCTTCACCAGAGGAAACTGAGGACTCCTTTAAACGCTATGCTGACCTTAAAACTCGCAATCCTTGGAAGGAAAACACGGCATATAGAATAATTGGTACAGACGATGAACTTGGCAAATTAAATATAATAAGTGGCATAATGGATGCAAGACAAGTAAAAGAGGTGGCTCATACATTTGATGCCACAATAACAGAGTTTTTACTAGCGATTTTCTTTAAGTCAATTATTAATTATCAAACAGTAAGGGGCTCATATTCAAATAAGCCAATAAAAATATCTATGCCTATTGATTTAAGAAATGTTTTTAAAACAGAAACCTTAAGAAACTTTTCAAGTTATGTAAATTTGGAACTATATAATGATAGTTTTGGGCTAGATTTACAAGAAATAATTAACAAGATAAAAGAAAGAACAAGAAAAATAGACAAAAACTATGTTATGGGCAATATTAACGCCAATGTAAAAGCGCAAAAGAACTTCTTTTTAAGAATAACTCCGCTTATAATTAAAAACCTGCTTTTAAAAATAGTTTATTCAATAGTGGGAGAAAAATTAGTTACTACTACAATGTCAAACATTGGCAACCTTAAAACACCGCCAGAGTTTAAAGAGCTAATAGATAGATATGAAATAAATTTGGGTGCAGGCAAGTTAAATGTGTTAGGTTCTACCGTTATAACATTTAACAATAAACTAGTATACACGTTTGCAAGCACTATTAAGGAGACTGCAATTCAAAAATATTTCTTTAAAACCTTGAGCGATTACGGCATAAACATAAGGGTAGAAAGCAATTTATAGTAAAAGGATAATATATGAATAATTATTGTGACAAATGTAAAGTGGAAATTGAAGAAAAGGTAAGTCATTGCCCTCTTTGTGGAAGATGCATAAATGAGGAACTTGCAGATAAACCGGTAGTTCATGAAAATTTTCCAACTGACCACAAATTTCAAAAAGATAAAAGAGAGGCAAAAAGGGCAATTATTACCGGATTACTTCTTATAAATGCCTTTAGTATAGTGTGTGAATTATTACTTTGCCATACTTTTGTTTGGAGTTTACATATTTTAATAGGAAGCATATTTGCGTTCTTTGCACTTATTAATCCTATTATGAACAATTGGAGTCTAGTAAACAATCACTCCATATTTTACATATTGTTTGTTCCTTATGTTATATTCTTAGAAAATGTTACAAATAGTTTTGGTTGGGGCATAACGCTTGTCATTCCACTATTTGTAGTGGCGTTTAGTCTTTATCATTTTTCTATGGTACTATCAAATTTAAACACTAGGGCAGAACATTTTTTACCTATGATAATTTTGACTTTTATATCAATTGGAAGTTTTATTTACAACTATGTTGCGGGTTTAACTTTGTGGCCAAGCCTTGCAGGATTGCTAGTTAGTATTGCTGCAGTAGCATTTTTAGCTGTTTTTAAATCTGAAAAAATTGCAAAGATTTTGGCAAAAAAATTCCATTTATAATGTATTTTGCATTAAAAATAGTGTTTTTTAACGGATTTTACATAAATTTAAACAAATTTATTTAAAATAATATAAAAATATCTTTTACTAAATGTGTTTATAAACACGAGTAAAGATGAAGGAGTAAGTATGAATTTTAAAAAAACCGGGGTCATTAGTTTTTTAAATCAAGTAGTTGGAAAACTAAAAGGCAAGTGGACTTTTGCAATCGCTAGTAGTTTGGTTATTGCGTTTTTAGTTTATGCACTTGTTGATATTTTAAACTTAAATGCAATAGTTGCTGCCCCACTTTTAGGTTTCGTCTTCTTGGGCGAAATAGTTTTTATGAGAAAACTTTTATCAGGGGAGGAGTATAAATTAGAAGACTTGTTTGGCGACTTTAAGTTATTCATACCAGCTTTTTTAACAATGGCTTCAAT
Source organism: Spirochaetales bacterium (assembly GCA_050178795.1). Taxonomy (GTDB): domain Bacteria; phylum Bacillota; class Clostridia; order Christensenellales; family UBA1242; genus STF1-184. The sequence continues at coordinate 107,497 of JBFXFT010000002.1, forward strand.
GATGCTTTTAATAAGTGTTGGCTTCGCACTTTTAATTTTGCCGGGAATTTCTTTCCTTATTAGTTATTCGTTTGCTCTTCATATTTTGGCAGACAATAAAGAACTGGGCGCTTTAGAAGCATTAAAAGCAAGTAAGGCAATGACTAAAGGTTATAGGTTTAAAATTGGAATGTTCTATTTGACCTTTTTAATTTTTAGCGTAATCGCTTTTGCTTTTGGTCTTGTAATAAGTCTAGTTCCTAACCTAATTTGGGGAACCAACTTGCTTTTATACGCTGGCATAATCGCTGGTGTAGTTGCAGTTGCGTTTGTTTACCCATTCTTCTATGCTAGTTTGACTATGTTATATGAAGGCATAAAAAACAATACAATTGTTGAAGATGACGTTGAAGAATCAGCCGAAGAAACTGAAGTGCAAGCAGATGCCGAAAAACTTTAATTTTTAGCTAAATACAAGTAATAATGAAAAAATAAAATAGTTAGCGCTATTTTATTTTTTTTGCTTAACAAAATTGTGTTTTTCTAGTATAGTTTAATTATGAAAATTAAAGATATAGAATTAAAAAACAACTTAATATTGGCACCAATGGCAGACTACACAGATGTCGCTTTTCGCTCTATTTGTAAAGATATGGGCGCTGCTTTGACGGTTACTGAAATGGTGAGTGCAAAGGCTCTTATGTATGATAGCGAAAAAACAATAGAACTGTTAGAAACGGCAAAAAATGAAGTGCCCAAAGCAGTCCAATTATTTGGCAGTGATCCTGAAATTATGGCACTTGCTTGTAATCATCCTGCAATACAAAAGTTTGATATAATAGACATAAATATGGGCTGTCCTGTACCTAAAATTGTAAAGAATGGCGAGGGCTCTGCACTTATGCAAAATATGCCACTTGCAAGACAAATTATTGAAAGTTGCGTTAAGGCTACAAATAAGCCAATTACCGTTAAATTTAGGACTGGTTGGAGCGATAAGACAGTAAACGCAGTAGAATTTGCAAAGATGTGTGAAGAGGCTGGCGCTAGTATGATTACAATTCACGGTAGAACGAGAGACCAATTTTATGCGGGACTTGCAGACTATAACATAATTAGAGATGTGAAAAAAGCGGTAAAAATTCCAGTAGTTGGCAATGGAGATGTGACAGATAAAAAAAGTTACGACTATATGATGAGCTACACTGGCGTTGACGGCGTTATGATAGGAAGGGCAAGCGTTGGTAACCCTTGGATATTTGAGGAACTAAGAGGAATAAACAAAGTAAAACACAAACTTGCTACAATAAAAAAACAAATAAAACTTTTGCAAGAACATGGTAAAACCGAAAGGCAAATAGTGCTTAGCATGCGTAAGCACATTGCAGGGTACTTGAAAGGCGAAGTAAATGGCAATGAATGCAAAATTAAAATTTTTAAGGCTGAAACATTAGCGGAAGTCCTTGAAACTTTAGAACAGTTTTTTAGTTAAAATTTATACTTGGTGAAACTACTAAATATGGTGTTTTACCAAGTATTTTATTTGTTTTAAATTTCTATTTAGTATAAAATAGAAACTGTAAGAAAAAGATTTTTAAAAGGTAAAATCCCAAGGTTGGATTGAGGTGAATTTTATGAAAAAACTGGTTACAGATTTAGATGTTAGAGGCAAAAGAGTGCTATTAAGAGTTGATTTTAATGTACCTATTCAAAATGGGCAAATTGTCAGCGATATTCGTATTTTGAGCGCAATTCCTACAATAAAACACTTGACCGATAATGGCGCAAAGGTAATAATATGCTCTCACCTTGGTAGACCAGACGGCAAAAACAACAAACAATTTAGCTTGAAGCCAGTTGCTGATTATTTAGGCAAAATACTTACCGAAAAAGTGTTTTTTGCCAAAGATACAATAGGCGAAGATGCCGTAAAAAAGGCGGAAAAACTAAAAGAAGGTCAAATATTGGTATTAGAGAATACTCGCTTTAATGACGGCGAAAAAGACAATGATGCGGCGTTTATTAAGGGGCTTGCTAGTCTAGCAGATTTATATGTAGACGATGCTTTTGGAACTAGCCACAGGAAAGAATCATCAACTTATGGCGTCGCAAAACTGCTTCCTAACGCAATAGGCTTTTTGATTGCTAAGGAACTAGACTATTTTAATAAAGCACTTTTAGAGCCTGAGAGGCCTTTTGTTGCCATTTTAGGTGGAGCAAAAATTGAAGATAAACTTGGCGTAATAAACAACCTATTAGACAAAGTTGATGCATTAATAATTGGCGGAGGTATGAGTTACACATTTAGTAAGGCAATGGGCGGCAAAATTGGAAAATCAATAGTTGATAACAACCAAGTTGATTATTGCTACAATGTAATTAAAAAAGCCTTAAACTCTGGCGTAAAAATACTTTTACCAGTCGACGATGTCTGCGCTCTATCTATGGATAGCAAGGAAAAGCCAAAAGTATTTGCTTCTGGTCAAATATCTGATGAGTACATGGGACTTGATATAGGACCTAAGACTGTTAAACTATTTAGTAAAGAAATTAAAAGAGCAAAAACAATTATGTGGAATGGACCTATGGGCGTGTTTGAAGAGGCTTTTTATTCAAACGGCACAAAGATGATTGCAAAAGCAGTAGCAACCAGTAAAGCATTTAGTATAGTTGGCGGTGGTGACACTGCAAGTGCAGTAGAGCAATATGGTTACAGCGAAAGCGTAAGTCACATATCTACTGGCGGTGGCGCTAGCCTTATGTTACTTGAAGGTAAAGAGTTGCCAGCTGTCAGCGTTATTGATAATAAATAGTAAAGGAATATTTTAATGAAAGAACTTTTAATTGTCGCAAATTGGAAAATGAATAAAAACATTTTAGAGACAAAAAAATTTTTAAAAGAGTTTTTGCCTCAAGTTGAAGAGTGCAAAAACAATATGGTTGCAATAGCGCCAAGTTTTACACTTCTTGAAACTGTGAGTAAAAAACTAAAAAACACTAAAGTTAAACTTGCCAGCCAAAACCTAAGTTATGAAAACGAGGGTGCTTTTACTGGGGAAGTGAATGCCAAGATGTTAAAAGACTTTGATGTTGAATATGTTATTTTGGGTCACAGTGAAAGAAGACAAAAGTTTTTTGAGACCGATGAAATAATAAATAAAAAAGTTTTGCAAGCTGTTAAAAACAATTTTGTACCAATACTTTGTGTGGGTGAAACTCAAGAAGAGTACGATAAAAATTTAAGTGAACAAGTGGTGGAGAGGCAAATATTGTCCGCTTTAAAAAATGTTGATTTTTCAAAAAATGGTGAGTTGGTTATTGCTTATGAGCCAGTTTGGGCAATAGGAACTGGTAGAGCAGCAACTGCAGAAAATTCCAATAAAATGTCAAAATTTATTAGAAAAACTGTAAAAAATGCTGTAAAAACCGTAAAAAACCTTAAAATTTTGTATGGTGGCAGCGTAAATGTGAATAACTTTAAAGAGTTTTTTAAAGAATCAGACATTGACGGTGCACTTATTGGCGGTGCCAGTTTAGATGCAAATTCGTTTGCTAAAATAGTTTTAGGATAGTTTAAAAGGAATAAAAAATATGAAGACAACTTATGCGTTAATAGTTTTAGATGGCTTTGGGGTCAGTAAAGATTCTTACGGCAACGCGATAAAAATGGCTGGCGCAAAAAATTTTGAAGCGCTACAAAAAAAATATCCGCATACAACTTTAAATGCAAGTGGCGAAAGTGTTGGACTTTACCCAGGGCAAATGGGTAACAGTGAAGTGGGACACTTGAATTTGGGTGCAGGCAGAATTGTTATTCAAGACAGCAAACGAATTAGCGATGCAATTAAAGATGGAAGTTTTTTTAGTAACAAGGTATTGAAAGAGGCTTTTGAACTAAAATCAGACTTACATTTAATGGGGTTACTTTCTGACGGCGGAGTGCACAGCCAATTAACTCATATATTTGCCTTACTTGATATGGCAAAATTATATGACAAGAAAAATGTTTATTTACACCTATTTACAGACGGCAGAGACTCGGACACAAAAAAGTCTTTAGAATTTGTAAAAATGGTTTTATCTTACATCAAAAAAGTGGGCTACGGAAAAATAGCCTCTATTTGTGGCAGATATTATGCTATGGATAGGGACAAAAACTATGAGCGCACAGAAAAAGCCTACAATATGTTGGTTTTTGGAAGGAGCGAACATAAGAGTTCTGACCCATTAAAAGCCATTAAAGAAAGTCACGATAAAGGAATAACTGACGAATTTATTGAACCTATTGTTATAGAAGAAAATAATGAGCCAGTTGCGAAGATTAAAGACGGCGACAGCGTAATTTTATTTAATTTTAGGGGAGACCGTGCAAGGCAAATAAGTAGCACTTTTGTAAATGACGATTTTAATGAATTTACAGTTAAACGTTTTAAACACTTAAATTACATAGGGTTTACTGAATATGCTACAAGTTTAAAAAACATTAAAACTGCTTTTACAGACCAAGATATGAAAAACACGCTTGGTGAAGTGTTAGCAAATAACAACAAAACGCAACTAAGGGTTGCTGAGAGCACAAAATACGCACATGTAACATACTTTTTTAATGGTGGCGTTGAAGAGCCAAACAAAAATGAGGACAGAGTTTTAGTAGAGAGCAAAAAGGTTGCAACCTTTGACTTAGTACCTCAAATGAGCGCCTACGGAATTGTAGATGTAATTGAAACAGAGGTTACAAAAGATAGGTATGATTTTGTTTTAATAAACTTTGCAAATTGCGATATGGTAGGGCACACAGGCAACTTAGAGGCGACTATTGAAGCCGTAAAGACGGTTGACGATGCATTAGGAAAAGTAATGGCGCACTTTAAAGAGATTGGCGCAGTTGTTTTGGTTACTGCAGACCACGGAAACGCAGAAAATATGCTTACAAAAGAAGGCGTGCTACAAACCGCTCACACGACTAACCCAGTACCATTCATTTTAGTGGACGACGACAAAATTGACGCAAAACTTCGTAAAGACGGCGTTTTGAGTGATGTTTCTGCAACAATTCTTGAACTTATGGGTATAAAAAAGCCAAAAGAATTTACTGCAACTAGTTTGATTATTAAACAATAAATATTGACATTGTAATTGCAAAATGTTATTATTAACTAACAATTAAAAAAGGTATGAGGGTAAGATTATGTTTGATGCGCTTTTTAACAACATTGTAAACACCTTGATTAGAGATTTGGCATTCCCTGTTAGAGCGGGCATTGCTTTTGGTTTATTTACCGTAAGCTTACTATGCTTTATGTATTCTTTCAGAACTAAAAATGACTTGAGACCTTTAAAAATTGGTTGGTTCATTATGTTTATTATATGTTTGACGATGAGTGTACTTTACGTAACTCTTTAGACATATAAATTAATTTTTAGTAAAATCTAGGGGGTTACCCCTATTTTTTAAGACTTTTAATTAAAAATATTTGGTAAAATTTTACCATATATGTTATAATCATTAAGTTTATATGGAGGACTATTATGTTTTTAAATTTCTTACTAGATACAACACTTCCCGCTTGGATTACGGAATCGTTTCCGGTTATTAGAATAGTGATGATTGTGTTACTTGCACTTTTAGCAATGTTTATGATAGTTTTGGTGCTTATGCAAGAGAGTAACAACAGCGGAACTAACGTTTTAAGTGGGGTGCAAGAAAGTTATTACTCACAAAATAAGAACTCTTCAAGAGAGGGTAGACTTAAAAAATTGATGGAAATTGCAGGAATTGCATTTGCTGTTATCACAATTCTATTCTTTATAACCTTGAAGATATTCTCGGCTTAAAGTAGTATAAAAAATGACAAATGGCTCCTAGTTTTTGAGCCATTTTTTATTAATAAATAAAGGAACTTACAAAAATGGAAGAACAAATTTTAAAATTTATTGACGAAAACAAATTGAATTATAAAAACTATAATCAAATTGTTGACCTTATTTGCGCCAAACTTGACTTGTCAAGGGGCGAGGTTTTACGTACTTTTGATACTCTTTTTAAAGAGGGCTTAGTGGTTGAAAGCAGTAAAAAGAAGGTGGCAACTGCTAAAAAAATGGGACTAGTTAAAGGTGTTGTTGATGGAAACAACAGAGGTTTTGCCTTTGTAGAGCCAGCCGATAACGCTGCTGGACCACATATTTTTGTGCCAGCAAAGCGCTTAAATACCGCTATGCATAATGACATAGTTCTTGTGCACTTAATGGAGAGTAGTCGCGGCGACAGTCTAGAGGGCGAAGTATTTAAAATACTAAAAAGAGGCATAACAACCCTTGTTGGAAGAATAGAGTTGTCAAACGGCTATGGCTTTTTAGTTCCAGATAATAACAAATTTTCTCAAGATGTTTTTATTCCTAAAAACAGATTATTAGGGGCAAAAAATGGCGAAAAGGTAGTTGTAAAAATTACAGGTTACGACAAAAGACGTCCAGAAGGTCAAGTAATTGAGGTTTTGGGCGACGCCAGTTCCCCTGAGGTTGAACTTTTATCTATTATTAGAAGTTACAATTTGATTGAGGAGTTTTCTAGCGAACTTTTGGCATATACTGCAAAAATGTCTCAAACAATTAAGGAAGAAGACCTTGCAGGTCGCCTTGATTTAAGAGGCGAAACCATAATAACAATAGATGGAGATGACGCAAAAGACTTAGACGACGCAATATCTATAAAATATGACGAAAACACACAAATTTACACGCTTGGCGTGCATATTGCCGATGTAGGAAACTATGTAAAAAGAGGTACTTTAATAGACGGCGAAGCCTTTAACAGGGGCACAAGCGTTTATTTTCCGCACGCTGTTTTACCTATGTTACCAAGGGAATTATCAAATGGAATTTGTAGTCTAAATCAAAAAGTAGATAGGCTTACACTGTCTGTCATTATGGATATTGACAAGAGCGGAAAAGTTGTTAAGCACGAAATTTTTGAGAGCGTAATTAAGAGCACTGAGCGTATGACTTACGATAATGTTACTAAAATTTTAGAGGGCGATGAAGAGTTAAACAAAAGATATGCTGACATATCTAGCGACTTAAAAATAATGGTAGAACTAGCAAAAATACTAGAAACAGTGCGCTTTAAAAGAGGCGCCCTAGACTTTGACCTACCAGAAACAAAGATAGTTGTTGACCCTAAGACTTATCAAATTTTAGAGTTAAAACGTCAAGAGAGAAAAACAAGCCATAGGCTTATTGAAAGTTTTATGCTTATTGCTAACGAGACGGTGGCTCAACATATGTTTGACCTAAAAATACCTTTTGTGTATAGAGTTCACGAAAAACCAAGCCAAGAAAAATTGGAGGCTTTTAACGAATATATAGCCGCTTTTGGTTTAAAAATTAAGGAAGAAAAAGGTGAAGTTACACCAAAAGATTTACAAGACTTTTTGGGTAGAATTGAGGGTTTAGAGTACAAAGACGTAATAAACAAAGTGCTACTTAGAAGTATGCAAAAGGCTAAATACAGCCCAGATTGCTTGGGTCACTATGGACTTGCTGCGACTTATTACACTCACTTTACATCTCCAATTAGGCGCTACCCTGACCTTACAATTCACAGGATTATAAAAGACTATTTACACGGCAAAGTTGACGCAAACTATAAAGCAAGACTTCAAAAATTTGTTGAAGATGCAAGTTTACAATCAAGTCTTACCGAGGTAAGTGCAGAGAAGTGTGAAAGAGACATAGACGATTACTTCAAAGCAAAATATATGGAAGACAAAATTGGCGAGGAATTTGATGGCACCATTAGTGGCGTTACAGCCTTTGGCATTTTTGTTGAATTAGACAACACTATAGAGGGCTTTATAAGGGTTCAAGACTTAGAGGGCGATGGCTATAATTTTAACGAAAGAATGTATTCTTTAAGTAATACAAAATACGCCTACAAAATGGGAGATAAAATAAGAGTTAAGGTTATTTCTGCAAACGCTGTAGACAAAAGAGTTGATTTTGAACTTGTTTAATTGTAAAATTATTAAAAAATCATTAAAAAACGCAATATTTTTTAAAAGACTATTGAAAAAGAGTAAAACATTTGTTATACTAGGAGAGAGAAGTGAAAATTGTAGCAAACAATAAAAAAGCATATTTTAATTATTTTATTCACGACACTTTTCAGGCTGGAATGAGTTTGAAGGGCAGTGAGGTAAAATCAATTAGAGCTGGTCATGTCAGTTTGAATGACAGTTTTGTTTCAATAGTTGACGGACAAGTTCTTTTAAAAAATGCTTACATAAAGGCCTACGAAAAGGCTACTAGTTTTGTACCAGACGAAAGACGTCCAAGAGTTTTGCTTCTTAACAAAAAAGAAATAAACAAGTTGGCAAGGCTAGTAAGGGAAAAAGGCTATACAATAGTGCCAACAAAAATGTATTTTAATGATTCATTAGTTAAACTTGAAATTGCAGTAGCACAAGGCAAACACTTATATGACAAAAAAGAAGTGCTAAAAGAAAAAGACCAACAACTTGATTTAAAGAGAGAATTAGATAAATACAAAAAATAACTAGTCCTCCCTTCGTGGGAGCGTACCGGTTTTGACGGATTTGGGAGCAGTTAAATAAAGCGTGTTGCAGTGATAATCTGCGTAAAAAGTATCAAAAAAATAAATGCAAATACTAATTTAGCATACGCTGCTGCGTAAACACTCAGTAGCTACATATTCTACTTTTATCCCCACGCAAAAGTTAGAATTTAAGAAAGTGGGCAACTTAAAAACTATCTGCCTAGTCGTTTTTAAAGACCTTTTGGCTTAGGAAAATTAAAATTTGTTAACTGTTTTTAATTTTTTGAATCTTTACAATTAACTACGCACGTAGAAAAGTTTAATAGCACATTTTCGGACGTGGGTTCAATTCCCACCGCTTCCACCAATTTTATTTTTAGGAGAAATTAATATGGTACCAGAGGATAAATCAAAATATTACCGATTATCTATCGCTTACTTATTTAGCATCTCAATTGACGGCAAATATTTGCTAGTAAAAAACTCTAAGAGAGAAAGTTTTCAACCAGTTGGTGGTTGTTACAAGTATTTTGAGGGCGCAAAAAAATTCTTAAACAAAATAAACTACATTGCAGAAAAGACAACTGAAGATGGACGAGATGTAGAAAAAGATTTTAGAATTTACATTCCTAAAGAAAATTTACCTACATTTATTAAATGGTATGAAAAAGGTTTGCATAGAGAAATAGGATTTTTTAGAGAATTTTCAGAAGAACTATTTGACGAGGGCATTTTAGATTATGAAAGTTTTGGTTCTCCACAATTTGAACTAAAAGAAAAAGGTTCCTTTAACATATTTGAAGACAAATACTTTAAAATTGAAACGGCTATGCCTATGGATATTGTCTCTTTGAATCTTACCGAAGAACAAAGACAACAAATAGTTCATTTGACTGAGGTAGAAAATCCAAAATATGTTTTTGCAACGGCGGAAGACATTTTGGCTTGTGGCATAATAAAAGACGGAAAACTTTATGACATAGGCGGACACACTAAAAAGATTTTAGATAAAACACTAGATAAACCAAAAGATGAACAACACGGCTTATAGGATAATATATAATAAAACTCAGGAGGGTTAAATAGTATGGATTTATTGGATGTTGCTTTACAAGTTATAGCAATTATAGCAATTATAGCGGTAGGTGCCTTTATAATAGTATTTTTGTCTGACCTACTTGTTTCAATAATAGACGATCACCAAGGTATATTTTTTAAGAGGGGCAGGGGCAAAGATGAGCCTTATACACCAAATAGAAACTATAATAATACTTTAGATAATCAAGTTAGCAGAGGTATGAATTTAGACTTTGAACAAGAGGAAAGATTGCCATATAGTTATGGCGAGACTACCACCCCAAAGAAAACTTCAGCACCTGTAAACAAAGAGGGCATGGTAGACCTTGAGGCTGCAAGAAGAGAGCAAGAGATGCTTGAAAAAGCCTTTGGTACTAATAATGTGGCTTCAACTGGAACAGTTGAAACGGCTAAGTTTGACTTTAAAGATGAAAGCGAAGAAGAGTTAAAGCAAAAAGAAAGAATAGCAAAACTTGAAGAGCGCAACAAGCAACTTGAGGACGAGTTAAAGCAAAAACAAAGCCAAACTGCTAAAAAGTCTATCTTTGATGAGGAAGAAGACGCAACAGCTAAGGGCTTGCAAAACAAATTTAAAGACTTTGAAGAAGAGTTAAAACTAAGCCCAAGAAAGGAAACAGTAAAAGAAGAACCTGAAGACCTTTCAGTTTATGAAGATATGATAAAGGGCATAAATAAAAAAGCGTTAGACAGTCTTGGCGTTGCCGCAGCACCTGCTCAAAGTAAGTTTGAAGAGGAAGAGGAACAAGAGGACGAAACCTTTGACGAAGAATTTGATGAAGAGTTTGACGAAGAAGTAGAAGAGGAAGAAGAGGAAGAAGCACCAAAACCTGCTAAAAAGGTTGATACAAAACACGCTGATTTATCAGATGAGGTTGCAAGACTAAAAGCAGAACTAGATGCAGAAAGACTTGAAAAAGAAGAACTTAAAAAACAAGCCGAAGAAAAAGCGATTGCACTAGCCGAAGAAAAAACACAACTTGAAGAGGCTTTAAAACAAGCAAAAACTCAAGATAGAGAAGTTAAAAAAGCCGCTCCAATAATCGTTGGAAGTGAAGAGGAATATTTGGCAAGGCTATCTACTTTGGAAGAGCGTTTAAAAGAAGCAAAAAAACAATTAAGAATTAACAAACGCGAATATGTACCTCTAAATAAAATTAAGAGAACTCTTGAAAAAGACCAAAGGACTCTTAGAAGAAAAGAGGCTCAAGTGGCAAAACAAAAAGTTGCACTATTCGGCGTAAATAACCACGATATTGACCCACAAAAACAAGCAGAACTTGAACAAGAAATTGATATGCTTGAAGGCTTAAAACTATCAGTTCAACACTGTGAAGAAGTTATGGAAGAAAACAAAGACCGCTTCCCAGTTCTAGAACAAACCAATAAGATTTTAACAAAGAACGTTGACAACTTAACGGCAGATATTGATAGCGTAAAAGCAAAACTAAAAGATATTACAGGTCAAGGCGATAGCGATAAATAATAAAACAAATAAAAGAGAGTAAATTTTTACTCTCTTTTTTATTTTTTAAGTTAACATTTTTAAGCGATTATGATAATATATTGTTATTGACAGGAGAAAATTGATGAAATTAGCAGATAGGTTTAAAAAAGTTATAGATAACATAAAAACCAAATTTTCTAAAAACCCTAAAAAAGTCAAAGAGCCTAAATATAAAATAGGGTTGGCACTTGGTGGTGGCGGTACTAGGGGTATGGCACATCTCGGTGCAATAAAGGCTTTTGAAGAAAATGGCATAGAATTTGACTACATTGCAGGAACGAGTGTAGGCAGTCTTGTTGGCGCTTTATATGCAAACGGAATGAAGTCCGAACGAATGATTGAAATAGCAAAAGAGTTAAAAACTAACGACATAAAAACTAGCAAAATACCCTTTGTACCAAATAAAACAGATAAACTAGAAGACCTAATAAAACAATATGTCGGCGATATAACTTTTGCAGACCTACAAAAGCCATTTTGTGCAGTAGCGGTAGATATGGTTTCGGCTAAGGAAGTTGATATTGAAAGTGGCAGTGTTGTAAAGGCGGTTGCTGGCAGTTGTGCCGTTCCAGCAATTTTTAACGCGGTTGAATTTGAAAATTTAACGCTTATGGACGGCGGTATTTTGAATACAATTCCAGCAAAAATTCTTAGAAATAAGGGTTGTAAATATGTAGTAGCCGTTGACGTAAACCCATCAAGAGGTTCTGGCACAAAGAGCAAAAAACTTATAGATCTACTTGCAGCCACAATAAGAATTATGATGACAGATAACGCAAACAAAGGCAAAGAATATGCCGACATAGTAATAGAGCCAAACACAAAGCGTTTTAAATCCACAAAGACTGAAGGTGGCGTTGAAATGATTGAAGAGGGCTACTTGGCGACCATGGAAAAAATGGACGAAATAAAAAAGTTATTAAAAATTAAGCCAGAAAAAATACAATTTAAGGACAGATGGCAAAATTTAAAGAACAGAACAAAAAAGATATTTACAAAAAATAAAACCAAAACAGTGGCTATTGAAGAAGAGCCAAATATGGAACAAGACGACATCATTGAGGAGTAGTTTTTGAAAAATAAAGACCACAACATAAAATTAAAGTTTTCTAAAATGCGAATAGTTATTTTTATTATATTATTGACTGCCTTAATCGGCAGTCTGTTTTATACAGAGCAAATAGAAACATTGATAAATGTGGGATATTCAAATAACGGCGCAGTGTTAGACGAAAATGGTTTAGTCGTTCATTTTGTAAATGTCGGTCAAGGTGACGGCATTGTAATTGAACTACCTGATGATAAAACAATGATAATAGATGGTGGACCAACTTCAAGCGCTGATGATTTAATAGACTATATTGACAATAACGTATTTGATAGTGGGACTTCAACTTTTGACTATATGGTTTTAACTCATAGTGATGCAGACCACATAGGTGCAATAGACGAAATACTAGGTGCTTACCAAGTAAACAATATTTACAGACCTAAAATCTATGCTACTTACGAGAACATTGCAGATGGCTATGAAACAATAGAGACCGCACCTAATGGCACAAAAAGTACAGACACTTTAACCTATTACAAGGCAATAGATGCAGTATTAAATGAGCCTAACTGCGACATATATTTTACGGACGAAATTTGTGGCACCTCTATAAACGGTGGAAGTGGAGCAAATAGTTATAGCATAACTTTTTTGTCTCCTAGTCAAAGTTATTACAGCGACACAAACGAATATTCGCCAATTATGGTGTTAGAGTATAATGGAAAAACAATGATGTTTACAGGGGACGCACCAATAAGCAGTGAAGAGGAAGTTTTAAATAATTACACTTTAGGACACATTGACCTTTTAAAACTCGGTCATCACGGCAGCGACACTTCAACAGGGACTGAATTACTTAGTGCAATAACTCCAACCTATGCAATAATATCTGTCGGCGCTAACAACTCTTACGGGCACCCAAGCGAGGAGACAATAAACAGGTTACTTTACAGTGGCGTTTTAAGAGAGGACATTTTTAGGACAGATGAAAACGGAAATATTGTGGCGAATGTTAATATTCTTGGAGACATAAATATTTTTGTGCAAGTAGACAGTTTACCAACCTATATTGAATGGGAATACGTTGCAGGCACTTTAATTGTAATTGCATTTTGGTTATGCTTTTCCGATTCTAAAAAATTTAATTTTTAAATTATAGTTTTACAACAAAAGACGAGTTAATTTGACTCGTCTTTTTAATTGTTCTAATTTCAAAACTATTTTAAAAGGCAAGCGTTTTGATAAAAGTTTTTTTATTTTTTAAAATTTTGTGCAAATTAGACAAAAAAACAACAATATATAGTGCAATGATAAAACAGTTTGACACAACATATTGTATATGTTATTTTAATAGTACTCGCTAAAATTTTCAACAAAGGGGTTTAATATGGTACTTAAAGTTTTAAAAAGAGATGGCACAGAGGAAAAGTATGACAGGGCAAAAATAGCCAACGCTATTTTTAAAGCAGCACAAGCATGCGGTGGTTCAAATAGAGAGCAAGCCGAAAATTTGGCACTACAAGTTGAGGAAATAATTTTTAAAGATTTTGATGGAAAGATTCCTACAGTAGAGCAAATACAAAATACCGTTGAGCGTGTTTTAATAAAAAATAGGCACGCAAAGACCGCAAAGGCTTTTATTCTATATAGGGAAAAGCGTAAAGAAGCGCGTGAAAATAACGCGTTAATTGGTGCCACTATTAACCTTTTTGAAAACTACTTAAAAGAGACAGATTGGGCAATAAAAGAAAACGCAAATATGCAAAAGAGCGTTGCAGGTCTTAACAACTATGTTCGTGAGGCTTTTACTAAACACTATTGGTTAAACGAAGTGTACCCAGTAGAGGTTTGTGAGGCACATTTAAGTGGTGACCTACACTTACACGATTTAGGCTTTTTTGGTGGATACTGCGCAGGTTGGGATTTGCGCGCCATACTAACCGAGGGGTTTACTGGTGTTAGAGGTAAAATATCATCTAGCCCTCCAAAGCACCTAAGGGCACTTTTAGGTCAAATTGTAAATGCAACATTCACTTTGCAAGGCGAAACGGCAGGAGCACAAGCATGGAGCAGTTTTGACACATATTGTGCGCCCTTTATTAGGGCTGATGAGCTTAGTTATAAGCAAGTTAAACAAGCAATGCAAGAATTTATTTTTAACCTTAATGTGCCTACAAGGGTAGGTTTTCAGGCGCCGTTTAGCAATTTAACCTTTGATATTAAAGCGCCAAAGACATTAAAAGATCAATCTGTAATTATTGGCGGTATGCCACAAGATACTACTTATGGCGACTATCAAGCAGAAATGGATATGTTAAATAAAGCCTTTTGTGAAGTTATGTTAGCAGGAGACGCACAAGGCAGAGTCTTTACCTTTCCAATTCCTACGCTTAACATAACAAAGGACATAGACTGGAACAGCGAAGTTATTGACGCATTTATGGAGATAACTGCAAAGTATGGCATTCCTTATTTTGCTAACTACATAAATAGCGACTTAAACCCAGAGGACGCCGTTTCTATGTGTTGCAGGCTAAGGCTAGATGTAAGCGAACTTAAAAAGCGCGGTGGCGGTCTATTTGGCTCCAATCCGCTTACTGGTTCAATTGGCGTTGTTACTTTAAACATGCCAAGAATAGGCTATTTAGCAAAAACTGAGGAAGAATTTTTAAACAGAGTTGGCAGACTTTGCGACATAGCAAAGGAAAGCCTTGAAATAAAGCGTAAAATTATTGAAGAGCAAACAGTAAATGGGCTTTATCCTTATTCTGCTTTCTATTTAAAGGACATCAAGTTAAAAACAGGTCACTATTGGAGCAATCACTTTAATACAATTGGTCTAGTTGGTATGAATGAAGCACTACTCAACTTTATGCATAAAGATATTACTACCGATGAAGGCGTTGAATTTGCAAAAAAAGTACTTTTATATATGCGCGATAAGATGAAAGAATACCAAGAAGAAACAGGACATCAATACAACTTGGAGGCAACTCCTGCCGAGGGCACAACAGCAAGGCTAGCAAGGCTAGACAAAAAGCGCTTTCCAAAAATTATTACCGCTGGCGACAATGAGGTTTATTACACCAATTCAACTCAAGTGCCAGTAGAATTCACGGACGACATTTTTGAGGTTGTAAGGCTACAAGATGGGCTACAAACGCTATATACTGGCGGTACCGTGTTGCACTTATACCTAGGCGAAAGAGTTGATAATAAAGAGGTTTGCAAGTCTTTAATTAAAAAGATATTTACGACTTCTAAAATGCCTTATGTATCAATTACTCCAACATTTAGTGTTTGCAAAAACCATGGCTACATTTCAGGAGAACACTTTAAATGCCCTGAATGTGGCGAACAAACAGAGGTCTGGTCTAGGGTTGTGGGTTATTTAAGAAACGTGCAAGATTTTAATGCAAATAAGCAAGAAGAGTATATGAATCGCGTCAAGTTTAAAATAAAAGAGGAACAATTGATTTAATGAAAATAGCAGGATTTATTAAAAATTCTTTAATAGATTATAAAGACAAAATTTGCACCACGGTGTTTACATCGGGGTGCAATATGAACTGCTGGTATTGTCAAAATTACGAACTTTTAGATGGTAAACATAAGGACTATTACTCCGAAGTTATGGCGTTTTTAAATAAAAGAATAGGGCAAATAGACGCCGTAACAATAAGCGGTGGCGAGCCAACAATACAAAGAGATTTAGAAAACTTTGTTAGAGAGGTAAAAGCCCTTGGTTTTTTAGTAAAATTAGACACCAATGGACTAAGACCAGATGTTTTAGAAGACCTGCTACGAAAAAATTTGTTAGATTATGTGGCTATGGATGTTAAAGCACCTTTTGAACAATATAGCCAAGTTACAGGCATTCAAATAAACATAGAAAAGTTAAAAAACAGCATAGAAATTTTAAAAAACTCTAAAATTGACTACGAATTTAGGACTACTTTTTCACCAGACCTAACACTTGAAGACATTAAACAGATAGGGGTTATTGTAAAGGGTGCAAAAAACTTTAGTTTGCAAGCATATAGACAAAGTGGCAAAACAACAACAAATGTCAATATATTGCCACATAAACCAAGTATAATTAACGAGGGGTATGAAATTATTAAACAATATGTGCCAAATGCAAAGTTAAAGGGCATATAATAAACAGTTTTAAAAACTGTTTTTTGTTTTATTTGATGTTTATATTCGTTTGTTAAATATATTAAAAAATGGTATGATTTTTATAGAAACTTACGAGAGGTATTGTTCTTTGGAAAGTAATATTACGCTTTTAATGCCGCTAAACAATTATAAGAAAAAAATCATCAAACTTTTAGCGAACAAACTAGATATGTTTTATGTTGATGTTGAGGAACTTTTGGAGTTTGATATAATTGACAAGGATAAGGCTGTGTTAACGGCAGGACAAGATTATGTCAATAAACTAGAAAATAAACTAGTTAAAACGGTTTCTGAGTATAACAATACAATAATTACTTTGCCATACTCACTTTTAAATAAGACCACTCATTTTAATAGACTAAAAGATAATAGCATAATAATAGGGGTAAGTTTTTCGCAAGAAGACTATTTTAAACTTCTAAAAAAGGAAAAAACTTTAACCGAAAACCAAATAAAACTTGAAAAAGTGGTTTTTAATGAAAGAAATGAGCTGATGAAAAATATGAGCGAGCTTTTTATTGAGTGCGATACGACAATTCAAAGAGATGTAATAAGGCAAATACTACTCGCTATTGATAGGTATTATAATTAAAAAAGAGGTTTTGTATGGATATTAGACAAAAAGCAGTAAATACTTTACGCTTACTTAGTTTGGATCAAATTGAAAGGGCAAATTCTGGTCACCCTGGCATAGCGCTAGGAAGTGCCCCAATACTATTTACGCTATATAACAGCGTTATGAATTATGACTATAAAGACCCAAAATATATAAATAGAGACAGATTTGTACTAAGTGCAGGACATGGCAGCGCACTGCTTTATAGTACTTTACATATGTTTGGTTTTAACATAACAAAAGATGACTTAATGAATTTTAGACAAATAAATAGCGTTACACCCGGTCATCCAGAATATGATTTAAGTAGAGGAATAGAAACTTCAACTGGACCACTTGGTCAAGGCATTAGTAACGCAGTTGGTATGGCTATTGCAGAAAAACATATGGCAAGTATTTTTAATAAACCAGACTATGAAATTTTTAATAATAACATTTACTGCTTGGCTGGCGATGGTTGTTTGATGGAAGGAATATCAAATGAGGCATTAAGCCTTGCTGGAACTCTATGTTTAGACAATTTAATTTTAATTTACGATAGCAACAAAATTAGCCTTGAAGGCTCAACAGAACTATCTTTTACTGAGGACACAAAAAGTAAATTTGAAGCACTAGGTTTTAATGTTTTAAATGTTGAAGATGTAAACAATTTGGACGAACTTGAAAGCGTTTTAAACGAGGCAAAAAATTTAAAAGGCAAACCAAAACTAGTAATAGTGAATACTCAAATTGGCTATGGTTCTGACCTTGTAGGGAGCGAAAAAGTACATGGTACACCTCTATCAAAAGAGCAAATTGAACGGGTAAAACGCAACCTAAGTTTTGAACATAACAGTTTTGAAATCTCAGATGAAGTTGCAAAATTTATTGCAAAAAGTCAAAAAAATAGTGAAAAAAGCGTGCAAAACTGGCAAAAACTGCTAAAAAACTATGAAAAAGAGCATTTTGAGGCATATAAAGAGTTACAAAGGTTTTTAAATTATTCATATAATAGTGTGGCAGTAGACTTTTTAAAAACGCTAAAAATTGATGAAACTTTAAGCATGAGAGATATGGCTCATACAGCGCTAAAAAATTTAAAATTAAGTCTACCAAATTTAATTGGTGGCAGTGCAGATGTTGCACCAAGTACTAAAGCGTTTATTGAAAATGGTGGGTCATATTCTAAAAATGATTACAGTGGAAAAAACATTCATTTTGGTGTTAGGGAACATGCAATGGCAGGAATCATAAATGGCATTTATCTTTATGGCGGACTAAGAAGTTTCGGATCAACATATATGGCATTTACAGATTATATGAAAGGTGCAATGAGACTTAGCGCACTTATGAGTTTGCCTATTATTTATTACATTACACACGATAGTGTTTTAATTGGACAAGATGGTCCAACTCATGAGCCAGTAGAACAATTAATTTCTTTAAGGGCTATGCCAAATATGAATGTGTTTAGGCCATGTAACAGTAAAGAAGTTTTAGCAAGTTTTATTACAGGAATTGAAAGTAGTAATCCAACGACCATTGTGCTTTCAAAAAGCAAAATTAAAGCAGTGGAGAGATCGGTTGAAGATGCACTAAAAGGCGGTTATGTTTTAAGTAAGGAAAATAAAACATTAGAATTAATTATTATTGCCACTGGAAGTGAGGTTGAACTAGCGCTACAAGCCAAAACAGAACTTGAAGCACTTGAAATAGGCGTGAGAGTTGTAAGTTTACCTTGTTTTGAACTGTTTGATAAACAAGATGCTGCATATAAAAACAGTGTTTTACCTAAAAATGTAACCAACCGCATTGCAGTTGAGGCTGGAAGTGACTATAGTTTTTACAAATATGTGGGTAGTGAGGGCAAAATACTAGGGGTAACCACCTTTGGTTATAGTGGTAAAGAGCAAGATGTGGCTAAAAAAATGGGGTTAACTACAGAGCACATTGTAAAAATGGCAAAGAGTATGTTAAAAATAAAATAACATACTAATAAAATAAAAAAAAGCAGTACAAATTCGTACTGCTTTTGTTTTAATATAGGTTTATAAAATAGAAATTATTATTCCTGCCACTGCAATTAATACACCAAGGAGTTTTTTAAGTGTCATTTTTTCGGTTTTTAGTACTAAAGCGATTATAAAGATAATAATTGGGGCAAGGGAAGCAATGACTTCTGTTGAAAATACTCCAATTGAATCTATTGCCAAGGTTTTTCCAGTGTTTACTAAAATGGAGAGTAGACCTGCGCTTTCTATTAACAACAAGGTTTTAAAACTTATTGGCTTTTTGTTTTCGGTTGCAGGCTGTTTTTTAATGATATTTAGTACATTATAGAATATTACTATTAATATTATTGATAAAGTAATGTAAATACTGGTTGAAAAATAATTGTTTTCTAGGCTGTATTCTAGTAAATATGAGTAAAACATACTCAAAAACGGCATAATTATTGCCAGTAAGACGCCTTGTAATGAATTCTTTTTGTCTTTGCTGGAGTTTAGTTCATCTATTGTTACAAGTATTCCGCCTATAAAACATAGAATTACACCTATAATTTTTAAGTAAGTTATGACTGAACCGAATATTAACCCAAGTATAATTAACCAAAATAATCTGGTCTGACCTATAATTGTGTGAGTGGTCGCATCAATTTTTGAAAGGCTACTGAGTGATATTAATTGTTGCGTTGTAAGAATTATTAAAATTACTGCAAGTAGAAATATGCCCTCTTTTGCTATAAAATAATCGCTCATAAAAAAATATATTAATAGGGGAATTAGTCCTAGTAAATATTTTTTAGACAAATAATCTATTGGTTTTATGGTCTTTAAAACAGCCTTGTTTAAGGTTACTTCAAAGGAGTAAGAAAGTGTTCTAATTAGTGCCCACATAAGTTTTCCTCGTCATTAATATGTAATTTAATTATAACATATAATTATGTTAATACATCAAAAATATGCGTTTTTTAATCGATTTTTAACAAAAAATAGCGTTTTTTACACATTTTTTAGCATTTACGCTCAGTTTTTGCATTTTTTAAAAACAATTTTATAATATGTTTTAATTTATTATGAGTAAGATTTTAACATAAAATTTTAAAAAACAAAAGGGTGATATTTTAAAAATTCACCCTTCTATTTTAACTTCAATTTTTTTGTTCTGCAAGTGTTTTATATTCTTCAATCTTTTCGTTTGCTTCTTTTTGTGCTTTGTTAAATAATTCTTCCGCACTCTTAGGATCTTTTTGAAGTAATTGATTATAGCGATTTTCTGTCTTTAAAAATTCTTTATAATTTTCACTGGTTGAGCGTTTACTGTCAAAGGTAAATGGGTTTTGACCTTCTAACTCTAAATTTGGGTTATAACGATACAAATTCCAGTATCCGCTGTCTACCGCGTTTTTCATGTGCTTTTGAGCGTTGCTCATATCTATGCCATGATTTATACAAGTTGCGTAAGCAATTATTAAACTTGGGCCGTCATATTTTTCTGCTTCGGTTATTGCTTTTAATAGTTGATTCATATTTGCACCCATTGCAACGCTTGCGACATATACATTTTTGTAGGTCATTGCCATAGCGCCGAGGTCTTTTTTAGGTGTCTTTTTGCCACCTGCTGTAAACTTTGCAACGCTACCTGTTGGGCTTGCTTTTGAACTTTGTCCGCCAGTGTTTGAATAAACTTGAGTGTCTAGTACTAAAATGTTTACGTTTTCGCCACTTGCAAGCACGTGGTCTAGTCCGCCGTAACCTATGTCATAAGCCCAGCCGTCTCCGCCTATTATCCAAAAGCTTTTTGGAACTATTATGTCTAAATTGTCTTTTAGTTCTTTTAGTAGCGGTAGAACATCTTTGTCTAAAACTACATTTAAACTTTCATTTAGTTCAAGTTCTATTTTTGGAAATAGATTTTTGCAGGTTTCAACCTCTTTATGGTTAACTACCCACATTTTTAAGTATGATTTTAAATTGTCAGCATTTAAACTTGAATTTATTAGTTTATTTGCTATATTTATTAAATTTTCGGTTTTTATGTTATAGGCTAGTTTTATACCTAGTCCAAACTCTGCATTGTCTTCAAACAAACTGTTTGCCCAGGCTGGTCCTTTTCCACTTTCGTCCTTTGCATAAGGGCAGGTAGGGGCACTTCCACCATAAATTGACGAACAGCCCGTTGCGTTTGCAATTACCATTCTATCTCCAAATAGTTGAGAGACTAGTTTTATGTATGGTGTTTCGCCACAGCCAGCACACGCACCGCTAAACTCAAAGTATGGTTTTTTAAATTGGCTACCTTTTACTGTGTTTTCTAGAAATGCGTTGTCAATGTTTTTTAATTTTAAACTTGTAGCATAGTTACTTGTTTCGGTTTTTTCTGCCTCTTTAATTGGCGTCATCACTAGTGCTTGAGCAGGGCAAATGTTTACGCAGTTGCCACAACCTGTGCAGTCCTTAGGGTTTATTTGCATACGATATTTTGCTTGGCTTACGCCTGTTGCGTCTACCATAACAAACTCTTTAGGCAGTGTTTTTGCCTCTTCTTCTGTAATTAAAACAGGTCTAATGGCACCGTGCGGACAAACAAACGAACATTGATTACATTGTATGCATTTTTCGCTTAACCACATAGGTATTTCACTCGCTATTTCGCGTTTTTCATATTGACTTGTGCCAGTTGGAACGTGTCCGTCTGCACTAAATTTGCTTACTGCAAGTTCATCGCCTTTTAACTCTAAAATTGGTTTAATAAAACCGGTGTAATAAGGATCTTTTATCTCATCTTTAATGACAGTTTTTTTGGCATTTTTCCAAGATGTTGGATACTTAATTTCATTTAAGTTTTGTACCGCCATATCTACCGCTTTTTCGTTCATTTTTACAACGTTTTCGCCGTATTTACCGTATGATTTTTTAATTAATTCTTTAATTTTTTGAGTCGCTGTTTTATAGTCTATTATGTTTGCAAGATAAAAGAAAACACTTTGCATAATTGTGTTTATTTTGCCATCTAAACCAATTTCTTTTGCTAGTTTAAGAGCGTCAATATTATAGAATTTAGCATTTTTTAGTGCTATTTTTTGTTTAAAGTTGTTTGGAAGTTGTTTTTCAATTTGTTCCATCGTGTTGTAGTCTGAATTTAGTAAAAATACTCCGCCATCTTTTAAATCTTCTAGCATATCATATTTTTCTATGTAACTACTGTTGTTGCAACCTATAAAATCGGCACTATTTACAGAGTAATTTGCCTTAATAGGAGAAGCACCAAACCTTAAATGGCTTATTGTTATGCTGCCACTCTTTTTGGAGTCGTACTCAAAAAAGCCTTGGGAATACATATCTGTATTTTCGCCAATTATTTTAATAGCATTTTTATTTGCACTAACTGTTCCGTCTCCGCCAAGTCCGTAGAACTTGCAGGAAATTAAACCTTTAGTCTTTGGTGCGAAAGCCTTGTCGCAAGGTAGGGAAGTGTTTGTAACATCGTCAACTATTCCAACGGTAAAGTGATTTTTAGGGTTTTCATTCAAATTGTCAAAGACTGCTTTTGCCATTGCCGGTGTAAAGTCCTTGCCACCAAGTCCATAGCGACCGCCAACTACACTTATGTTTTCTCTGCTTTCGGTTATTGCTGAAACAACATCTAAATATAGTGGTTCGCCTATGCTACCACTTTCCTTTGTTTTGTCTAAAACTGCTATTTGTTTTACTGTTTTTGGTAAACTATTAATAAAAGCGTTTACATCAAAAGGTCTATAAAGCCTTACTTTTACTACGCCAAGTTTTTGACCCTCTTTATTTAGTGTGTCAATGGTTTCTTCGGTTGTGTCTGCGCCACTACCCATAATTACTATTACTTTTTCGGCGTCTTTATGACCGTAATAGTCAAATAAATTGTATCTTCTGCCTGTTACTTTATAAATTTCGTCAAAACTATTTTCAACTATTTTTGCAACTTCGTTGTAGTGAATATTACTTGCTTCTCTGTTTTGAAAGAATATGTCTGGGTTTTGTGCTGAGCCTTGCAAATGAGGATTGTTAGGGTTTAGTGCCTTATTTTTAAACTCTTTTACCTTATTGAATGGAAATATTTTTTTAATTGTTTCATATTCAATAGGTTCAACATTGTTTATTTGGTGGCTCGTTCTAAAACCGTCAAAGAAGTGCAAGAAAGGCAGGCTACTATTTACTGCGCTAATGTGCGCAGATAAGGCAATATCCATAGCCTCTTGAGGGTTAGAACTTGCTAACATACATACGCCTGTTTGCCTTACTGCCATTACGTCGCTTTGATCGCCAAAAATTGAAAGTGCGTGGGTCGCAAGCGTCCTAGCACTTACATGAAAGACGCCAGGTAAAAGTTCTCCTGCCATTTTATACATATTAGGTATCATAAGTAAAAGCCCTTGACTTGCCGTAAATGTGGTAGTTAAAGCACCACCAGCAAGTGAGCCGTGCATGGCACCAGAAGCACCACCTTCGCTTTGCATTTCAATTACTTTTACTGTATTATCAAAAATGTTTTTTTTGCCTTCATTACTCCATTCGTCGCAAAGTTCTGCCATTGAGGACGATGGTGTAATAGGGTAAATTGTGGCACTTTCACTGCAAGCATACGCTACGTGTGCTGTTGCGGTGTTGCCGTCCATCATTATTTTTTTCATTAAAAAATCCTTTTTATTAAAGTCAAAATCATTATAGGTCTTTTTTATTTTTTAGTCAATTACATTTGGTTATGCTTAAATAACTTAAAATTTAATTTGTCAAATTTTTATTTTGTGCTACAATGTTTTAAACTTTTAAAGGCGATGTGATGAGAAGAATATTAATTACAGTTCAATATTTGGGTGCAAATTTTAATGGCGTCCAAGCGCAAAAAGACGAGTCTAAAATTACCGTTCAAGGCGTGCTTGAAGATGCCATTCAAAAGGTTTTGCAAACTAAACCTACTATATATTTTAGTGGTAGGCTTGATGGGGGAGTAAGTGCGCTTGCTTTGCCCGCTCATTTTGACATAAATAGCGAAATAGAGTTAGATAAATTACAATTTGCAACGAATAACTATTTGCCAGACTACATACAAGTTACGAGCATAAAAGAAGTACCACTTACTTTTCACGCTAGGTATGACGCAAAAGAAAAAACTTATAGATACACTATGTATGTCAGTAGGTGGGTGGAACCATTTTTGCATAGAGACGCTATGCAACTATACAAAGAGCCGAGCGTGGAACTTATGAAAGAAGGTGCAAAATTTTTGGTTGGTAAACACGATTTTAGCGCTTTTATGAGTAAAAATTCTTCAATAAAAGGCACAGTTAGGACGATAAAATTTTTAAACATAGAGCAAAAGGGCAATGTAATTACGGTAGAAGTTTGCGGAGACGGCTTTTTATACAATATGGTAAGAATAATTGTTGGCACGCTTTTAAATGTTGGTTATTCTAAGTACGAGCCCCAAATGGTTAAGTCAATTTTAGAGGGTAAAGTACGTAAAAACGCTGGTAAAATGGTAGAGGCAAAGGGACTATGTCTCATTGATGTTAAATATTAATTTTTTTAAAGGCAAAAACATAAAAGTACTTGACAACTATGTATAATTTATATTAAAATTACAACGCTGATTAATTTAGCAAATTTTTTTTGTGAATTAGCCCCTCGTCAATCAAAATTTGTTAATAAAAAGGTCAAATAAAACGGATAGAACTTAATTTATTTAAGTTGGAGGAAAATTATTAATGAAAACTTATTTTGCAAATCCTCAAACTGTGGAAAGAAAATGGTATGTAATAGATGCTGATGGTCAACCTCTTGGTAGAGTTGCAAGCCAAGCGGCACACCTACTTGCTGGAAAGCATAAACCAACATACACTCCACACGTTGATACGGGAGATTATGTAATTATTATCAATACAGATAAGGCATTATTGACAGGAAACAAGTTGACTCAAAAGATGTATCGCACACACTCTGGTTACGTTGGTCACTTGAAAGAAACAAATTATAAAACTATGATGGAAACTAAGTCAGACGTTGTTATGGAAAAGGCTGTAAAAGGCATGCTTCCAAAAAGTTCTCTTGGCAGAAACATGTTTAAAAAACTTCATGTTTACAAGGGCGCAGAGCACAAACAAGAGGCTCAACAACCTGTAGCGTTTACATTAAAAGGAGTTAGATAATTATGGCAACAAAAAAAGTAGAACAAATAAATGCAACTGGTAGAAGAAAAAAGAGTATTGCAAGGGTTAGGATTGTTCCTAACGGCAGTGGCGTTATTACTATTAATAAACGCGACATCAATGACTACTTTTCTCTTGATACCTTTAAACTTATTGTTCGTCAACCACTAGAACTTACTGGTATGACTGGCAAAGTTGACATTTTAGTAAATGTTAAAGGTGGCGGACTTAATGGTCAAGCAGGTGCGATTAGGCTTGGCATAGCAAGAAACTTAGTAAAAGTTGACGAGAACTTAAAACCAGCATTAAAAGCAGCAGGTTTCTTAACAAGAGACCCAAGAATGAAAGAACGTAAAAAACCTGGTCTTAAGAAAGCACGTAAATCTCCTCAATTTAGTAAGAGATAATTTAAAAACAAAAACTTACCGTTTGGTAAGTTTTTTTACTACTAAAATTTAATGATACGTAAAAAAACGCTGATTAATTTTCAGCGCTTTTTGATAATTTTTCTAATTTTGCTTGATTCAATGTATCTATTCTTTGTAGTGTTGCTTTAAATCTATCTAGATTTTTAGAGTTTGCTCTTCTGCCATCATACTCGGTAAGTGCATAGTGTTTTTCATCTGTTGTTTTGTCTAGTGATTCTTGAACAATACCTAAATCAGTTATTCTATAAGATGCTGGTTCAGTGTCTGGTTTTACTACTTGATAAACACCCCATTGCTTTCTTGCATAGACATTGGCCATTGATTCAATGCTTGGGTTTTTTACATTAAACATAATTTTTGCTGTTGCTATAGCCTTTTTTGGCTTGTTTGTAATAAAGTCGTTTTCAACAATCTTAATAAATTTTTCTTGTGTTAAATTTTCGTAACCTTTTACAAAAACTGAAATGTTGTCTTCCCAAATCATTGTGCCATTGTTGTTAAAGAACATAAAGTGTTTCTTTTGAACGTATCCTTTGTCTACTTCTACAACCGATACAAGTATACCTGGTTCGTAATTTTCAACTTCTACTACGAATGGGCCATCTAGTGTAAATACTGGTTTGCCACTATAACTAACTGTTACGCTTGGTATAGTTTCACCTTCTTTTGCTGTTTTGTTTTCTACTGCTTTTTCAGTTCTTACTACTGAAAAATTTGGGTTTTGCTCAATTTGTTTTAAAAATTTCATAAATACTCTCCTTAATACCGTTGTAATTTTACCATAAATTAAAAATTGCGTCAATAGCCAAATTGACTATTTTATAAAATAAATTGATAAAATATAACTCAACAAAAATAGTTATTAATTTATAACAAAATTGATTGACATATAAAAAATAGTGTGATATTTTTATGTTGCAAATTAAAATAAGAAAATTTAATTTTTTGCTTTTTAAAAGTTATACAAAATTAATATTTGTTGTATAATAAAAAAGTAAAACATTTTAGGAGATATTATGGAAACAAACGAACAAATTTATGATGTAGTAATAGTAGGTGGGGGACCCGCTGGAATGAGTGCTGCTGTTTACGCACTTAGAGCAGGTATGAAGACGGCTTTAATAGAAAGGGGCGCTTATGGTGGACAAATTGTAAACACCTATGAAATAAAAAATTACCCAGGCTTTGAAGACATTAATGGGGCAGATTTAGCGGACAAGATGCATAAGCAAATAGAAAAACTTGGCATTACAAATATTTACGATGTAGTTACAGATATGGAACTAACAGGCGGAATAAAGACAATTAATACTAGGTATTCTGGCACGCTAAACACGAGGACTGTAATACTATCTATGGGCGCAGCTGCTAGAAAACTTGGCTTAGAGCGCGAAAGTGAACTTATAGGTGCTGGAATCAGTTATTGTGCTATTTGTGATGGAGCGTTTTTTAAGGACAAAGTTGTAGCAGTTATAGGAAGTGGCAATACCGCTATGGAAGACGCTATGTACTTAAATTCAGTTGCGCAAAAGGTTTATTTAATAAATAGAAGTGCAAAGTTTAAGGCACAACAAATTTTAGTTGATACTGTTGAAAAAACTGTGGCAAAAGAAAATAGCAAATTAGAGATAATTTTAAATAGCCAAGTAACAAAACTAAATGGCAAATTTATGCTTGAAGGGGTTGAAATTACAAATTCGGTTGACCAAACCAAAAAAGAACTTAAACTTAATGGACTATTTGTTGCAATAGGACGTACACCAAGCACAGAGATGTTAAAAGGCGTAGTTAACCTCGATGAGGGAGGCTACATTATAACTGACGAAAATATGCAAACCAATGTGGCAGGCGTTTATGCCGCTGGCGACATTAGAGAAAAAGAGGTTCGTCAAATTATTACTGCTGCTGCTGATGGCGCGATTGCTGCAACGCATGCAAATAATTACATATGTAAGCATTGCTAATTTAAAATTTTAAAAGGAGTTTTATGCTCCTTTTTATTTTGCGTTTGTAGACATTTAAAATATATTTTGCTATACTATTTTTATTAGGAGATAAGTTATGTTTGCACTTAATGCTGATTGGTATGATTTACTTGAAGAAGAGTTTGAAAAAGATTATTTTTTAAAACTATCTAAATTTTTAAAGGAAGAGTATGCCACTAAAAACATATACCCGCCAAAAGAGGAGGTTTTTAGTGCTTTAAATCTTTTAAAACTATCCAACATCAAGGTTGTAATAATAGGGCAAGATCCATACCACCAAAAGGGTCAAGCGCAAGGGCTTTGCTTTTCGGTTAAAGATGGGGTACAAATTCCGCCAAGTTTGCAAAATATTTACAAAGAATTAAACACAGATTTGGGCTGTTATATTCCAAACACTGGCAATTTAACAAAGTGGGCTAGACAGGGAGTACTACTTTTGAATACCGTTTTGACGGTGGAGGACAGTAAGCCCAATAGCCATAGGTTTAAAGGCTGGGAAAACTTTACCTTAGAAATAATAAAAAAAGTAAACGCACAAAACAACAGGTTAGTATTTTTGCTTTGGGGCAATAACGCAAAGGATTTTAAACAATATATTGACTTAAAAAAGCACCTCGTTTTAACCGCTCCACATCCTAGTCCATTATCTGCTTACAGTGGTTTTATGGGCTGTAAACATTTTAGCAAAACTAATGAGTTTTTAAAGGTAAATGGGCAAAAAATAATTGACTGGCAAATAGAAAATATTTAAGTTTTTAGTGTTTACAAGTAAAATTGCTTATGTTATAATAAATTAACAAAATAAATTTAGGAGAATTTTATGAGGAGTTTACTATTAGAAATAAACGGTGATACCGCTTTAATAATTGCAATATTTTTAGTAATAATTGCCTTTGCAGTATTTTTGGGTAGCGTAATAAGGAACAAAATTGATACTTCACAAAACTCAAATATTCACGCGGGCAAGTTTGAAGGAACTGTTAGAGTTGCTTTAAAAATACCATTTATGCATGGCGACAGTTTTAAGTTTTTGAATGCACTTCAAAAGGCACTACCTTTAGAGTTTATTGCTTTTCCTAACATCGGCGTTGACACCATAGTAAAGCCAGCAGGCAACCTAATTGCTTATAATTCAATTGCAGGTAAGTACCTTGACTTTGTTGTTTTTGAAAAGATTACTATGAAGCCAGTTGCCGTTGTTGATTTAACCGATCCAAGAATAGGTTCAAGCCCAATTACAAAACAAGACCCAGCAATAACAAATACCTTACATGCAATCAATATGCCAATTCTAGAGTTTGTGGTAGAAGACAAATATGACGACAAGGAAATTTTAAGGCGCTTTCTAGATAGCCAAGACCCATACACACTTGCCGCATTAAAAAAGGCTAGGGAACAAAAACAATCCTCTAAAAGATAGTAACTCTACGATTCATATACCAAAATAAATGATTAATATATTAAAACCCTATAAGAATATAGGGTTTTTTATTGATTAAGCACGAGTTTTATAGTAAAATTATGAAAGAAAAAAATAATTTTCAAGGAGAAAATTTATGCAAGAATCACAATCTAATCAAAGCCTTCCAATCACTTTAATTGCTATAACAAATATTTTGATATTTTTTCTTTCAATATTTTTGTATAGCTTAATAGGTGATGTGGTATCCTCTGGTTTTCTTGCCGTGGCATTAATTGCTTTAATTCCAGCCGTTGTTGGTGTTATTGTACTATTAGTTAAAAAGCCTTTAGGCAGAACAATTTATTTGGTCCTAAGTGCAATTTCTTTTTTAGCGGCAGTTGTGCTTAGTACGATGAGTA
The DNA here is from genome assembly GCA_050178795.1 of Spirochaetales bacterium. Taxonomy (GTDB): domain Bacteria; phylum Bacillota; class Clostridia; order Christensenellales; family UBA1242; genus STF1-184. The sequence goes on from JBFXFT010000002.1 coordinate 136,876, forward strand.
TGTCAGGAGATGTCACTGAAATTCTTTCAATACTTATGATACCATTTGTTAACATTGTTTTGTCTTTACTAGTTCTTTATTTAACTCAACCAAGTGCAGAAGAAAAATTAGTAAAAGAAAATCAAAAAGAACAAAAAGTTGCAGAGAGATTAAAAGCAAAAGATTTGCAAAGAGAACAAAGATTAATAGAAAGAGAAAGCAAAAGAGGAGTGGAGCGCAAAGGCACTAACTATAACTTGATAAAGTATATGTTGCTTGGCATTTTATCTTTATTCATAGTTAGCATTGTTGTACCATTCTATTCTGGCGATGTTGAAATTATGGGTGTGACTTTTTCTGCATCTGTAGCCATTATAGAAATAGAAAATGCTTTACTGTATAGCATATTGATTATTTTACCAATTTTATCTTTATTTTTAGTTTCAATGTTTGTAAAAATTAAAAAAGATATTTTAGGTATGTTAGAAATTTTAATGCTAGTAGTTTACGCGACTGTATTTTATATTTTAACAGATTTTAATTTTAGTGCAGCAGGCGCAGGTTTATTTATCTATATAGCCGCTTATTTAGCGCTTATAGCAACAACCGTACTTAGTTTTATGCTAAATGATGTTTCAAAAATAGCTGTTCAAACAACCGACCCAAGCAAAATTAATTTATAAAGAATATATTTTAAGGAGAAAATTTATGCAAGAATCAAAATTCAATAAAAGTCTAATATTGACATTAATATCAACTCTTTCAATTTTATTTGCACTGGTTACATTTGTAGGCACTCTAGCTATTAATAATGCCCTTTGGCTTAATGTTTTTGTGTCAATATTAATATTACTTATTCCAGCAATTTTGGGCGCAATATTTACAGCAACAAAAAATTATACTGGAGTAAAAGTTTATTTAGTAGGCAATATCATAATGTTAATTTTTTTAGTGGTAATGATTACTTTTACAAGCTCATGGGAGCATTTTGATATAACGGAAGCGTTAATTTTTTTAGACCCCGTGTTAAACTTAATTTTATCTATTATACTTGCACTTGCTTTTAAGCCAGAGAAAGAGCGAAAAAATAAAGTTACAAATTTAGCAAAAACTAATGACAAGTCTAAAAAATTAGTTAAGGTATTTTCTGCAATAAGTTTAGTGCTATTTGTAGTTAGCGTTATTTTGCCATTCTATGAGGGAAGTGGCGAGATTATGGGAATACCATTTAGTGCTTCAATATCAATAGCAAATATAGATAACGCGCTACTTTATATGTTGCTTATAATTTTACCAATTCTTACTTTATTTTTACTTTCAATGATGATAAAAATTAAAAAAGATATCTTTGGAATGTTAGGAATAATTATGTCCGTAGTTTATTTTGTAGTATTTTATGTATTAACAAAATTTAGTTTTGAGTATGCTGCGGTCGGTTTATATTTATATATAGTGGGTTTCATTACCTTAATTTTAACCACAATTTTTAGTTTTAAAATAAAAGACGATGTAGAAATTAAAGCGGAAACATTAAGTCTTGTTGATGAAATTAAAAATAGGCATATTTAAAACATTAATTTATATTTATTTTTAGGAGAAAATTTATGAAAACAGTAAAAAAATCTGTTGCAATTTGGTTAATGGTAGTATTATTAATTTTAGGACTAGCCTATGTGGGTGTATTTGATCCTAGTAATTTTCAAGTAAACACCGCATTTGTAATATTTTTTTATGGTGGTATTTTTGTACCATTAATCTTGGCAATTATAATTATGTCTACCAATAAATTGGCGGGCATAAAAACATATTTTATAATAGAGTCAGTGCTTGTATTTTTTGCCATATTCACTACCGTAACCGACACTAATATGCCATTTGCCTATATTGCAATGTATCAAATTGTTGCGTTTATAGTGGCCAGCATATTGTTTGGGCTTTCAAAAAAGGAAAGAATAAGCGCAAATAATAATAGGGTTCGCAAACCAGTTTCACAAAAGTCAGTTATGTATACTTTACTTGCCGTTACCTCACTCTTTTTAATAAGCATTGTTTTGCCTTTCTACGCAGGAAGTGGAGAAATTATGGGCATACAGTTTGATGCAAGTGTTTCTATTATTGACCTTGATAGTCCAATCTATGCAATAGTAGTTGCTTTGCCAATTCTAGCATTTTTCTTTGCAGTAGTATTTGCAAAAATGAAAAAAGAGGCTTTAACCATAATGAATATTTTTGCACTTGTAATTTATTTGGCAATTTTCTATTGGTTAACAGAGTTTGACTTTGATTTTGCAGGTATAGGCACATACATCTATATTCTTGGTTATTTTTTACTAGTTTTGAGTACAATTTTTAGTTTCAAATTGCCTGAGGACGCTACATACGATTATACTCCACAATCTCAAAATATGAATGGTGCACCTACTTATGACAACACTAGAAATTATACAAACTCTTCACCAAACGGAACTACTACTAGTGGCAAAGATATTGAATGGTAACCAACTTTTATTGACAACAAAAAAGCAAGTTAAATACTTGCTTTTTTATTTGACCGTGCATCCTTCCTTGACATAAAACCACACTGTGAGCGCATAAATAGGTAATTACTTTAAAGTTGGTTTATGGCACACCCTTAATTCCACATGATGCTGCTGCCGTCAGGCTCTGACATGATTAGCGGCTAAGAAGTTGCATAAGACTTTAATATCAACATCCCTTATTTGTGTTCTGCAATACAGCCTATGCCTAAAAAGGCATTCAACCTCGCTGAAGTGGGTTGCGAGTTACAGGGCACCACTAGCTCCCCGTCTAGCACGGCTATAAAGAGTATAGTATAAACTCATTATTTTTTCAAGTAATTTGTGCTTTTTAAGTTTAGTTTATTTTGGAAAAATTTTTAATTATGTTATACTTTTTTAAGTCAGATTATTATTTAGGGGAGTGAGTATGGAAAAAACTAACGCAGAGCGCTTTATTGAGGCATATAATCAAATAGATTACGCTTTGAGAGTACAATACAACTTTAAACGCAGTATGTCATTTAGTGACGTAGTTAGAAGGACAGTGGTGCTAAACGCCATTGTAAGAAAATATGAGGATTTACTTATTGACTATGGAAGGCTAAGAAACGCAATAGTTCACCAAAACAATGCTGAGGAAATAATTGCTGAACCTCACACAAAAGTGGTAGAAAAAATGGAGCACATTGCCACTTTAATAGTTACTCCTCCAAAGGTAATAGATACAGTTGCAAGGAAGAACATTTTGTGCGTGCAAGCCGATTTGAGCATAAAAAAGACCATTGAAACAATAAATCAATCTGGTTATAGTAATTTGCCAATTTATAAAGAGGGCGTGCTTGTTGGCGTTGCTAACGGACAAAGAATACTTGATAGAATTGGTCTAGAAATTTATAAAAAGACAGATATTAACAATTTTATAGAAAACACACCAATCAGTGAGGTAGAGCGCCAAGATGGGCTAGATACGTATTACTCTTTAAGCGATGAAAATTTGACCCTAGATACAGCACTTGATATGTTTTACAAAAACAGAAAACTACTTATTATTATAATGACAAAAACAGGCAATTATTTGGAAAAACCACTAGGTATTATTACGAGTTCCGACATAATTGATATGAATCAAATTTTAGACAACTTTGAATAAAGATATTGACTAATTTTGAATTTTGTTATAATATTTTATTGAATTTAATAGCGATGATAAAGGACAAGCAAATAAAATTTACGGTTTTAGCGAGTTGGGGACGGTGCAAGCCCAGTAACTATTGTTTTAGGAGTATCACCTTTTAGCTTAACTTCCGAACTTCAGTAAGAGGTTACGGGGCTTTCCCGTTATAGAAAGCGAATATGTTGGTATTTGGTTATATTTTGAGACTGCTTTTATGCCTCTCGTGTAATTATTTACTGGCGAGAGGCTTTTTATTTGTTACATTTTAAAATAGGAGAATTTTATGAAAAAAGAAACAGGTATGCCAGACTTTGTCAAAATGGAGGAAGATGTCCTAAAGTTTTGGGATGAGCAAAATTGCTTTCATAAATTACAAGCAAAAAACAAGGACTCTAAAAAATATTATAGGTTTTTAGACGGTCCAATTACTGCAAATAACAATATGGGTATTCACCACGTTTGGGGAAGAACTTTAAAGGATACTTACATAAAATATAAAGCAATGAAAGGCTATGACCTACACTATCAAAATGGTTTTGACGCTCATGGAACTCCAGTTGAAGTTGCTGTAGAAAAAGAACTAGGCATAAAGGACAAAAAAGAACTTGTAAACTATGGTCTAGGCAAGTTTGTTGACGCTTGTATGAATAGGGTAGACAAAATAAGCAAAATTCAAACAGAGCAAAGCATTCGTCTAGGTCAATGGATGGATTGGGAGCACTCATACTTTACAAATAGCGATGAAAATATTACATCAATTTGGTACTTTTTAAAGAAGTGCTACGAAAATGGCTGGCTACAACTTAGTTACAAGCCAATGATGTGGTGTCCTAGATGTGGTACGAGTTTAAGCGACCACGAAATGACAGGAAGTTACAAAGATGTAGAGCATACAGCAGTATTTTTTAAGTTGCCAATAAAGGAAATGAAGGCAAAAATTTTGGTTTGGACAACCACTCCTTGGACGTTAAGTTCAAATGTGGCGGTTGCCGTAAATCCAGAAAACGATTACCTTTTAGTTAAAGTAAAAAGCGACGAATTACCTGTAGTTGTAGGTAAAGAAGCTAAAAGAATATTAAAAGATGACGCAGTTGAAGTATTAAAAGAGTTTAAGGGAAGTGAACTAGTAGGGCTAACTTATGAAGCGGTATTCCCACAACTTGAAGTTCAAAACTTTGCTCATAAAATAGTGCCTTGGAAAGAGGTCAGCGCAGTTGAAGGAACAGGCGTGGTTCACATTGCTCCAGGTTGCGGACAAGAAGATAACGAACTAGGTAAAGAATTAGGCTTACCAGAAATTTCTCCAATTGACGAAAATGGCGAATTTTTGAGTAATTTTGGCTTTTTAGCAGGGTTAAACACTCACGACGCAGCGCAAGTTGTTTTTGATGAGTTAAAAGCTCAAAACAAACTTTATTATACGCACAAGTTTAAGCACAGTTACCCAATTTGTTGGCGTTGTAAAACAGAAATAGTGTTTAGATTAATTGACAGTTGGTGCATAAAGGTTGACGCGATTAGACCAAGGCTTGTAGAGGCTGTCAAACAAGTAAAATGGCAACCAGAATTTTTGGAAAAGAGAATGTTAGACTGGCTTGAGAATATGGGCGATTGGCACATATCAAGAAGTCGTTTTTACGGCGTTCCTTTGCCTATTTACCCTTGTTCTTGCGGACACACTACAGTAATTGGCAGTAAAGATGAATTAGTTGAAAGAAGCAGTAAAGAAGCGGTAGACAAAATACCACATTTACATAGACCATATATGGACGACTTAGAGATTACTTGTCCAAAATGTGGTAAACCAGTTAAACGTATTACTGATGTTGGCGACGCTTGGCTGGATGCAGGAATTACTCCATTTAGTACTAAGGGCTACTTTGACAATAAAGAGTTTTTTGAAAAGAACTTCCCAGCAGAGAACGTAATTGAAATGCGCGAGCAAATTAGACTTTGGTTCTATTCTTTATTATTTATGAGCATAACTCTTGAAGATAAAGTGCCTTACAACAAAGTTGTTGGCTTTGCAAGTGTAGTTCAAGAAGATGGTAGCAAGTTTAGTAAATCAGGCTTTATGATTAAGGCTGGAGATGTTGCGGACCAAGTTGGTATGGACCCAGCGAGGTACTTATTTGCAAGTATGAATATTACTTCAGATGTTCGCTTTGGTTTTAATATGTTAAGCGAAGTTAGGCGTAAACTTTTAGGTTTATTTAATGCGTATACTTTCTTTAATACTTATGCGGTAATTGACGAGCCTAAACTTGACGGATATACACCTAAATATAAAACGCTATCTGTAACTGATAAATGGTTAATAAATGTAACTAACGACTTTATTGCTAAGTGTGATGAGGCTTACGCAAATAACGAGAGTTATGTTGTAACTGCAGAATTTGAAAGTTACATAGACAAACTTACTAACTTTTACATTCGCGTAAACAGGCGCCGTTTTTGGAAGTCTGATGACGGAACAGATAAATTAAATGCTTACTGGGTGCTATATAACGCCTTAAAAACAGCAGTTCAAGTCATTGCCCCAGTTCTACCATTTATGACAGAATATATATGGCAAAATATGGTTAGAGAAGTTGAAAAGAAAGCGGCTGAAAGCGTATTTTTAAGCGATTTTCCTACAAGCATTATGGACGCAAAAGAAGAGCATATAGTTGAATATGTTAAAATTGCAAGCGACATAATAAACATAGGTCAAAGATTGAGGGCAGAAAATAGCCTAAAAGTAAAACAACCCCTAAAAGCCATTTATGTAAAAGCAAACGAAGAACAAAGACACGCAGTTCAAATGCTTGAAGACATAATAAAAGACGAGTTAAATGTTAAAAATGTTATTTTTGTAGAAGATGAAAATAAATTTAACTTAGCATATTTAATTGTCAACTTTGCACTAGCAGGAAGAGTGTTAAAAGGCGAAGTTCAAAAGGCAAAAATGACACTTGAAAGTGCAAGCCAAGAAAAAATGGACGAATATGTTGCAGGGTTTGACGCTGGCAAGGTTAAATTAGACGGCTTTGAACCACTTGACGCAAGTTTATTTGAAAGGAAACTTAAAGCAAAACCAGAATATGTAATAGCGGTAGAAAATGAACTAACGGTTGTGCTTGACATAACGCTAGACGAAGAGTTAAAACAAGAAGGAATCTTGCGTGAAATAATAAGACAAGCGCAAATTTTAAGAAAAGAAGCAGACTTCAACATTGAAGACAGAATAAACGCACAAATTACTTCGGATAGCGCTGAACTTACAAACATAATAAAGAAGTTTGAAGGCAAAATAAAACAAGAAGTGTTAATTAAAAACTTAAATTCAGAAAAGTTTGCAGTAAACGGTGAAGGTCAAGTAGAACTTGACGAGGGACTTGTAACAATTAAACTTGGAAAGTTAAAATAAAGGAATAAAAATATGCAAATACAAGAAGAAATGGTAAAAGTGGTATATGAGGACAATCACCTTGTGGTAGTAATAAAACCTCAAAATGTACCAGTGCAAGAGGACGCAAGCAAAGACCCCGACTTATTTAATGCTATTAAGGAATATTTAAAAGAGAAGTATAATAAACCAGGCAATGTTTACCTTGGGCTTTTGCACAGGCTAGATAGACCCACAGGCGGTCTTATGGTTTTTGCTAAGACCTCTAAGGCGGCAAGCCGAATGAGCGAAGCAATAAGGGAAGGCGAGGTTGAAAAGAGATATTTGGCGGTGCTAGTAGGTACACCAAAGGACAGAAGGGCAACACTAGTTAACTATTTAAAAAAGGACGAGAAAAACAACCTTGTAAAAATAGCGCCTTTAAGCGAAAGTGGCTCAAAAAAAGCAGTGCTTGATTACAATATTTTACAAGCAAACGAAAAATTGAGCCTTGCGGACATATCCTTAGAGACTGGAAGAAGCCACCAAATAAGGGTACAATTTGCAAACATTAAAAACCCTGTTTTTGGGGATGTAAAGTATAAGGGCGACATAGTTGTTGGAGCAAATTTATCTTTGTGGTCTTATAGGTTAAAGTTTGAGCACCCTGTAACTAAGGAAATTATGAATTTTGTTAGTTTTCCACCGCTTGAAGACGTTCCTTGGAAGTACTTTAACATAGAAAAATTAATAAACAACACTTTGGAATAATTTAAAATTAACACAAAAAAAACGAGTTTGATTAACTCGTTTTTTTAAACATTATTTAACTTATTTTTATAGGTATTTCTGCAACTAAACTCTCAGTTGTTAAAAGCGTTGCCGCAACACTTGCAGCGTTTTGAAGCGAAGAACGTACAACCTTTGTTGGGTCTACAATTCCTGTTTTTACCATGTCTACAAACTTGTTATTTAAAGCGTCCCAACCATAATTTTTTTGCTGTTTATTTAGTATTGTTTCTATTATTATGTTTGGGTCATTTCCACAATTTTTTGCTATTTGACTTATTGGTGCTTTTAATACTTTCAGTATTATTTCGGCACCCATTTTTTCATCTTTATTTAACTTGTTTACAAAGTTTGTAAGTGACTTAGTTAGGCTTAAAAGCGCTGTTCCGCCACCTGCAACAATTCCTTCTTCTACTGCTGCTTTGGTCGCTGACAAAGCGTCTTCTATTCTCAATTTTTTTTCTTTCATCTCTACTTCTGTTGCTGCACCGACTTTTATTACCGCAACACCGCCACTTATTTTGGCTAGACGCTCTTTTAGTTTTTCTTTATCGTAGTCGTTTTCTGTTCCTGTAATTTGCGTTTTTATTGCACTTATACGCTCGTCAAGTTTTTGTTTGGTTCCGCCACCTTCTACTATTATTGTTTTGTCTTTATCTACCTTTATTTGCTTTGCTGTTCCTAGCATTTCAAGGGTTGCGTCTTTTAATTTTATTCCTGTTTCTTCACTTATTAAAGTTGCTCCAGTTAAAACCGCTAAATCTTCTAGTAGCGCTCTTTTTTTATCTGCAAAAGATGGTGCTTTTACAGCGACGCATGTAAATGTTCCCCTTAGTTTATTTAAAACAAGGGTGGATAGCACCTCATTTTCTAGGTCGTCCGCTATTATAAAAAGTTTTTGATTTTTTCCAACCACTTTTTCTAAAAGGGGCAGTAGTTCCTGTAAGGTCTCAATCTTTTTGTCTGTAATTAAAATTAGGGCATTGTCTAGTATGCTCTCCATTTTTTCCATATCTGTACTCATATAGGGAGACAAATACCCTCTATCAAATTGCATACCTTCAACAAGTTTTAATTCAGTGTTTAAGGTTGCACCTTCTTCAATCGTTATTATGCCATCTTTTCCTACCTTGTCAAAGGCTTCGGCAATCAACTTGCCTATAAATTCGTCTCCAGCACTTATGCTTGCGACTTGTGCTATGTCTTTACTTGTGTTAATTTTTTTGCTGCTCTTTTGCAATTTTTTAACTGCAAAATTTACCGCTTTAAATATGCCGTTTTTTAGTATTACAGGGTTAGCACCTTTTTCAAAACAATTGTTACCTTCAAGAATTATGCTTTGTGCTAATACTGCACTTGTAGTCGTTCCGTCGCCTGCAACCTCGTTTGTTTTTATGCTTACTTCTTTTAAAAGTTGCGCTCCCATATTTTCAAAAGGGTCTAAAAGATCAATTTCTTTTGCTATTGTTACACCGTCATTTGTAATTAGTGGGGTAGCAAATTTTTTTTCTAAAACTACGTTTCGTCCCTTTGGACCGAGCGTTATTTTTACCGTGTCTGCTACCGCGTTAACTCCACTTATTAGTGCATTTCTAGCGTCTATTCCATATTTTATTTGTTTTGCCATTTGTTTACTCCTTAGTCTTCAATAATTGCTATTATGTCGTTTTGGTTTAGTATTTTGTAGGTCTCGCCGTCAAGTTTAAACTCGTTTCCAGCGTACTTTGAGTACAAAACGGTATCGTCAATTTTTAGTTTTAATGGCACTAGTTTATTGTCAATAATTTCGCCACTTCCAACGGCTATTACTTTTGCTATTGTTGGCTTTTCTTGTGCCGTAGTAGGTAAAACTATGCCACTTTTTATTGTTTCTTCTAGTTCAATGTCTTTTAAAACCACATTGTTAAATAAGGGCAATATTTTCATAAATTCTCTCCTTTTTTATCGCCTCTTATTTTATTAAGCACTTTACTTAGTTGCAAATTACTATGCCAAAATTGTGCCAAAATAGTTTGTTTCTTTTAGTATAAGTTGCATATAAATAAAAAAGTGTGTTAAAATGGGTCTATAAAAATAAGGAAGATAAATATGGCAATTATTAAGCCTAGAGAGAAAAAAGAAAAGCCAAAACCAAAGGGCAGATATGTAAATTTTAATTTACACAACAGACCAGACAATGAACAAATTGACAGGTTTTTTGATGTGAACAGAAATGACACAAATGACAATCAATTAGAGGCTGGCAGTTTAAAAATTTTTTCTCCAAAAAGCCAAGAAGAAGTACAATATATCGTCAGTTTTTTAAAGGAAAACGGTGCTTGTTTTGTCAATTTAGTTGGAATAAGTGAAGAGGACACTTTGAGGGTTTTAGACTTTTTGAGTGGAGCAATTTTTGCGCTTTTAGGACAAATTACAAGGGTGCAAAACAACCTATTTTTACTTTCTTTACAGGGCATAAATGTTAAACTAGACTAAAAAGGAATAATAGAGGTTAATGTTAAAGAGTTATTTTAAAAAAATAGGCATAATTTTATTAATTGTGGCACTTGACCAAGTGACAAAGTCTTTTCTTGACGGAGAAAATTTTTCTGTTATAGACAGCGTTCTTAGTTTTGTAAGTGCACATAACACTGGTGCCGCTTGGAGCATATTTGAGGGGCAACTATTGGTGTTTATTATAGGTGCAATATTATTTATTATTGCTATGTTTGTATTTGATTATTTTGAAAGAGGAAAAGGTGGTTTTTACACCATTGGTTTTTCGCTTATCATAGCGGGGTCACTTGGTAACTTAATTGATAGAATTGCTTTTGGCTACGTTAGAGACTTTATTGCAATTGATTTTGTTAGATTCCCAGTATTCAATATCGCTGATATGTCCCTAGTTATAGGCGTAATTTTATTTATGATATATGTATTCTTTATTGAAGGCAAAAAGAAGGCGGTTAAGTAATATGGAGTACAAATTTAAAATTGCAAGCGAGTATGTAAACACTCGTTTAGACATATTTTTACTTGGCAATTTGTCAAATCTAACCAGGAGCCAAATTAAAAATTTGGTTACAGACGGTAAAGTTTTAATAAACAATAAAACTGTGACAAAAGCGGGGCAGTATTTAAAATTAAATGACGACATTTTAGTGCAAGTTGAAGAAAAGATAGAACTTAACGCAGAGCCAGAAAATATTAAACTAGACATAATTTATGAAGACGACTATTTGGCGGTAATAAATAAGCCACAAGGGATGGTAGTTCATCCTGCGGTTGGTAACCGTTCAGGTACACTTGTCAATGCACTTTTATATCATTTTAAAAATTTGAGCGATGTAAATTCAAACATAAGACCCGGAATAGTGCATAGACTAGACAAGGACACTTCTGGTTTAATTGTAATTGCAAAAAACAACGAGGCTCATTTAAGCCTCGCAAAACAAATTAAAGAAAAAACGGCGACTAGGCTTTATTTGGCGATATGCTCTGGCGTTATAAAAGAGGACGAGGGAGTAATAAATAAAAATTTAGACAGGAGCACCGCCGACCGCAAAAAAATTGCAGTGACGACCGATGTTAAGGGTAGAACCGCAATAACTGAGTACAAGGTTCTGGAGCGTTTTAAAGGGTTTACTTATGTTGAGTTTAAGTTAAAAACTGGTAGGACGCATCAAATAAGGGTGCACTCAAAGTACATTGGTCACCCAGTTTTAGGCGATGAGACTTACGGACATCACTATAAAAACATAAAACTTAAAGGACAACTACTGCACGCGTACAAATTGAGTTTTATGCACCCCATAACTAACGAATATATGGAGTTTGAAGCACCACTTCCAGAATATTTTGAAAATATGCTAAAAAAGTTGCATCAATTATATTAACTTTTTTAGTTAAATGTGCTAATATTTATTTATTAAATTTGAGGAGAATCTTATGACAGAATTAAAATTGAAAAAACTTGTAAATGCAATTGCTTATTTTTCTATTATCTTTTTAGCAGTAGCGTTAATTTTTAGCCAAATAGCACAAAACAACACAGGGCTATTTGCTAGTATTTCTAACATCTTTACAGTAATTGCAAACTCATTAGCGTACATTATTGTTGGCTTTGGCGCTTTCTTTTACGTTAAGACTAAACGAAATATTTTATATATGATTAGTTACATAGTAGCAGTCATTTTGGTAATTATATTTGTAATTATTCCATTATTTTAAAGGTTAAAAGTGATGAAGATAAACAAATATCTAAGTGTTAATTTTATAATATTTTTTGTTGCAGCAATTCTTTTAATACTATCTCCGCTTGCGCTGATAGTAAACTTTTTTGCAATGTTTTTGCTTAGTATTTCGGTGCTTATGGGTGCATATTATATGACAAAAAACTATAACGAAACGAAAAAACAAATAATAGCAAACGAAAAAGAAATAATACTGGAACTAGCGACAGAAGAGGGCGGAGAACAATACATCTATAAAAACGCTAACGGTACAAAAAATTGGAACAAAAGAATAAACAGTGCACTTAGGGAAAAACTTACAACCATAATAGCAGTTTGGTTTATTGGGGCGGTTTTATTATACTTTTCAATTACCTTGCTAATATCATTTTTTTAAAAATTAACTCTTTTAAAAAGAGTTTTTTTAAGTTATAAAAATAATGTTTGTTTTTATTAAATTTAATGGCAATTTAAGTTTAAGTGTGTTATAATTGCCTAGCATTTTAAATTATTAGGAGATAGAAAATGAAATATACAAAAGAGACTTTAAAAAATAAAGAAGTTCAATTTGAAATTGATTTAACAAAAGAAGAGTGGGAAGAACTTGTTGAAGAGGCTTACGAGCACGAAAAAGGCAAATATTCAGTACAAGGTTTTAGGGCAGGTAAAGCACCAAGAAACTTAATTGAAAAAATGTACGGAAATACTGTTTTTTACGAACACGCTTTGGAACACGCTTTTCATAGATATTATGGCGAAATTCTAGACAAAGAAGTAGATGTTGAGCCAGTAGCAAGCCCAAGTATAGATGTTAAGAGGCTAGACAAAGACGGTGCTACAATACTTATTCAAGTAGCAGTTAAACCAGAAGTTGTTTTGGGACAATATAAAGGGCTAGAAATTAAAAAGGCAGTTAAGAGAGTAACAAAGGAAGAAATAAATGCAGAGTTACTTTTAGAGCAAGAAAAAGCAAGCAGACAAATAGAAGTTGTTAGGGAAGTAAAAGAGGGCGATACCGTTACAATGGACTTTGTTGGCAGTATTGACGGCGTTAAATTTGACGGCGGTTCAGCAAAGGATTATGACCTTGAAATAGGTTCAAAATCCTTCATTCCTGGTTTTGAAGACCAAGTAATTGGTATGAAAACTGGCGAGACTAAAGACATTAAAGTAAAGTTCCCAGAGAACTACCACGCACAAGACCTAAAAGGTAAGGAGAGCAACTTTAAAGTTACAATTCACAAAATTACAGAAAAACAAATGCCAGCACTAGATGACGAACTAGCAAAAAATATGAGCGAGTTTGAAACACTAAAGGACTGGGAAGCAGATGTTAAAAAACACTTGCAAGAAAAAAATGCAGAACAAGCAAAACTAGAAGCAGATAATACCCTAATTCAAACAGTTACAGACAACGCAAAGGTTGAAGTTCCTGAAATTATGGTTGAAGAGCAAATTGATTCATTTATTAAAGAGTTTGAATATAGACTTATGTATCAAGGCTTAAAACTTGAAGATTATATTCAAATGATGGGAACTACACTTGAAGATTTAAGAAAAGGTAGACGCCAAGACGCAATAGCAACAGTAAAGACAAGACTTGTCTTAGAGGCAATATTAAAAGCAGAAAAAATAGATGTTGTAGAGGAAGAATTTAAAGGTAAACTTGCAGAACTAGCAAAGGCAGAGGGTAAGTCAGAAAAAGAGTTTGAAAAGACTTTGACTGAAGAAAGAATCAATTACATTGTAAACGATTTAATAATTTCTAAACTTATTGACTACCTAAGAAAAAACAACAATCTTAACTAAAATTTTGTTATTTTAAAGTACGCTCGCCGTTTTAAAGTGAGCGTATTTTTATTGTTGGTTTAAACGCCTTGCAATTTATTTTATTATACATTATAATAAATAAGCAATTGTTGCAGTTGCAACATTAATTTATTAATAAGAGGTGAGATTATGGAAAAAATAGTACAAATTAAGCCTTCTAGTGCTATTTATGAAACTGAGAAGGAAAACAAAAAATATAAAATGATAGCCTTAAAGGGTATCATTGCTTTTCCAAATATGCCAATTACTTGTGACATAGGAAAAGAAAAAAGTAAGCGCGCACTAAAAGACGCGTTAGAGAGTGGCGAGCAAATATTTTTGACTTACCAAAAAAACTTAAATGCACTAAATATTACAATGGGAGATGTCAACATTGTAGGCACTATTTGTGACATTAAACAAATGGTAAAGGCAAGTGCGGACATAGTAAAACTTTTAGCGCAAGGCGTTAAGCGCGCAATAATCAAAAAAATAGTTGAGGAAGACCCATACTTTGTAGTAGAGGTTGAAGACGCACAAATATTAAACGAATATACAGTTGTAAGCAAAGCACTTTTTGTAAACGCAAAAGATAAGTTTTTTGAATATGCCAACATAGACAGCAAATTAAATAGAGATGTTTTAGCGTTTATCAATGCTATTTCAAGTCCAAACATTTTTATTGATAGCGTTGCAGCACTAACCATTAAGAACGAGTCCAGTCAAATAAACCTATTGAACGAGTTTGACACAGAAGCGAGACTTGAAAAATTAATAAACTACCTTATGGACGAAATTGAAATAGCAAAAATAAATAAAAAAATAAATGCGGATATAAAACACAATATGGATAAGGCACAAAAAGATTATTACTTAAGAGAACAAATAAAGGCAATAAACGCAGAACTAGGCGAGGGAGAAGACGAATATGACGCCCTTGCAAAGCAAATTGATGCTCTAAAAATGCCAAAAGAGGTTAAAGACCGCGCTGTTAAGGAACTAGCAAGGCTAAGGAAAATGCCTATTATGGTGCCAGAAAACTCTATTATTAGAAATTATTTAGAGGTACTTACTGAACTTCCTTGGGGCAAAAAGACGACCGATAATAAAGACTTAAAGCGTGCAAGGCAAATTTTGGACGAAGACCATGCAGGCTTAAAAGAAGTTAAAGAAAGAATAATAGAACACCTTGCAGTTATGCAACTAACTAGCAAGATTAGCGGACAAATAATATGCTTTGTTGGTCCTCCTGGCGTTGGTAAAACGAGCGTAGCAAAGAGTATAGCAAGAGCACTAAACCGCAACTTTGTAAAAATGGCAGTTGGTGGCGTCAAGGACGAGAGCGAACTAAGGGGACACAGAAAGACTTATGTCGGCGCTATGCCTGGTAGAATTATTTACAATATGAAATTGGCTAAGAGTTCTAATCCAGTTTTCTTGATAGACGAAATAGATAAAATGGCAAACGACCAAAGGGGCGACCCAGCAAGTGCAATGCTTGAAATTTTAGATCCAGAGCAAAACCAAATTTTTAGGGACAACTTTTTGGAAGTGCCTTATGACCTATCTGACGTTATGTTTATTGCTACGGCAAACAACATAGGCGATATACCAAAACCACTTTTAGATCGAATGGAAGTTATTGAACTTAACAGTTACACCGAGAAGGAAAAATACGACATTGCCAAAAATTATTTACTGCCAAAAGAACTTAAAAAACATGGTCTAAATAAAGAACAGTTAGTCATAACAAAAGAGGCTTTAGAGAAGATAATAGAGCAATATACTTACGAAGCAGGTGTTAGAAATCTAGAACGTGAAATTGCGAAGATATGTAGAAAAGTTGCAGTAAAACTCATAGAAAATGATGAAAATGCGCGTAAAAACGCTAAATTTGAGATAAATTTGTCAAATTTGAACGAATATTTGGGTGCAGCCAAACTTATTAAAACTTTAAAAAGAGACAAACCAGAGGTTGGTTTAGTGTCTGGTTTAAGTTATTCAACAATGGGTGGTGGAGTACTAACTATTGAGGTAAATGTGACAGATGGAGATGGCAAAATTCTACTTACTGGTAGCCTTGGTGAGGTTATGCAAGAGAGCGCAAAAGCCGCTTTAAGTGCCGTTAAAAGTATGGCAAAAGATTATGGAATTGACCCTGCAATTTTTGCTAAAAAGGACATTCACATTCACGTGCCAGAGGGTGCAGTAAAAAAGGAAGGTCCATCTGCTGGTATGGCTCTTGCCACGGCAATACTTTCAAGCTTTACTAATTTGCCTGTAAATAACGACTTAGCAATGACGGGCGAAATTACAATAAGGGGCAAAGTTTTAGCCATTGGCGGTTTAAAAGAAAAATTATTTGCCGCAAATCGTGCAGGCATTAAAAACGTTATAGTGCCAATAGAAAATAAAGAAGATATTTCTGAACTTCCTGAAGAGGTAAGAAATGAACTTAACATAGTTTTAGTTAGCAACTTTAATGAGGCAGCAAAATACGCTTTAATAAGGAATTAGAAATGAAAATTAACAGTGCAGAATTTGTTACAACGGTCGCAAGTGCCAACAATATTTTAAAAAATGAGCAAATAGAATTTGCTTTTGTTGGCAGGAGCAATGTTGGAAAGAGTAGTTTAATAAACGCACTGACTAATCGCAAAAATTTAGCGAAGGCAAGTTCAACGCCTGGCAAAACAAAACACATAAATTATTTTATAATAAATGGCGGTGAGTTTCACATTGTTGACCTTCCAGGATACGGTTATCATCAAGCGAGCAAGCAAGAGGAAAAAGTTTGGGTGTCGTTAATTGAAAACTATCTAAATGACAACAAAAATTTAAAGTGCGTATTTGTACTTATGGATATTAGACACAACCCAAGTGAGTTAGATAAACAAATGATTGCTTTTTTAAATTACTATCATATTCCTTATGTAATTCTAGCCACAAAGGCAGACAAACTTCCCAAAAGTCAAAAAAATGTGTACGCTTCTAAAATAGCGAGCGAACTTGGACTTGGCATTGATAACATAATTGTGACGAGTGCTGATGAAAAATTTGGGCTAGACAAAGTGCTACAAAAAATGGAACAATTTATGTAAAATGTAAATAAATTTGTACTTTTAACATAGTTAAAAAATAAACGCTATAAATAATTTGCAGGTCAATTACTTGCAAATTATTTTTTAAAATGTAATAATTAAATTAGTTTTTAGGGAGTAAAATATGAAGATATACGCAATTAGCGACTTGCACTTAGGCAACGATGTAGACAAACCCATGCATATTTTTGGCGAGATTTGGCAAAATTATGTTGAAACAATAGTCGCTGACTGGAACAGCAAGGTTAAAGATGAAGACATTGTTTTAATAGCCGGCGATATAAGTTGGGCTATGAAACTAGATGAAGTAAAGACAGATTTAGACTTTATAGCATCACTTAAAGGCAAAAAAGTATTTATAAGAGGCAATCACGACTATTGGTGGAAAAGCCCTTCAAGCATAAGAAACATTTTAAAAGAAAATATGTATTTGATTCAAAACGACAGCATAAAATTAGGTAGTTACGTATTTTGTGGCACTAGGGGCTGGATGGTGGCAGAATATAAGGGTCAATTAGCAGAGGAAGACGAAAAGATTTTTGCTAGGGAACTACTTAGATTGGAAATTAGCCTAAAAAGCGCACTAGAAAAAACATTAGAGGGAGATGCCTTAATAGCCCTAATCCATTACCCTCCATTTAACAGTAAGTTTGAAGACAGTGAAATAACAAAATTGTTTGAAAAATATGGCGTTAAAAAAGTAATTTACGGTCATTTGCATGGAAAAGACGTAAAGTACAAATTAGAGTATGAAAAAAATGGAATAACCTACTATTTGACGAGTTGCGATTTACTAGAGAACAGGTTAGTTGAAATATGTTAATTTTTATTTAGAGGTGATATTATGAAACAAAAAAAATGTGAAAGATGCGGTGGAACAGATTTTGAGTTTGTCGCTGAGGACCATTACGTAAAGTACGTAAAACCAAAGCCAGATCAAAAAATAGTAAAAGGCTTTATTGTAATGTTTTCGGCACTTTTAATTTTGCTAATTTATTTTATTAGCGGTATGAGTACTGACGAAATGGTACCATACATAGTCATTGCGGTAATTTTATTGGTTGCAATAATTGCCTTAATAATGTCGCTATATAGAGGAGACAGAATAGTTTACAAAGAAAAACGCAAGACAGTTGCAATTTGCAAAAACTGTTGGCATAAAACACTAGTTGAGGACGAGGAAGAAGAAAGAGAAGTAGAAACAAATAAAATTTTCTTTGCCGACCTTCCATCTGCACCAGTTAAAAAGAGTGGCACTAAAGATAAAGACATAACAGAAATTTACCCAATTAGGCCTGTAACTAGTAGCGATGATGAGACAGACGAAAACAAAAAAGACGGCGATAGAAAATAGTTAAAACCCATTTGGTTTTTAAAAATTAACCACTCAAAATTATTTATGATGAGTGGTTTTTTATTGGCTAAATATAAAAAAAGAATAAAAAGTGGTCAAAAGTGGTTGAAAAATATTGGCATATAGTATATAATTAAATTACAAAGAAGAGGTGTAATTTATGTTTGTAGGGGAATATAGACATCAAATGGACGAAAAATTCCGTCTTCGTATGCCTGCTAAGTTCAAAAAACAACTTGGCAAGAACTTTGTTGTAACAAAGGGTACGAATGGTTGTTTGTTTGTGTTTTCGCACGCAGATATGAAAGCACACCTATTAGATAAATTAAATAATGTTTCCATATTTGACATAAACGCACAAAAACCATTAAGGGTTTTACTTTCGTCCGCTTTTGAAGTGGAGGAGGACAATCAAGGTCGCTTTTTAATAGATAAAGCACTTAGGGACTTTGCAAACCTTAAAAAAGATGTTGTTTTTATAGGCGTAGGCAATCATATTGAAGTTTGGAACATAAATCTATGGGAGAACTACCTAAACGCTGACGACTCAAATTTTGATGCGCTTATGGGTGGGCTAAAAGATTATGGAATTTAAACATATACCAATTATGTTAAACGAATGTTTAGAAGGGTTAAACATAAAGCCAAGTGGCACCTATGTAGACTGTACCATTGGTGGTGCAGGACACTCTAGCCAAATTTTAAAATTCTTAAAAAAAGGCACATTAATAGGCATAGATAAAGACAAAGAAGCAATAGAAACTAGCCGTAAACGCCTTAGTGAAATATCAAACAATTTTATTTTAGCAAACGACGATTTTAAAAACTATAAGCAAATAATTGGCAATTTAGGCATAAAAAATGTAGACGGAATTTTAATTGACTTAGGCGTAAGTAGTTATCAAATTGACAACGCAGAGAGGGGTTTTAGTTACATAAAAGACGCAAAGTTAGATATGCGTATGAACTCTGAGCAAGCACTAAGTGCCTATGAAGTAGTAAATGAATATGAGCCAGCAAAACTAGTTAAAATACTTTTTGAGTATGGCGAAGAAAGTTTTGCAAAACAAATAGTAAGTAAAATTGTTGAGGCGAGAAAAATCGCACCAATCAATACAACTTTGGAACTGTCAAACATAATAGCAAGTGCAATACCTGCAAAGTTTAGGTTCAAAAATGGCAACCCAGCAAAAAAGACCTTTCAAGCGATAAGAATTGAGGTAAATGCAGAACTAACAAGGCTTGATACGGCAATAAAAGATATGGTTGAAAGTTTAAATAAAGGTGGAAGACTTGCAATAATAACTTTCCATAGTTTAGAGGACAGGATTGTAAAAAACGCTTTTAAAGAACTAGCGACCGATTGTATTTGCCCACCAGAATTTCCAGTTTGCGTATGTAATCATAAGGCGAGCATAAAATTAGTAAATAAAAAACCACTAATTCCGACTTCGGAAGAGACTTTAGAAAACTCTAGGAGCACAAGTGCAAAACTTAGAGTTGCAGAAAAAATATAATTTAAGGGGGAGCGTATATGGCTACCGATAAAGAAGTTTTAATAGAAAAAGAAGCGCCAAGTTTTAACTATTTTAATGGAACAAACTTTTCTAAACTTGAAGCATCAACTAAACAACAAACCATTGCTAGCAACACTTTAAAGAGTACTTATGGCTCTTCTAAACTTGCCGATATGTACGAAAGATATCAGGCCTACCAAGAATTAGAACCAGAAACTGCCGTTGAAGAGGAACTAGATGAGCCAAGTTTTGAAGAACAACCATTAGAAAAAACTGTCAATAAAAAATTTGGTGGAGACTTCAACTTTGAAAGACTAATTAAAGAAAAAACAGACTTTGACTCTCTTCAATCTGACGAAGTTTTTAAAGAGGAAGAGATTGAGGAAAGGGTAGAAAAGAAAAAGAGTTTTAGGGTAAATTTAAACAAACAATCAAAGGTTGGAATTTTCACTTATGCTTTTGTAGTGGTACTACTTGGATTTTTACTTGTGTATAACGCTTTTGCAATAGGCAATGTCAATGCAAATATAAATGACCTAAACACAAATATTGCAAACGAACAAGTTAAAATAGAACAAGTAATAAAAGACATAGGCAATATGACCGATGAAGACAATATAATTGATCTAGCGACGGATTTAAGTTTTAGCGAGGTGCCAATGGGCGACATTGTAAATGTAACCCTATATGAAAAACAAGCCTTGCCAACCTATGAAGTGCAAACCAACTGGTTTGATGCAATCTGTAAATTTTTTAGCGGATTATTTAAAGGTTAACGCGAATTTAATCTAAAAGTAAGTAACTTTAAGGGGTTATTTACTTTTTTATTATTATGGACTCATAAAGTTTAAATAGTGCTTGCAACATTGAAGCAAAAAATGATAAAATACCTATATTAAAAAACCGAGAAGGGACAACACAGTGAAAAAAAGAGGCATAATAATTTTAATAAGCATGGTTTCGTTTGTGGCACTTATGGCTATAATATCCAATGTCTTTTTTTCGCTTAGATACGTCACTGTTGACTTTTTAAGTACAACCGATGTATTAGATAATAAGGAACAAACAATAATAAATTCTGCCGACTTTGACTACGGCGAGAGCATATTTTTTATAGAGAGAGAGGAATATATTGATAAACTTGAACTTAATAATCCTTATCTTGAGGTTATAAGTTTAGAGGTTATTTTTCCAAACAGAGTAATCATTCACGCTATTGAACGCAATGAGTTTTTTGCTTTTGCGTTGAGCGATAGCACTTACGCTATTTGTGACAACGAATTAAAGGTTTTAAAAATAGTAAGCACTTTTGAAAATAGTACCGAAAATGCTATGCTTGTAGACAATTCCGCACTTACTATTGACGTTACAAACGCAGTACTGGGAACGACTTTAAATATTCCAGAAAGTTATGCCAACATAATTAAAAATTTTGCCACCTCAGCAGAGGAGTGGGACTCTAACCTTGCAAACCTTCGAGGAAATGTTACAGGAATTGAATTAAACTATGAAAGGGACAATCAACTGCTTATTTCTATGAGACAAGGAGTTCAAATTATAGTAAAAGATTCTAACGAAAATTTGAGCGATAAATTGCAACTTGCATTTAGCGTTTATGACAGCAACCCAACTTATAGAGAGGGCGGAATAATTCAAATTATTGAGGAACTTACAGGCGAAATTGTGGCAAGTTACTACAATGAATAAAAATAATAAAAATTGTATAAATAATCAATAAAACTGCTTTTTAGGAATAAATATTAGACAAAATTGTAAAAAATATCTTTTTTATTTTTTTATCTAATTTGCTTTAAAAAATTGACATTACAGCCATTTTTAGGTATAATTGTTTATAGTAATGTATAAATATGCATCATTTTATGGTTCTAGATACAAAATTGGAGAAAAATAATGGCTAAAACTGAAGTTGCAA
This sequence comes from Spirochaetales bacterium, assembly GCA_050178795.1. Lineage (GTDB taxonomy): Bacteria > Bacillota > Clostridia > Christensenellales > UBA1242 > STF1-184. The sequence continues at coordinate 158,629 of JBFXFT010000002.1, forward strand.
TTTTAGATTTTGGTTCATCCAAAATTACCGTCTTAATAGCCGAAAGGGGCATAAACAATACCTTTAATATTAAGGGTAGGGGCGAGAGCGAATATTATGGATTTGCCGAGGGCGAATTTTTTGATACTAAAGAGCTTGAACTTGCAATGGGACTTGCAATTAATAATGCAATCTCAAACTCTGGCACAAAAATTAAAAAGATTTATGTTGGCGTGCCTGCTGAGTTTTGCTATTTGGAAACAAAAGAAGTTAGCCAAGCCTATGGCAATAAAAAGCGCATAAATGATGACGACATATATAACTTGTTTGACATGGCAGACAACTATTATGAAAATAAAACTCACACGGTTATCAACCGTTCACCAATTTACTTTATTTTGGACGACAACAGGAAAATTATTGACCCTAACGGTATAGTTACAACTAAATTATCTGCAAAGGTTAGTTTCATACTAGCAGAAAATAAATTTATTGACCTGATTGACGACATTATGGAAAAATTGAGTATTCCAAAAGCCGAGTACATATCTAGCCCACTTGCTGAAAGTTTGTACTTACTTGAACCAGAAACTAGGGACAAGTTGGCAATTTTGGTGGACTGCGGTCACATAACCACAAGCGTTGCACTGTCAAGCGGAGATGGACTTTTAAGTTTAAGTGCTTTCTCTATTGGTGGAGGACACATAACTGGCGACTTGAACCAATGTTTAAATTTGAGTTTTGCAGATGCGGAAGGTTTAAAACGCAAAGTTGTACTTAGTTTAGACGCTAGCGACGATGACTTTTATGAGACTAATGTGAAAGGAATTATTACTCCTATTCCTGCAAAAATGGTAAACGAAATTGTTGAAAGCAGACTAGATATGATCGCTAGCACAATTAATAAAATACTAAACGCTACTGGTTACACTTATCCTGACTATTTACCAGTTTACTTAACTGGTGGGGGACTAAGTTACCTAAAGGGCGGCAAAGACTATTTAAGCAAGGTTATGGGTAGAAACATTGAAATTATTGTTCCACCTATTCCACAACTTAATAGACCACACTATTCTTCGGCTCTAGGTCTACTTGACTTAGCACTAAAAGAAGAAGAAAGTATGAAGAAAAACATATTCCAATTAATTTTAGAAAAAATAAGAAATAGATAAAAAGTTATATTGCGGAGGATTAACAAATGTATAACAATCAAGCAGAAAGTCAAATTGCCAAAATAAAGGTTATTGGCGTAGGTGGAGGCGGTAATAATGCTGTTAACAGAATGATAGCAGGCAATATTACAAGCGCGCAATTTGTTGCCATCAATACCGATAAACAAGCTCTTTTAATGAGTAACGCAGAGGAAAGAGTACAAATTGGTGAAAAACTAACAAAAGGACTTGGTGCAGGTGCTGACCCTAACATAGGTTTAAAAGCAGCTGAAGAAAGTAAGGCAGACATAGCCGAAATATTAAAGGGTGCCGACCTAGTGTTTATTACTGCTGGTATGGGAGGCGGAACTGGTACTGGTGCTGCCCCTGTAATTGCACAAATGGCTAAGGAAATGGGTATTTTAACAGTTGCTGTTGTAACTAAACCTTTCGCTTTTGAGGGTCGTGTTCGTATGCAAAACGCAGAACAAGGCATGGAAAACCTTAAAAAACATGTTGATACTTTAGTTGTTATTCCTAACGACAAACTATTGAAGATTGTTCCAAAGGGCACTTCAATCGTTGAGGCATTTAGGCATGCAGACGATGTACTTCGTCAAGGTATTCAAGGCATAAGTGACCTTATTGTTAATCCATCATTAATCAACTTAGACTTTGCCGATGTTAAAACCATTATGAAAAACAAAGGTTTTGCACACATGGGTATTGGTAAGTCAAAAGGCGAGAACAAAACTCACGAAGCAGTTAGAAGCGCAGTGTATAGCCCACTTCTTGAAACTAAAATTGAGGGCGCAACTGGTGTACTTTTAAACATTAAAGGTGGACTTGATTTACCACTTGATGAAGTTTATGAAGCCGCTGAACTTGTAAGAGAAGTAGTAGACCCAGATTGTAACATTATATTTGGTGCTGCTATTGATGAAAATATGGACGAGGAAGTTGAAATTACAATTATTGCTACTGGTTTTAATGGGAGTACTTTTGACAAACCAAAAGAACACCCTGCCGAGCCAAAGCAAGAGACAGTAAAAGACAAATATGAAAAGTTTTTAAACACTCAACTTCAAGGCGTAAATAGTAATAGTGGACTAAATAACAGAGTTGAAAACGCTTCTCATAATGACTTATACGAAAAGGAACAAGAGGCAGTAAGACCTACAACTAGTACTGCAAGGGTTAGAGTTGAAGACTCAGACATTCCTCCATTCTTACGCAAAATAAGAAAGTAAATAAAAAACTAAAAGACTTAAAGCAATTTAAGTCTTTTTTTATGTCCTGCAATATTAATTTAAAGCGCCATATTGACATTTTATTATTAGAATTATATAATTAATATGTATGGAGAAAATATGGAACAAGTAAATTACGATATAAGAAATAGAGCAAATAAATTTTATGAAGTGTATGGTTACAATGAGAACTTTGAAACATTAATTTATAAGGCTTTTAAACCAGAAGAACAAAAAGAAGCCTTTGAAAATTTGTTTTTGTTTGCTTGTCTAGAAAGCAACTTAAATGTTATGCAATATTTAGTTTTGAAAGAGAAAGTAAATGTTAATTTTGTGGACGAATTTGGTAGAACACCCCTAATGCTTAGCAGAACTTATGTTGTTGATAAATTCTTGATAGATAGAGGTGCAAGGGTGAATGCTGTTGATATTCACAAACAATGTGCTTTAATGTATCGTAAAAGCGCCAAGAGCGTGGAACTTTTAATTAAAAATGGTGCTGACCTAAATTTAAAGACTTTAGATGGTCAAACGCCAATATTTTTTGTAACGAGTTATGAAAGTTTTAAACTTATGGCGGATAATGGCGCCGACCTTTTTGTAAAAGATAAAAATGGCAACAATTTTATGCCATACATCAAAGTTTCCGCTGATGATAAGGTCAAAATACAGTCTTTTATGGACTTAATGGAAGAGCCAAAGGGCGAAACCACGTATGTCGCTTAAACTTGATATATATTAAAGGGTAAATCATAATTGGTTTACCTTTTTTATTGCTGTTTTATTTACATTTAATATTTATTATAGTATAATTGCAAGCGTTGAGAGGTTTTTTATGAAGTGTATTTATTGTGGAAGTGAAGACAGCAAGGTTGTAGATTCTAGAAATGCTACGGAGACAAACGCCATAAGAAGAAGGCGTGAATGTTTAAGTTGTGGCAAGCGTTTTACAACTTATGAAGTTATTGAAACCACACCAATTTTGGTGGTTAAATCAAACGGTAACAGGGAGCCTTTTAATAGGGAAAAAATAAAGACAGGCATAATAAAGGCGTGTGAAAAAAGACCAGTAACCTTTGAACAAATAGAAAAAATGACAAGCGATATAGAAAAGCAAATATATAACACCTTTAAAAAGGAAATAATGACAAAAGAAATTGGCGAAATGGTTATGTCAAGACTAAAAGAACTAGACCAAATAGCCTATGTTAGGTTTGCATCTGTTTATAGACAATTTACGGATGTAACCAACTTTAAAAAGTTATTAGAAGAGTTATAAAATAAAAGCACTCTTATTGTGAGTGTTTTTTATTGAAGTTAGGGCATATTAAAGCCGTTTTGTGTGCTTTTGTGTGTTGCTAAAAACATTTATATATGTTAAAATTAATTTAATTAGAGGAGATTTTAATGAAAAAACCATTGGTAGCAATAGTAGGAAGACCAAATGTAGGTAAAAGTACATTTTTTAATAAAATTGCAGGCAAAAAAATAAGCATAGTAAATAATGAACCAGGTGTAACAAGGGACAGAATTTACGCAGATGCAGAGTGGCTTGGCAATGCTTTTAGTTTAGTTGATACAGGCGGAATAGACCTAAAAAACAAAGATGATGAAGTGCAAAAAAACATACTTAATCAGGCGCAAATAGCAATAGAACTTGCCGATGTAATTTTGTTTTTTGTAGATGGAAAAGAGGGCATAACCCCAATGGACCATCAAGTTGCTAATATGCTAAGGAAGAGTAAAAAACCAATTATTTTAGTTGTAAATAAGTTAGATACATTTGATGTAAACGCCACTTACGAGTTTTATGAACTTGGACTTGGTAAACCAATGCCAGTAAGTTCAGAACAAAGTAAAGGCTTTGGCGACTTATTAGATGAAGTACTAAAAACATTTACAACAAAGGTTTCTGTACACGATGCAGAGGCTACGGTTAAAATTGCAATAGTGGGTAGACCCAATGCAGGTAAAAGTTCAATTACAAACAGGCTACTTGGCGAAGAAAGGGTAGTAGTAAGTGCAAAGGCAGGAACAACTAGAGACGCCATAGATACGCCTTTTAGGTACAACAATAAAGACTATTTGGTAATAGACACAGCAGGCATAAGGCGCAAGAGCAAAATAGAGTATGAAAGCATAGAACAATATAGCGTTTTGCGTGCGCTAGAAGCAGTTAGAAGGGCAGATGTAGTGCTAGTTGTGCTAGACGCCAGTGAAGGCATATCTGAGCAAGATGTGAGAATTTTGGGCTACGTGCACGAGCAAGGCAAGCCAAGTTTAGTAATAATAAATAAATGGGACTTAATTGAAAAAGACGACAAAACAATGAATTACTATATGGACCAACTAAAAAAGGACTTGTCCTTTATGAGTTATTTCGTTCCTGTATTTATATCAGCTAAAACTGGTCAACGTTTTAGTCAAATTATGCCACTTGTAAACGAGGTTTATGAAAACTCTTGCAGTCGCGTTAAAACGAGCATACTAAACGAAATTATTCAAGACGCTACGAGCACAACACCACCGCCAGCATTTAGCGGTAGGCGTTTAAAGGTGCTATTTGGTACTCAGGCTACAATCAATCCACCAACTTTTGTAATATTTGTAAACGATGCTAAACTTATGCACTTCTCTTATGAAAGGTACTTAGAAAATTCATTTAGAAGGGCGCTAGGTTTAAAAGGCACACCTATAAGATTTATTTTTAGGAGCAAGAACGAAGAAAAAAAGTAACAAAGAGGAAAAATAGTTTTTATGGAAATTTTAAAATATGTGGTATTAATATTATTTTCCTATTTTTTGGGCAATATTAGTTTTGCGCGCATAATATCTAAAAAAAATAATTCCGATATAACAACTAAGGGCAGTGGTAACCCAGGTGCCATTAATATGTTAAGAAACTATGGTGCAAAACTTGGCGGTTTTACACTTTTATTAGACGTGTTAAAGGGTGCCGTTCCTGCCATTGTTGGCTTCTTCTGGTTTGGTGGCTACTCTGACCCAGAAATGGCGACTTTAGGTCTTTACATTGCAGGTTTCAGCGTTATTATAGGTCATATTTACCCAGTTCTATTAAAGTTTAAAGGTGGCAAGGGAATAGCCTGCAGTCTAGGAGTGTTTTTAGTTGCTGACCCACTTGTAATGTTGATAGTGTTTGCAGTATCTGTTATTTATTTATGGTTCTTTGAATATGGTAGCATAACAAGTTTTATTATGATTACTTCTTTAACAATAATTGAAGGGCTAAAAGTTCAGGCTTATGACAACATAACAATTGTACTTATGCTGTTTGGTATTTTCTTTATGACGTGGTTCGCTCATAGGAAAAACATTTTAAGATTACTGATAGGCAAAGAGAACAGATTGAAGTTAAAAGGTATGTTTAAAAAGAAAAATAAAGAAAATAACCCATAATTTGGGTTATTTTTTATGTTTTTTGATTAATTTTATGCATTTTGTTTAAGTATTGACATTTATATGCAAAAAATGTTAAAATTTATTAATAGTTTAAAGAGGTTATTAATTATGACAAAAGAAGAATTTTTAAAACATTTTGATACCGTTAAAAAAGAGTATGAAGAACTTGCAAAATTAAAAAAAATTATGCTTGATTTGCAAGCAAAAAATCTAGTAGATTTTGGCTCTTTTAAAACACAATATGACGATGCAATGATTAGACATACCGAACTTAATGCAAGACTTTGGGACAGTATGACAAGTCTTAAAGAAGAGTTTGTTACAAACAATAATACATTTACTAACTATTTTGTTTTTCAAGGCGTTTTAGACTTTTTTAACACTTACGCAATTATGGAAAACTTAACACTTTTTAAAGTTGAGGATTATGCTAAATTAAATTTAGACTTTTTAAGACAATATCAACAAGGCTTAAATGGCGTTTATGTTCGCAAAGAAAAACAATATCAAGATATATGCAAAGACTTAAAAGGACAAGAAGACTATTACCTTGACTTTTATATGCAACCTATAACCGAGCATGAAACAACTTCTCCTAGGGCACTTAATTTGCAAGTTAGACATAAGGCAACAGAAAAGAATAAAACATTATCTCAAATGAAAGTAAATGCAATCAAAAAGACACTAGATACACTAGACCAAGTTTTGGGCACTGCTCACACTGAAGAACCCACTAAATAAACCTATGTTTTAATTAAAACGAGCTTACGGCTCGTTTTTTATTTTGCTAAAAATTTGTTGTGTGTTAAACTCTATGTTATGAAAATTTTAGTAGTGAGTGATATACACAATAAATATAATAAACTTATAGATATAGTTTTGGAAGTTAAGCCAGATTATATTTTCTTTTTGGGTGATGGGCTAAATAATTTTGATGAGGCAGTAGCAAACTTAAATTTAGGACAGATTTTTAAGGTTAGAGGCAATTGCGATTTCTTTGCTTCAGAACCTTCGTTTTTAAAGGTTAACAGCAAAGGTTTTTCATTTTTACTTACTCACGGACATAACTTCAATGTCAAAAATGGACTACACGAATTATTGGAGTATGCAAAAAAAGAGGGCGTAAACTTTGTGTGTTTTGGGCACACTCATATAGCCTTAAACGAAAATTTAAACGGAATTACCTTTTTTAATCCGGGAAGTTTGGCGTCCAGTAGGGCAGAGGAGAACAGTTACGGCATAATAGAATTTGACGATAAAAATTTTACATTTAAAACCCAAAAAATTTAATTTTTTAGGTTGACATTTGAGGTGCAGTATGTTACTATTTAAAAGCGTTCTCGTATGCACGTATGTTTGTGTAATATGCGGGTGTAGCTCAATGGTAGAGTTCCAGCCTTCCAAGCTGGCTGCGTGGGTCCGATTCCCATCACCCGCTCCATTTCTTTAAAGGTATGTGCCTGTAGCTCAGCTGGACAGAGCAACGCCCTTCTAAGGCGTGGGTCAGGAGTTCGAATCTCTTCAGGCACACCATTATATTCTTGGTGGGTGTAGATCAGTTGGTTAGATCGTCAGATTGTGGATCTGAAGGCCGTGGGTTCGAGTCCCATCTCCCACCCCAATTAATATTACCCTAAAATGTTGGGGTGTCGCCAAGCGGTAAGGCACGGGACTTTGACTCCCGCATTCGTAAGTTCAAATCTTGCCACCCCAGCCAATTTTAAAAGTAATAGCATATTGCTTTAAAATATACATTATATATGATCCATTAGCTCAGTTGGTAGAGCACTTGACTTTTAATCAAGGTGTCCCGCGTTCGAGTCGCGGATGGGTCACCA
>JBFXFT010000003.1:0-139281 GCA_050178795.1 Spirochaetales bacterium
CACTTCTTTGGTAAGGCAGAGGTCACGGGTTCAAGTCCCGTCAACAGCTCCAAAAAATAAAAATGAGTACGTGAATGAAAAAAAATAAATATAATTTAAAATGCGAAGACAGAACTCAGATTCAAAGAGATTTCCATAAAGAAAGAATAGCATTTTTAATAGTAAAAGATAAAATTCATTTTATTAAAGGTGTTGATAAATCTCATTTTGAATTAGCTAGCGAATTAGGTATTTCAAAAGAAGAATTTGACAATCTATGTAGAGGTTTTTATCTTAACGGTAAAATTGTCTTTTATAAAGGACATTTCACTTATGATAATGAAATGATTTCTATTGCTAAAAAATTTATTCCTGAAATCAAAAAGTTTTGTGGTGCAAAAGAAGTTGAAGTATATTGTGGGCAAATTGTAGGTAGCCCAAATGAGATTTGGCCACCAGATTTTTATTTAGGAAAATTTTAATTTCAATTGAGTATTTTTTATTTAATAATACCTCAGTTCTATTTGGCATTTATATAGAATTCAATAAAATTGTTTTCCAAGATAAATTACTTGTTATATTAACCCAAACGGATTTTAATTTATTAATTTCACCCAAATATATATTCTCAAAATGATGGTGTGAACAGTGATAATAATAATCTGTTTCGCATTTTATTTTTTAATTGAAAAATATTTTAATATGTGATATAATCCTAATATGGAGCAAGATATGGAACAAAATATGGAACAAATTAATTTAAGCAACAAAAAACTTAATATACAAGAAATCTCTGATTTTGATAAAAGCAATATTGAAACAAATTGTGGTAAACCTTTTTGTGGTCTATGGTTTACACCAGCACTTTATGGCTTAACATCTCACTTTAAAAGTTTCTGGCACAAGCATATTGAATCTAACTGGCCAAAAGACATTATTAATAAAACATATGTTACTAACAATAATACAACTTTTGTAACTGAATTGTTTTTAGAAGAAGATACTCAAATTTTAAAAGTTAGCGAATTGGGTTATTTGTTTGACAAAAAGGCTTCTACTCTTGAAATAATTAAAGAATTGGAGTTGAAAAACACTAAACATCTAATTCTTAATATAAATAGTCAAGAAGACTTAGATATTATAAGTGAAAACTATCCTCAATGGGATAGCCTTGGAAGAAAAATCCACTCTGAGCTATGGGAATATGTTACTAACAATTTTGTTGGTTGTGAATTTAGTTGGCATTTATTTGAAACAGTTCGTAGGTTAGATAGCGACTTTTTATTTATTTTGGATACTCCTTCTTTTGTTGTATTTGATGCTAATGGTTTTAAATTTAAAACAACAGAAGAAAAACTTACATTTAACACATTTGATAATAAAATTAAGGCAGAAATTGAGGTCTCTTTATAAAACAAAAAAACATGAACTATTTCATGTTTTTTTATTTAATGATTAAAACTAATTTTTTGATACTGCATTTATTTTATGTTATTTTTTTCTTCTTATAATCATTTATATATAAGGCGATTAGACTTATTATTGTTGCAACAAGTAATATTATCTCATTTGTAGCAGTTGTATAAGCACCAACAACTATTCCATATATTGAATAACCAATATTCCCTATCATTAAACAATATCTTAATACAAAAATATTATTTTGCCACAAACCATATGTAACTCCAATTATTGAAACCATTGGTAAAAGACTAATGTAGCCTTCCCAAGTAAATATCGTTACAATAATCGCCGCAAAAGAAAATAACATTAATAACCATAAACCATTTGCTCTTCCCTTTTTAGCATTAATATAAAACCAATATTTTCTTATAAGTCCTACAATTTGATTTATTGCCCCACTCCAACCTCCAACTAGTAAGATAGCTGCCACCTTACCCACTGCTGCAATTGTTTGATAAAGCAATAATTTGTCTTTATTCTTAAAAATTAATGAAATAATAGATAATATAATTATAAAAACACCAATAATCTGACTTGCTATAAACATTTATATACCTCTAATTTTTTATTTATTTTATTATATTTTCACTTTCTTTTGGGGTTACTTTTCCATAAGAAACAGATTTTTTTAATAACTCTGCAACTTTATTTTAGTCCTTTTTAAATATGCTCAATATGTGTGTGCTACAACCAAGCATATATTTGTTTTCACAATTATTTAGTTGGTAGTCTTTTATAAAGTTAAATTCGTCTTTTTCTAGTTTATTGGTAGATTCTTTTAGTATTTCAAATAGTCCATCCAGACTCACCTCTTTAATGTGTTTTACTCGTTTGTTTTTGAACGAATTATTAAACTCATCTATGTCATAACTGGCATAAACATCTTCTTCTTTTTTAATAAATTTATTGTTTACAAAGGTATTTTTACAATCTAGCAAATTGCCTTTGATTAGTCCATATCTATAAATAACAGAGGTGTTGGTTAAATAGTTAAAAATTATGTATCCTTTATTTTTGCATACCCTAATTGCTTCATCTATTGCCTTATTTACATCTTTATCCTTAAATAAGTGGGAAAGTGGTCCAAAAACTAAAACCACATCAAAACAATTGTCCTCAAAAATAGATAAATTCAAAATGTCCGCCACCAAGCAATTTGTTTTGTTTACTTCTTTACATTGACTTTTCATTATTTCAAGATTTTCTTGAAATAAATCAACCGATGTTACATCAACGCCTTTTTCTAGTAAATATGGGGTATAACTTCGCAGTCCAGAGCCAATCTCAAGAACCTTATCGGTTGGCTTTAAGAATTTGTCAATATATGCTCTTGTTATTTCTCTCTCCAACAAAACATTATTGTCTAAATTTTTATTTACACTTTTGGTTTGGTTTGCATAAAAATTTTTAAGTATGTCATGTATTTTGTTCATAATCTTCTCCCAATACTAAAATAGTATAACATATAATAAAACAAAAATAATCCTTTGATAGGTCTATTTTTTAATTTTTGCGTTTTGTATTTAAGGTGTTAATATATAAAAACTACAATTTTTGTGATATTGACATAACAAAAAGAAAATGTTATAATTATTGTCATAATACTATAAAAAATAATTGAGGTGAATATTATGGGATTATTTAATCCTACCATTAAACTTACTCAAAGAGAAGAAAAAATTGTGCATGAGGTAGAAAGAGCACACAAAATGTCTATTGAATATTATGAAAAACAAGAATATACGTATCAAGCTATAAGGAAATTAAATCAAGCTATAAAATACTTTTATGAAGATGAAAGTTTTACAGAACTAAGAAGAGGTTTAAATTATGTAGATGGAATACATTTACATCTTAAAAACTATGCAAAAATAAGTAAAAAGGGTTATAACAATATCATTAAAACTTTGAATAAAGAAGGCATTGACCCATTTGAGATGATTAATAGGATTCCACAGTATGACCAATTGGAACAAAACTATTTAAACCAAGACGCAGACAAACTATTAAAAATATTTAATGAAACTCGAGTTTTGTATGATGATTTTAAGAATAATAAAGAACTTATGGTAATAGAATATAAAAAATTATATGAGAATCTTTTTAATTTCGTTCATACTAGAGAAGAATTTAATGACAGCACTGTTTCCTATCATATGTATAAATCGATGGATGAAAAAACACAGAATATTTATAATCACTATGAAAATCAAAGAGAACATTTTGACTTAGACCTATATAGAATAAAATATTTAATTAAATATATGGAAAATAAAAAAATATTCACTCTTGGAAGTGAAGAAAAGCAAGAGGCATTACAAATATTTAATGTTAATGTTGAAAATCAAAAACAAATAATTAAAGATTCTGCTGTTAGAATTAACGATTTGTTGACAAAATTTGACCAAGAAAAAGAGTTACCAGAAAAACAATTAAAAGAACTATATTTTGGATTAAAATCTTTTGATAAAGATTTAAAGAGCAAAAATGAATTTAAAAGAGCAATAGCTAAAGAGGCAGATATGGAGCTACGAGAAGAGGGTATAAGTTTTTGTACCTCTAAAACTGTTGATAATGTTTTTGCTACATTTAGTGATAATATAGAAAAATAAGTCTACAAAATTGGCTAAATTTTAATAAAAAATCAGTCCTTTGCGACTGATTTTTTTATTTTGTCATGATAAAAATAATTTTTAAAGTTTACACCATTGTCACGGCAAAAGTTATTTATTTCTACTGCAAGTTTTTGCCAGTAGTCTTTATTGTTTTTAATATAAATTTCATTATAGAGTGAAATTAATTTAGGGTACTTTTTTCTGATGTAGTTTAATATGGCAATTTTATATTCACCACGCAAATTTAAGTTTTCAAACCAATATTCATCTACAAAATCTTTGGTCTTCAAAATTATGTTTTGCCAGTCAGATATCATAGGGAATATTGGGGACACAAAGCACACAGTTTTAATTCCATTATCGTGCAAAGTCTTTAGGGCGCTAATCCTATCTTCTATGCTTGATGCTTTGTCCATATCGTTTTTAAAAGCCTCATCAGTTGTGTTGATTGAAAACGACACAATTAAATTTTTCATTTGTTTTAATAAATTAATGTCTCTAAGAATTAATTTGTTTTTGGTTGAAATACTAATTTCAATATCTAGACCCACAAGTTGTTCTAAAATTTTTTGTGTCAATTTGTATTCTTTTTCAAAGTCGTTATAGACATCGGTTACGCTCGCTAAAAAAACACTTTTACCAATGAGCTTTTTAGTGTTTAGCGGTTTATCGCAAATTTTTATATCAATAAATTCGCCCCACGGTTCACTATGATTAGTGAATCTCTTCATAAATGACGCGTAACAATACTTGCAGCCATTTGTGCAACCAACATAAGGATTTATAACAAAATCTGCACTTGGTAATTTGCTTGCAGTTATTAAATCATTGGTTTTTATTTCTTTTACTGTAATCATTTAATTCTCCTAATTTTTATAGTTTTTTAAACATAATATTTCTATGGTATTGCTTCCCAAGATGTTCAAAACTATATTTGTCAACCACTTCAAAATTTAATTTTTTTAATGAATGCATACTTGCGGAATTTGTTGGATCAACAGTGCATATAATAAATTCTTTTTTATTCTCTTTTGCAAACTCAAAAAAATATTCCAATATTCTTTGCATAAATCCATTACCTCTATAATTTGGGTCAACAAAAACCGCTCTAAAATATAGTACCTTATCTTTATTTAAATTTGCTAACAACGCGCTTTTATAATAATTTTCGCTAGAATATTTTGATAACAATATGTCGCCATAGGCAATTAATTTATTGTCTTGTTTATCAAAAATGCCTATGCATTCATTTTTGTCATCGCTTAGACACTCTTCTATTCTGCTCTTTGACACTTCAACCAAATGACTTTCTTTTGCCAAGTTTTTTAAAACAATATTTTGTAGTTGATACACTTTTTCAGCATATTCTGCAGTTAATTTTTGTGCGAAAAATATATTATAATCAATGTCTAAATTGTCAATCATAAGATGCTCCCTTTTAATTTTTTGTAAGCAACTTTTTATTACTAAAATTATTATATCACACTTACATAACATAATAAAATACATTATATTACTTACTCAAAAATCGTCTTTACTATTTTATATTGTTTTAATTAAACAACTATGTTAAAATGTAATTACATTTATTAAAAAGGAAACGATAGTTATGTTAAAAAAGAACGATGCAAAATTTATTATTTTTTCCGATATTCACTATGCGCCAGTGGCTCTTGACATTAAGGTTGACGGAGTTCAAAGAAAACTAACTGAGTATGCCGTTCCACTTGCAAATAAATTGATTGAAACCGTGAACGAAACAATGCCAGATGCCGTCATTAACTTGGGCGACTCTATTCAAGATTCAAGTAATTACGAAGAAGACATAAATAATTTAAAATATATTTGTAACGTGTTTAAAGGGTTTAATGTGCCTTTTTTATCGGTAAGTGGCAACCATGATTTGCGCCTTTTAAGTAGGCAAGAAGTCAGCGATATTATGGGACAAAATCATCACAATTTTTCTGAAGATATAAAAGGCTATCACATAATGTTTTTGGGGCTAGATGTGAACGAGGCTGCTCCAAATGGCTCTGGTGGAATCCTTAGAACTAGAAAATTGCGTTCTTCAACCCTTGAGTGGATTAAAAACGATTTATTAAATAATAATTTGCCAACCTTAATTTTTATTCATTATGGTGTGGCAGAAGATGATATGCAAAACAATTTCTGGTTTTACAAAAATAAAGAGGCGGCCCTACTTGAAAATAGAGTAGAACTTAAACACATTTTAGAAAACGACAACAATGTGCTAGCCGTATTTAGCGGACATCAACATTGGACAAAAAGACTAGTTGAGGGCAACATTCAATATTTTGTTGTAGGCTCTTTAACAGAAAATATGAAAAATGACGGCGTACCTGATGGCATATATTTAGAAGTAGATATAAAAAATAAAGATATTGAAGTAAAAGAACATCATTTGAAAATATAATATAGTCACATAAGTTATGATATTAAAAAAATAGAGGTAATAAAATGGTAAGAGTAAGTTCCAGAGCTATAATTATAAAAGACAACAAATTGGTTTTAATGTTTAGAAACAGGCATGGAAAAATATACTACGTTACGCCTGGCGGTGGAGTAAATGATGGCGAAACACCAAAACAGTGCGTAATAAGAGAGGTTGAAGAAGAGTTTGGAATAATAGCTAAGCCTTTAAAAAAACTATACATCTATAAAGATGCTGGCACGACCCAACATTATTATTTGTGCGAATGGATTGGCGGACAGTTTGCAACTGGCAAAGGTGAAGAATTTGAAAACAACGACCCAGAAAACATATTTATACCAAAACTTGTACCCATTGAGGAACTAAAAAATTTGCCACTAGTTCCACCAGAAATTAAAAATAAACTTATTGAGGACCTTAAAAATGGGTTTGAAAACAAAACAATTACCATTAAAGGTTTATATGAGGGCAAATGGAAATAGACTGCGCACAACAAAACTTGGAAAACGACAAAATTTAGTTAAAAAGATAAGTTTATGACAATAAATTTGTCTTTTTTAATATCTGCCTTAGGTAAAATATTGTTATTTTGTTTCAATATGCGTTATAATATTATTAAATAATTGTGCTGGAGGGCTAAATATGAAAAAAGTACTAGTATATACTTTTAGTATTCTATTTATGATTTCCAGCATTTTTTTTAACCTATCAGGTTGCCAAAACAACAGTGAAATTAATGACGACGATACTAATACGGACGACATTTTGTCTACCTATTTTGATTTAACTTTGCAAGACGGAACACTAGAATTCACCTCTTCTATTATGGACTCTGAGGACTTTTCTAGAATTATTCCTCTTGGACAAATTAACCCACCTGGACACACCTTCCCTACCGACCACATCTATTTTGTATTAAATGGTCTTTCAAAACCTGTTTATGCTCCAACTGCTGGAAAAGTTTTGTACATTGACGAACCGGGTATGTACGGAGACCGTGCAATTAGAATTGGCGTTACAAGTACAATGTCTTACTATCTTGGTCACATTTTTATTGAAGATGGACTAGAAGTTGGCGATACTGTTTTAACAGGAGAGCAAATAGGTACAAGTGGCAACACATCTTGCGTTGATTTTGGCGTACTCAATAAAGATATTGAGAACAATTTTATTTCGGACAAATACCCAGTAACTACAATATATGGCGACAAACCTTTATACTACTATAACGAGCCTCTACGCACTGAACTATATGCGCTAGTAAAACCCCCTCAACCCTATGATGAGCCAGAATATGTATACGACGGCGGAGTAACAGACGGCGAGTTTGTCCTTGACGAGTTAGGGACACTTAGTGGAAACTGGTTTAAAGAAAACTGTCTTAACTCCGATGGTTGGTACGAATGGGAAGACACTTTGGCGTTTGGCTATGACAATTTTTATACCGACCAAATAAGGATTGCTATTGGCACATATAGCAATGCCTTTGCCCTTAATAATGAAGATGACCCTATGACTCCAATAAGTGTTACAACAACCTCTGGCGCAGTCGCATATTACCTTTATAATGCTAATAACACAAGTAAAGGTCTTCCAACTAGTGAAAGAACTGGGCTAATGATGGTTGAAATGTTAAGCGACACGCGCATAAAATTAGAAATTTTTGAAGATACGACAAGTTTAACTCGCGAATTTACGAGTAGCGCACTATATTACGTGCGCTAACATATATTGTATTTTTTACATAAAATAGAGGAAGTTTATATGGCACAAAAGGGAATATTAAAAATGTTTGACGTAACCAGAGGTGAATACTACTGGTTAATACAGAACAATAGAAAAGTATTTGCAGAAAGTGGTAATTGGTTCCATGTTGCAAACGACTCTAAGCCATCATTTGGAGCACGAGTAATATATTGCTATAAAAAGGGCTTTAATAATAAGTTTTATTCGGCCAATTCGCCAGACAACTTTTTTGGTGCCGCTGTACTACTTCTTAACAAACCTTGCCAAAATGGTTTAGAAAAACTCAATGCTGTCTTAGCAAGGGAATGCGATTTAAAATATCCCTTCTTATTAAAAAATGGTGTGCCTGCTTTTCTATCATTTATTAGATGGTACGACGACACAGAAAAATTAATTATTGCAATTCCTAATGTATTGCGTGAGGAAAATGATGTTTCTGCTTATATGAACTTACCATTTAGTTTAAAAGAGAAAAATACCTATTCCGAAGCAAGTAAAGAAAAAGGCACACTTCCATATATGGTAGAGAACAATGAAATAGTTGAATTATTACCAGAGCATATTAAAGAAATTCTTGAAATACAGACCAACAAAACAGAAAAAATTGACCCTGATAATGCACTTGAACAATAGATGATTAATGCCTTATTTTTTATGTATATTTACAAGGTTTTTTAAAAAAATATATTGTAATATATTAAGCCATATGATATTATAAACACAAGAGGATAAACTATGAGCGATATGAAAGAAGCGCTAGAAATTTTGCGCGTAAAACAAAAATTTGATAGAGGCTATGTTTCTCATTTAATGGATACAGACGGACATAGGGTTGTTGAACATAAAAAAATTTTATGGTTTAATAGAGATGTATACGTATTAGAAATTTCTGAAAACCTTGCAACCCAAATAGTAAACAGAAAAATGGTGGCGGATATTGCCCACGACTTGCAAAGAAAATATGATGACCTAATTAACCTGCCTATATATGAAAGAGGCAACAAAGACATTAAAGACCTATCAGATTTGGGACTACTTATTAGGACAGCCGAAAAAATAGAATACACATACGCAAGCAAAAAAGACACTTTGGCTTTTGACCAAAAAGTTGCCGAATTTTCCGACCTATTAGACAAAAATGTAATATATACTGGCGGCGCACATAGTCCATACTCCGTGCAAAATATGCAAATTACAAGCCTTAATGAAAAAGAAAAAGCGATGTGTGAAAGCTTAAATGGAAACAACAAGCAACAAGGACTAGTTAATAGTCAAAAGACTGTGCAAGCAGTAAAAGGCAATGTAAATTTAATTGCGAACGACCTAGATTTAAACGCCTCTGCACAAAAAAAATTGAATCAAATTATTTTAATGTCTAATAATATACCTGTAACCAAATATTTGGATATTATTTCAAAAAATATAGATAAAAATGAATTTATAACAGATAAGTATGTATACATTAAAGATAGGGCTTTTACAGATTATACTTTGTCTAAAAAACAATCTGAAAACTCCCAAAAAACCGATTCGGTATCTCTACAACTAATTGACAGTGAACCACTTACCGTAGGACTACCTTACTCAGATGCAGAAAATTTACAAATAAATAACCTTTCTCAAAAAGATGTATACTTGACTTATGAAACAATACGTAATTACTTCTCAGAACCAAGACAATCTTTTAAAGAAGAAATGCACTTTTCTTTTGATAAGAGTGATAATTTAACGGCAGTAGAAATTACAAAAACTCAAAGCCAAAATGATAAACCAAAATCTTCAGTAAAAACCTATAACGCAGAGCAAATTGAAAATATGCTATCTGAACAAGGAATGGAAGCATAGAAAAATAATATTTGTTTTAAATATTGACAATTATTATTACGTTATAATGTACATATAAAACAATAAATATATAAAGGGGATAAATATGCAAAATGTGTTAAAGCCAAAACAATATGAGTTAGTATATAATAGTTTGGAAGAGGATTTATTAAAAAGATTTGGTCACTATACTATTGACGCCAAAAACAAAAATTTTAGGGCTTTTAGCTTTGAAGTTGGAACTTTGGTTGTAGAAAACCATAAAAAATATGGTAATAAAGCTGAAAAATATTCTTTTTATGACAAAGATAGAAATTTAATTTGGTCTGGCACAAATTATAATAAATATAATGATTCGGCAGTATTTAACTCTTTAACTATACTTGTTACTGAGAAAGGTATCGTTGTTGCTCATGATGAACTTGATAATAGAAGTCCATTTGCCTGGAAAGGAAAATATGAATGTGTTGCTTTTGATCAAATAAATACTTACATACTTACTAACAATCCTAGCATTTTAGAAAATATTTTTGATATGACCTTTGACCACAATAACTATTCATATTCAAACAAGAATGAAATTCCTTACAACGAAATTGAAACAGAGGAGATTTCGAAGTAAAATTTTAAATAGTTAATCTTTTATAATAAGAAAAACCGCTCTCAAGAGCGGTTTTTGATTAATCCAATATCTAGAAAACTAAAAGTGTATCTGTTGGGTCCAAAAAGCCAAGATCCTTGCCACCAGTTAAATTTGTTTGATTGTCGCAATGCTCGCAAGCCGTGCAATCAACGCAGTTGGCGCAATTTGTGCAACTTGTACAACCAGAGCAGTTGGTGCAATTAACGCAATCGGTAAGAGTTTCAAAGGCGGCTATTGCTGCCTCTTTGCTGTACCTATACTTTGAGTATGTGTTGCCTCCCGGAAAAACAAAATAACCCGCCGTTAAGTTAGTGTATGGCCTTTTTTCGTTGATGTCTTCCTCAATGTACTTGATGTCCTCTGGTGTGAGTTTAGTAATTTCTTCGGTCATAGTATTATACCTCTAGTATGCATATTTTTATTAATTTGTCGCCTTTATTATAAGGTAAAATAAAATAAGTGTCAATGTATATTTATCTATAATTGAGTAAAAGCAAAACTCAATACTCCAAGTAAAACTATTATAGATGCTATAAACTGTACCCTACTAGTTTTTTGCTTATTTATGAAGTAAGTTGCTAAAATTGTAATGGCTAAACTTAGTGGAGTAACTAGCATATATAGCGTTGCAGAACTTGCCGATAGTATTGCTGCAAACAAAAAACTTACAACTCCAAAAATTTGTATTAAAAATGCCTTCTTAAATGCCACAGTAGTAGGTTTAATTTGTTTAGTAAAAGGTAATAAAAAAACACAACCTAAAAACGCCATAAAAAAGATATAACTTGCTGGACTAATTTGTTTTAAAATAAAATAAGCCACATAACCACGCGCAACGCTCATAGTAACTTTTAAAATTAGTGCGAGTTTTGCTTTATTAAAACCCGTATTACCTTTACTTAAAATAAAGGTACCCAAAACAACTAGTAAAATTGCCAATAACGCAAATATTTTAAATGAGGACGCACCAATACTTACATCTATAAAATAGGTTATCGCCGTCGCCAAACTGCCAAATGTAACCATTTCCATTGGTGTAACAACTTCCAACCCCTTAACCATGCCAAAAAGGTCGCCAATTCTTAAAATGGCGGCAAGAATTATTAATAAAATTAGGTCTAATTTAAAAGTAATGTCAAATGGGTAAAATATAAACAAAAATACGCTAAAGACTAACAAAGCGACATTAAGAGCATAGATGTATGCATTTGTTTTGATGCCCTTTTGCAAGGTATCTTTGGCGTAAAAATTATTATAACTGCTAAATGTTGCATTAATTATTAGTAAAAGCGGTGTAAAAATCATATTTTTGTCCTATTTAATATGTAAATTGTTGTTACATTATAGCATAAAATAATGCTCCACCCTATTTAAAAAACCTCATTTTAAAAAAAATAAAGGGTTTGACAAAAATATTTTTCAATGGTACTATTTAATAAACAATATAGGAGAATATTTTAATGATTTACTACGTAAGACATGGACAGGCTATTCACAATTTAGGAGAACTTTTTTGTGAAGAAGATAAAGAATTTAGTCTAACAGAAAAAGGTTTTGAACAAGCAAGAGAGACGGCAAAAGCACTAAAGGACATTAAATTTGATATATGCTACTGCTCTCCAAAGAGGCGCACTGTACAAACTATGGAAGAAATAGTAAAATACCACCCTGGACTTAAAGTAGTTATGGACAATAGAATTGTAGAGCGTATGTGGGGCGAAGCGAGTGGGCTACACATAAGCGTATGTGATGTAGAGCCAGGCAGATGGCACATGGATACAAAATTTCCGTTTGAAGGAATTGAAAGTGTTGACGATGTTTTTAAAAGAGCAAAAAGTTTTTATGATGAGATTTGTGACGAAAATAAAAACATTCTAGTCGTTTCACACAGTGGTTTTGGAAGAGTAAGTTATTGCTATTTTCACGGATTTCCTAAAAACCGCGATTTAAAAGATATAGTAATTAAAAACTCAGAAGTGCTAAAATTTGAAAAAGTAAAAGAAAACGATAAAACAGTTTAAAATAAGTACAAAAAAAACTAACCAAATTGGTTAGTTTTTTTTAATTTTAATAGTAATTAAGCCATATTAAGGTCTACATCTACCGTATGATTAACTGCAGCAACTTTACCCTTACTTGCAGTAGCCGCTTTAGTTTTATCTGCTTCAATTCTTTTTAACTCTTCTGCAAAAGCCTCAACATCTAAACATAAGTTAGTTTCTTTTAAACTTTCATAGTATCTTATGGCATCGGTGTCTCTTTTAATTTTTAAAACTTCTAAATCGAATTCTTTTGAAGTTTTGCCTGTAGTGGCACCAGAAAGGTCATCATAAGTATAGCCTTTAAGATATTCTTTAAGTTTTGCTTGTCTACGCTCTTCCCATTGTACCTTGTCTGCAAAAGTCATTTCGCTTAATGGTTTTTCGCTTGCTAATACGGTGTTTCTAATTCTTCTCATATCTTTAAGACTTAGACCAGATTCCAAAAACTCAGTATCAGTTAAACAATTTTTGTCTGCAACTTCTTTTACTACTCTATTGCCAAAAAGACCAGTAACCGAATATTGTCCATTGCCAAGATATTCAAAGTTTTTTAAGTTTTTAGCTTCAATTTTTCCTTCTGGATTAATTAAAACATCTACTAGTCTGTCTTTTCCTTTTATTATGGCTGCAAAATAGTAGCCATTTGGTAAATAAGTAAAACTAGTGTTTAAATTTCCTATCATTCCTGCCCCATTGTAAAAACGATATGAAGAAACCTTTTCATTTGTATCTCTATCATATAGTCCATAAGAATCTTGGTCGTAATCAACAACCACTGGCATTGAATCTCCAGACGCATAAGTCTTATTTGCATAAACGGTTTTGCCACGTTCTTCAAGCCTCAATTCTAATCTTCCCATAAAAACCTCCAAGGTTAAATATATAATTAATAATATTGTATGCTTTTAAAAACCAAATGTCAATAGTCATTTATAAATAATAAGTAACTATATCATTAAAAAAGAGGCAAATTGCCTCTCTTTTTTAAAATTTAATTAATCTTCAAGTTTTTTTAGTGAATCTAGAATATTTTGCTCTAATTGTTTATTTTTGTCTAACGTTTTTTGAACCTCTTTTGCTTGTTCTGGAGCGTTAGCCACAAACCTTTCGTTACTTAGCATTCTGCTAGAACTTTCAATTTGTCGTCTTGTCTTTTCTAGTTCTTTTTCTAGTCTCTCTTTTTCCTTTTCAAAATCTATCATATCGCTAACTGGAAGATAAACTCTGCAATTTGCAAATACTAGTTCTGCCGCCTTGGCGTTTTCGTAAGTCTCAACATATTCTACACTCTTTGCGCCTGCAAGTTTTTCAATAAGTAGTTTAGAATTTATTAATAATTCCTTATTTTCAAGCGGAAGAATAATTATGCTAATTTTTTTATTGTCTGCAACGCCCATATTTGCCCTCGTGTTTCTTATGGATTTTACTATTTCCATAATACTTTCCATTTCTAGGCTTGCTTGCTTGAATATTAACTTTTTATTTGCAACTGGAAAAGCGCTCTTCATAATGGTTTTTTCGTGTTCTGGAAGGCTTAAATAAATCTCCTCCGTTGCAAAAGGAATAATTGGGTGTAGTAACTTTAAAATGCGTTCTAACACATATAAAAGCACATTTACGGTCTTATTTTTGTTTTCTAAATCTTCACCATATAGGCTGGTTTTGCTAATTTCAATGTACCAGTCGCAGAACTTATTCCAAACAAACTCATAAAGTTCGTTTGTTGCTAAATTGTACTCAAATTTGTCATACAAATGAATTGTGTGCTCTATTTGTTTGTTTAGTTCGCTTAATATCCATTTATCTGCCATATCAAGTTTTTGGGTTTCAATGCTTTGTTTTTTGTAGCCATCAACATTCATCAAAACAAAGTTGCTTGCGTTCCAAAGTTTATTAATAAAATGGCTTGCACTCAAAATGTTTTCATTTTTATATCTGCTATCTTGCCCCGTACTGGTGTTAGATATTAAGGCAAACCTCATAGCGTCTGCGCCATAGTCCTTTATTATTTCAAGTGGGTCAACACCATTGCCTAAGTTTTTACTCATTTTGCGACCTAAACTATCTCTAATTAAGCCGTTTAAGTAAACGTCGCTAAATGGAATTTTGCCTGTAAACTCTAACGAGGTAAATATCATACGAGCAACCCAGAAGAAAATAATGTCATACCCTGTAACCATTACATTGGTTGGAAAAAAGTAGTTCATTTCCTCTGTGTTTTCTGGCCAACCTAGTGTGCTATACGGCCAAAGTGCAGAACTGAACCATGTGTCAAGCACATTTTCGTCTTGCTTTATGTGAGTTCCACCACATTTAGAACATTTTGTAGGGGCATCAACCTCTACCATTATGTTTCCGCAATCTTCACAGCTGTAAACAGGTAGTCTGTGTCCGCTCCAAAGTTGCCTTGATATGCACCAATCTTGAATGTTATCCATCCAATTTATATAAACCTTTTCAAAGCGCTTTGGGTGAAAATCAATCTCTTTATTTTTTACAACTTCAATGGCAGGTTTTGCTAAACCCTTCATCTTTACGAACCATTGCGTGCTTATTATTGGCTCTATCATGGTCTCGCAACGAGTACAATGACTTGTTTTGTTTTTATGGTCCTCAATTTTTTCTATTAGACCTAGTTTTTCAAAGTCTTTTAAAATTTCTTTACGGCACTCTTCCCTAGTTAGGTTAGCATATTTGCCTGCAAACTCGTTCATAGTTGCATCGTCGTTCATAACTCTAATGCTCTCTAAATTGTGCCTTCTTCCTACTTCGTAGTCGTTAGGGTCGTGCGCTGGTGTAATTTTAACAACTCCGCTTCCAAAGTCCATTTCTACATATTCGTCTGCAATTACTGGAATAACCCTATTTATAATAGGAAGTATTACATTTTTGCCAACAATATTTTTGTATCTTTTATCATTTGGGTGTACTGCAACTGCGGTGTCACCTGGTATTGTTTCTGGTCTAGTCGTTGCAACAACAACATAGCCACTTCCATCTTCTAATGGGTACCTTAAATGCCAAAGTTTGCTTTTACTATCTTTATATTCAACCTCAATGTCGCTAATGGTCGTTTTACAACTAGGGCACCAGTTTATAATCCTGCTACCTTCATAAATTAGACCTTTATTATATAGTTTAACAAAGGCAGTATTTACCGCCCTGTTCCTTTTTTCGTCCAAGGTAAAAGCAAGCCTGTCCCAATCACACGATGCGCCAATTTTTTTAATTTGACCAACAATGCGATCGCCATACTTCTTGTACCAATCGTTCATATGTCCTAAAAAGGCGTCTCTTCCAACCTCTTCCTTTGTAAGCCCTTGTTTTTTTAAATAGTCAACAACTTTTGCCTCCGTTGCAATAGCGGCGTGGTCCATACCAGGCAGCCATAAAGCCTCATACCCTTGCATGCGTTTAAAGCGCGTAATTGCGTCTTGTAGCGACTTAGTGAACGCGTGACCTATATGAAGTTGACCCGTTATGTTTGGTGGTGGCATGATTATTGTAAAAGGTTTTTTGCTTTTGTTGACGACAGCCTTAAAATAACCCTCTTCTAGCCATGTATTGTAAATTCTATTTTCAATTTCGCTTGGATTATATTTTCTGTCCATTACATTTTTTTCCTTTTTTTAATATGTAATTTATTATAATCTACACAGCAAAATATGTCAATGTTTAAGATAGGATTGTTCTTTATATGCTGACTTAAAAACCAATTTAAGACCTTATTTCAATGTGAACGTCTTTTAGTTGACGCCTAGTTACCGTGTTTGGTGCGCCCATAAGCAGGTCTTGAGCTTTTCTGTTCATTGGAAAAGCCACAACCTCTCGTATGCTATCTTCGTCTAAAAGTAGCATCAAAATGCGTTCTATTCCTGGCGCTATGCCAGCGTGAGGCGGCACCCCATATTGAAAGGCGTTATATAGTGCGGCAAATTTGCTTTTTACATCTTCCTCGGTATAACCCGCTATTTCAAAAGCCTTTACCATAACATCTATATCGTGGTTTCTAACTGCACCACTGCTAAGTTCCACGCCGTTTAGAACGAGGTCATATTGATAGGCTAAAATGTCAAGTGGTGCAAGTGTTTCTAGTGCTTTTAGCCCACCTTGTGGCATGCTGAATGGGTTGTGTGAAAACTCAATTTTTTGAGTATCATCATTAAATTCAAACATAGGAAAATCTGTAATCCAACAAAATTTATATTCACCCTTTTTAATTAGGTCAAGCCTCTTTGCTATTTCCGTTCTAAGCGCTCCACTTAGCCTTGTAGCCACCTTAAAAGTGTCTGCAATAAAGAATATAGATGAGCCCTCGCTAGCCTCCGTTAGGCTTATTATTGCCTTCTTTTCGTCCTCACTTAAAAACTTAACAATTGGTCCAAATAACTCACCATCTTGTAGCACTTTAAGCCATGCAAGACCCTTTGCGCCCTCTTTCATCATATCCTCGGTTAATCTTTCATAAAAACTCTTTGAAAGGTCTTTAACATCTATGCTAATGGCTCTAACTTCTAAGCCTTTAAACGCTCCAAAAGATGTGTTTTTAAACATTTCTGTAAGATTTTTTATTATGATTGGGTTTCTTAAATCTGGCTTGTCTGTACCATATTTTTCTAATGCCTCTTTATAAGGAATTCTTATAAATTTTTCTTGAGAAACGGTGTATTTACCGTACTCTTTAAATATTTTTGGTATTATGTCTTCAATTACTGCAAACACATCTTCTTGTGTTGCAAAACTCATTTCCATATCTAGTTGGTAAAACTCGCCTGGTGAACGGTCCGCCCTTGCGTCTTCGTCTCTAAAACAGGGCGCTATTTGGAAATATCTGTCAAAACCAGACGCCATAAGAAGTTGTTTAAACTGTTGTGGCGCTTGCGGAAGGGCATAAAACTGACCTGGATGCAACCTTGAAGGCACAATATAGTCTCTTGCCCCTTCTGGACTTGAAGAGGTTAAAATTGGGGTTGTAATTTCCAAAAACCCTAGTTCTGTCATATATTTTCTTATTGCCGAAACCACTTGACTTCTAAAAATTATTTTTTTATGCATCTCTGGGTTTCTTAGGTCTAAGTACCTATATTTTAAGCGCACTTCTTCGTTTACATGCATACTCTCCATAATTTCAAACGGCAGAGTATGTTCGCACTCGCTTAAAATTTCAAGTTCTTGTACCTTTATTTCAACTGTTCCTGTGTTAATTTTTTCGTTTACCGTGTCAAGGCTTCGCTCTATAATTACACCTTCTACCGATATTACATCTTCCTTTGAAATTTTGTGTACGAACTCGTCTGGCATAAGTAGTTGCATCATTCCATAGTGGTCCCTTAGGTCTACAAAGGTAATACCGCCGTGGTCGCGAATAGTGCTAACCCAGCCAGCAACCTTTACCCTCTCGCCTATTTTGTCTTCGGTAATTTCCTTACTTGTTAGAGTTCTATAACTCTGTTTAATTAGTTTTTCCATCTTTTTTTCTCCATATTTGTTAGTTTTAAAGTCAAAATAAAAAAATCTCGGGCAATTTCCCGAGATTTTAAAACTTTTTACTTAATTTTAATCTACAACAAAATAACCCATTTAAAATGTGTTCAATAAATTATTATTGTTGTTATTGTTGATTAAAATAAATTGTTTCATTTGTTTTGTTCCTTAAATAAAGTAGCCTTAGTATATTTGATTTTTAACAAACTGTCAACAAAAAAATAAAAGTCCTTTAGTTATGGACTTTTATTCTATCTTTTTATTCTTCTTTACTTTTAGCGGTTTTTACAAAGTCAGCAATTTGAATTGCCATAGCTATAAGTAGTGGAATGATTATTATTGTAACAAACAAAAGGGTGTTACTTAACATAGAGGCTAAAAACTTTATTATGGGCATTTCTCTAACATATACGCCTTCAATTTTTGCAACCGTTATAATTTCTACATCTTCAACGGAGTTTGCGTCTCCCTTGGTTGTAAACCAAAGCACTCCCTCGTTGTCAGTAATTTGCGTTACCCTGTGCGTAATATAACTACCTGCGAGGCTACCATAATCGCTTTTATAGGTAATAATATCGCCTATCTGTATTTCAGTTGGGTCAGTGTCTTTAATTAAAATTACATCTCCAACATTTAGTGTTGGCTCCATACTTGCAGTCAAAATGTAGCAAACCGAGTAGCCAAACACAGTAATCATTTTGTTTTGAGAACGATAATAACTAAATAGAATGGCTGTAAAAGTAGATGCAACAATAAAAACGATTAATATAATTGAAATTACTTTATCTAATACGCGTCGGTTTTTTGTTTCTTCTTTCATTTTGCCTCTATTCTTCTAATTCTTTTAATTTTTGTATCAACTCTTCTAGTTTATACTTGTCATAATCCTCGTCAAAATCGTCTGAACTACTATCATCTTCCTCTGGAAGTCCGTAGCCCATTAAAGACCCTTCCTCGTCACCTATTATTGGCAAGTCATCTATAGGAGAAGGTGCTATTGGCTCTTCAACTATTGGTTCTACAACATCAATTTGTTCAGTGTTTTCTGTCTCTTCACTAAGTCTTAAAGCCTCAATTTCGTCATCGGATAGTCCATCAACTTTAATTGGCAATACTTTTAATTCGTCTTGCTTAGTCTCTTGGAACTTTAATACTTGTTCTTTATACTCTTTTAGTTTTTCTTCTTGATATTTCTTAATAGCATCGTTCAATTCTTTTTGCTTAATCTCTTGATACTTTAATACTTTCTCCCTTAACTCTTTGTCTCTTTGTTCTTTTATTCTTTGTTCTGCTTTTTCTTGAGTTATTGGGTAATCTGCCATGTTAAGCGTATGTCTTGCTTCAGCAATGGCAACATTTTTGGTTCTAATTTGCTCTTCAATGCTATTGATTGTGCTTCGTAGGTCTCTAATATTTTGTTGTTCTTTCTCAATTAGCCTATGTTGTCTCATAACATCGTTTGCCATATCAACCATAATCTTATGTTTGTATTGCAAAGCCTCATGTTTAAATTGCAACAATTTATATTTATCTTCTAGAACTTCAATCTTTTTATTTAAAGGAGTTGTTTTTCTTTCAATAGCAACTCTAATTTTCTCTTCTAATTCATCTTTTCGTCTTTGAATTTCAAGCTCTTTATTGCGCTTTTCAATTTCTTTTTCTAACTTTAATTGTTGTTTATAGTCTCTCTCTATGTGTCTTTTAAATTCAGTATTAAACACAATTTCAGTTAAGAAGTTTGTAAACACGAAAACATCAGACAATTCATCGTCTGTCCTCTTTGGCATTTTGCCATCAAACGTTTTATCTTCATAAGTATAACCTTTGCTGTTATACCTACTAATGTAATCCCATAAGTCCACACAAGTTTTAAAGTTAACGTTTTTTGTCAACAAGTTTGTTTGAATAAGTGGTGGTTTAATAAGCTCTACGCCGTGTAATTCTTTAATTAATGGCAAAGAATAGAAGTCACTAATAATTCTTCTAATCCTTACAATTCTTCCATAGCCAGAAAGATGTGAAACATCTTCTGTAACATCTACTTTTTGGTTATCTGCTTGAGTTTTATATGCAAACTCAAGAGTCATTGTAGACACTTTGTTTTTTCTTTTTACTGTTTTATTGATGTCATATTTTACATCAATGCGCTCATCTTTGTTTCTTAAATCCTCATAGCGCCTTTCAATAAATTCATTTAACCTTCCTAAAAGGGTAAAAAGGAACCTATTTTCATAAATAGCACTATTTGATTCATAATAAATATTTAATATTCTATCTGGTTTTACTTCATTATTTTTTTCTACCCTGGCAATCATATTTGTATGTTGTGCCAAGTGCCTAATGGATTGTGTATTTACTCTTTTAACCTTTTCAATAGGCACAATCTCATCTTTTTGTTCAATAAATGTTCTAGACTCTCTTATTGCCTTATCCATAAAAGGCAATGTGGCTTCAATCTTTTCAAGCCATTCAAAATCCAGCAGTTTGTTGCCGACAACACCGCTTAAAAAGTTGTTTCCACTGGTATTATTGTGTAAAGATTCTTTGTAATCTTTATACTTCTTATCATCTTCCAGCGTACGTTTCCATGACATATACGCTTTATAGAAATTAATAGAATAACTACTTTTCACTTTTTACCTTTCCCATTTATTTTTTTATTTTTTTATTATACTAGTTTTTGATATTCGCTTAGACATGCTTTACATTCTTGCATACTCTCTTTTCCGAAGAGTTTGTCCATAAACTTAATTAATCCTTCAATTTCATCTCTTACATAAGACAAGTTCAAATATGCAAACTTACGATAAACCTTTTTTGCCATTACATAGTCAATTCCGTTAAGTTCTGAACCACCACACGCCATGTAGGATGGAACGAATGTCTTTAATTGACGCAAAATACGGTTACCAAAAGCAAGTCTAAAATGTTGAATAACATAGTCGTCTAATTGTTCTAGTTTTTGCAAATTATCTTCTGAAACATGAAAATCCTTTATTGATTTTTCAATTAACATATTGAAGTGGTCAAAGCCAAGTTTCATAGCTGGGGTATCAGGTGCCTCAAATGGGGTACCCTTTGTATTGATATCAATAGGCATAGCTCTGTCGTAAACCTTATCTGTAATAGCGAATGTAGAGTCATCGTTATTGGCTGTTCCTATGTACCACATATTTTGAGGTATTAGTAACTTGCCGCCAACTAATTTTTTAGGGTCATTGTCCCATACGCTTGCTACAAGTTCTACAATCCACTCATCCTTACTAGGCATTTCCAAAATAGATAGTAATTCTGCAAAGTAATACTCAACCCTCGCAATGTTCATCTCGTCCATTACTGTTATGTATACTTCGTTTGTATAGTTTGCTATATACATTTGTTTTAATATATCTGTCTCTGTATATTTCTTAGTAAACTCGTTGAAATAACCAAATATTTCGGCTTTATCTCTCCAAGACGGTTGAACTGATGCAATAAGTGCATCGTTTTGTAAAAACTTACCCCAAGCGTAAGCAAGAGATGTTTTACCAGTTCCTGAAATACCTTGCAATATGATTAATCTTGTAGATGAGAATGAAGCGACGAATAATCTAATGATATCAATTGTGTAATAAAGTTTTAATTTTGAACAACAAAAATTTCTAAACCTTTCACAAAGTCCCGGTAAATCAATTTTGTTGTCATATTGTGGTGCAACATAATTTTCAAACATTTTATCAACTTCTGTAAGTTTATAAAACCTTGAAGTGTTGCTTTGTCCGTTGCTGTCCTCATTAAGAGACTCAAGTTCATCACCTGTCAGTTCGGAAATTTCATTTGGATTTAAACCTATTTGAGAAACCTTCATAGACAAAATTTTGTCTTTTTCAAGGTTAAGGCGCATAACTTCTTTGTTTAGGGAGTTAACTTCTTTAACTAAGTCGTCTTGAACGACTGCCTTTTGTGCCATAACCATAAGTCTTTTTATACCACGAAAGATTAAGTAAATAATTCCTAAAAGGAAGCCAAAGACTAATAAAATACATAGAATTCCTACAATCCAAAACCAGCCACCCAGTTCTTCACTATAGGTTGCTATGGTGTTGCCATAGGTTACAACGTCAAATGCTGTTAGAATACCGAATACAATTCCTTGTACTATTGTCAGTATGCCATCAAGCAATTGGCCGAAAAAATCTATAATAAAATTAGCCAACATAGTAGCCCTACTCCTTTAATTGTTAAAATCTATTGTTTAGTTGTCTTTTTTCTTTTGCTCCAAAGACTCCAAGTACTTTTTAGCAAGTTCTTGTTTTTCTTCTTCAGTCAATGATTCAAGACCAGCAACAACTTTCTTGTCACTTTCTTTATATTTTGAAAGTAGCATAATAAAGTTTACAATTTGGTAAATAAATATTGCCGCTAATGGAAGAACGATACAGATTAAGAAACCTGTGCTTGATTGAATATAATCAACAATGCTTCCAAAGCCATTTAATTTAATACCAATATACTTAGCAACGATGTCGCCTGAAGTAATTGTAGCCAAGTCTGATTGATTAACATTATCACCTTGAGTAGAATAATATCTAACTCCCGCAATAGTAGCGTAGGAAATAATTCTGTGAGTATTTAAAACTTGCTCACCTTCAATAATTGTTCTAAAAGTAACAATATCATCTATTTCAAATTGATCTGTAGGACTTGTAGTCTCAACAAAAATCAAGTCTCCGGGACCAAAAACTGGCTCCATAGAATCTGTTTGCACGGACAAATACCCTACACCAAAAATGTTCGGTACGCCTTCTGTAGTACTTAAAGATAAAATAACTGTTAGTAAAGAAAGTGCGAAGATTATCCAAATTAAAGTATTGCCTACAATCTTCATGATTCGCCTTGTTTTCATAAGTTTTTCTCCATATTTTTAATACAACCAAGTAAGTGTGGCGCTATATTCACTGCTTGCATAGCCCAAATTACCATTAGCTTTTACGCTAACTCTATATTGTGCTCCACTTGGCAAGTATACATCTCCATCAAACATTGTATTAACTAAATCTAATGTTAATGAGGTCGTCGTCACCGTATAAGTAACCTCAGTGGTATCATTATACGCACTAATTGTATACGATGCTGCGTTTGCAACTGTGTTCCAACTAACTGTTGATGAAACAAGTTCAAAATTGGTTGGAGGTGTTAAAATATTGAACGACAGTGTATTTGAATAACTACTACATCCGTATATCTCCGAATACACTTTAACGTTTACATAATACTGCCCCACTTCTAATGCTGCTAGTTCATCAATATCTAGCGAGGTTGCTGTTGTAAAAACAGTTCTAATAGGGGTTAGTTCGCCGCCGACATATCTGGCAAGTTTAATAATATAATTTTCCGAATAAGTCGTAGCGGAAAGGTTTGTTGTGGTCGCACTCCAAGTATAATGTGCTGCCACATCATTTACTATTGTAGGAGTGTTAAATTTTTCAATAGCCACATAGTCTTGTCCCACTAATGCTACGTCATAACTATTAAAACTAAAATTAATATTTGCTGCGCCACCAGAAATTGAATTTGTTGAATCAATGTCTTGTCCCTCAGACCAAATATAAATCCTAATTTTTGTTATAGCCTCTGGCATCAATAATGTAATATCATTGGACTCTCCAGCACTAATAGGGTCGTAAGTCGTAACTTCAACGGCTTCTTGTTGAGGTGTTCCTAAAACATCTGTTACCAAGTTGTCTACCAAAGTTAGTCCCGTTGCTGGCATATTTACACCGTCATAAGGTTCCTTGCCCTCTGCAAGATAACTACTATGATATAAATCAATTTTGTCATTTCTTGTTGTTGAGTTTGGTTCCCAAATATAATCAACTGAGGAAATGCCTGTGCCATCAAGCGCAATTGCATCTTCTGAATTAGTGGCATAGCCAAAATTCAAGAATGCAACTCTAGTTGATAATTCAACATCTTTGTCGCTTAAATCTGTAACACTTGAGTCCATTCCTAAAGTTAATTTTTTTGCATAAGCATCGTTATTCAATATATAAATATCAAATACGTAATACAGGTCACTATTCGTCAACAAAATTGTTGAGAAAGTATTGCCAGAAAATTCACCTGTATAAAATTGCATATTACCATTAACAACTGTCGCACTTGATGAAATAGAATTTACTAGTAAATTTTGGTCAATATCAATACTAGCGATACTACCATCTGTAGTCAAAGTTGGACTCCAATCTGACCCATTACCAGAAAGCAAAATGCCTTCCGATTGAGAAGTAGACATTGTTATTGTTGTAATTGCCGCATGAGTAATTCTGTTATACCATGCATAAGTAAAAGAAATAATCGCAAAAACAGTTACAAGCATCATTGCAACACTGAATAATATTGGAACTGTTTTTGCTTTATTTCCCATTTTTTAATCTCTTAGTTTAATTTAATGTTCAAATATTACGCTATTATTACATCAGTTGCTGTTCTGCTTCCGATAGAACCAGTCAACTCGCCTGTAACAACAACATTATAAGTATCAGAAGCTGTTACTGGTGTATCTAATGTTATTTCAGTAATATCTGTTGAAGAATAAGTTACTGTACCTGTTGATAGGTATAGTCTGTAGTCTAGAGATACTGTAGCATCAGTTTCATCTGTGAATACATAAGCTATATAAGTAGCACCTAAGTCGCCTGCTCCACTTACTGTTACGATTGTATCAGCAACAGGAGTGCTTAAAGCGGTTGCAGTTTTACTACCAAGTTGAGTAGAAGTTGCACCTGAGTCAAATGCTAAAGATATAGAAACGTCACCTGCTGATGTTCCGTTGTTACAATCTACGTCTTGTCCTTCCATCCAAACATATACTTTAACCTTAGTGATTTGTCCATTGGTTGCCCCTGGAACTGTTCCAATAACTGGAGAATCACCGATGTTAATATCTTTTGCTGTGTCAACTAGAGTAGTGTAAGTTGCGTTATAACTTAATAGTCCGTAAGCGTCAATGTCAGTAACTTCTGTGCTTCCATTGTCTCCAGATATTCCGTTATATTCATATTTTGCTGAGTCTGTTGCCCCACTTGCTAAAGCAGATGCTGAACGAGCTGTAGAATTTGGTTCCCAAATATAAGTACCAACTCCTTCTGCTAGTCCTGTAACTACTGCTGGGACGTTGTCGCTACCTTCAATAACGAAGGCAACCCTTGTAGAAAGTGAAGTGTCTTGGTCGTTTGCACCATCTACAACTGATGAAGATTTAGTTAAGCTTAATGTTAGGTCTTCTGCACCTTGGTTTAAGAAATATAAATCAAATACTAGATAATTTGTTAAATCTTGTGCCAAAGTAAAGCTACCATCACCAGAAGTTGCACCATAGAAAGTGTACTCTCCTGAAGCTAGGCTATCAACTGTAGAAACTGGTTCCATTGAAGCAATGGAAAGTCTACTGTTCTCTTGTGGTTGACCTGCAGTTAAATCAAAGTCTGTTGTTGTAATACTTGATCTCCAAGTTAATGCATCAGTAGAAATTTGAATACCTGAAGCAGCGGATGCTGTAAAGTCAAAACCACTTGCTGCTGCTTGAGAGCCTCTTGTAAACCATGCATAAGTTGCTGTCGTTGTAGCTGCTGCAGTAACCACTAACATTGCTAAGCTTGTAACTATTGCTGTTAGTCTTTTTTGATTTTTCATTTTTTTCTCCTTTTTGTTTTAATGTGAAATTTAGTATATATATTATTTTTTTCAAAACAATTATATAACATTGTTTGGTCCTATTTTACATAAGACTTGTTGAGGTTATAGTTCATTAAGCAACTATAACGTCAGTAGCTGTTCTACTACTAATTGAACCAGTCAATTTGCCAACTACTACAACATTGTATGTTCCAGGAGTTGCTGCAATGTCGTTATCTAATGTAATTTCAGTTACATCAGTTACTGCATAAGTTGCAGAACCAGTTGCTAAGTATAGTCTGTAATCAACAGAAATATTAGTATCAGTTACTGTTTGGAATACATAAGCTGAGTAAGTAACACTTAGGTCACCTGCTCCTGTTACTGCTAGAGTAGTAGTTCCTGCAAGTGAAGTAAGAGTATCTGCGGTTTTGTCACCTAGTTGAGTAGCGTCTGCACCTGAGTCAAATGCTAGCTCTATTGCTACGTCACCTGTTGAAGCGGCGTTGTTAGAGTCAACATCTTGTCCTTCCATCCAAACAAATACTTTAACTTTAGTGATTTGTCCACTGCCTGCACCTGGTAATACGGTAACTACGCCGCTATCACCAATTTCAAGGTCATGAGTTGTGTCAACAATTGTTGTGTAACTTGCGTTTGCAGTTAAGTGACCATAATAGTCAATATCTGTAACTGGTACGCCACCATTGTTGTCATACAAACCATGATACTCATATTTTGCTGAAGCGGTTACGCCTGCAGCTAATGCTGATGCTGAGTGAGTTGTAGAATTTGGTTCCCAAATGTAAGTGCTGCTTCCACCTGCTAAGCCAGTTGCTGTTGTTGGGTCGTTGTTACTTCCCTCTACAACAAAGCCAACTCTTGTAGAAAGTGATGCATCTTGATCATTTACGCCATCTGTTACTGCTGAAGCGTTTGTTAAACTTAAAGTTAATGCGTCAGCACCTTGGTTTAAGAAATACAAGTCAAATACCAAGTAATTAGTATGATCTGCACTGATAGTAAAGTTACCGTCGCCAGAGGTTGCTGTATAGAAGTCAAACTCTCCGTCTGTTAAATCGGCTGTACCATCAATTGTAGAAACTGGTTCCATTGAAGCAATAGAAAGCCTACTATTTTCTTGTGGTTGACCTGCTGTTAAATCAAAGTCTGTAGTTGTAATACTTGATTTCCAAGTTAATGCGTCTGTAGAAACTTGGATACCTGAAGCAGCAGATGCTGTAAAATCAAAACCACTAGCAGTTGCTTGTGTTCCTCTTGTGAACCATGCAAATGTTGCTGTTGTCGTAGCCATTGCAGTAATTGCTAACATTGCTACGCTTGTAACTATTGCAGTTAGTTTTTTTTGATTTTTCATTTTTTTCTCCTTTTTGTTTTTTATTGTTTATTTTTGATTAAAGGCAATAATTTGACCAATAATTACACCTCCTCATCTTCTATTACAGATATGTTCCATATCATTTGAAGCTCTGAAGAAAACTTGTCGTTCACACAATCATAGTCTGCTCCTTCAAGCCAAATGACAACGGTATATCTGTCATAGCTTCCCAGTGATAAGTTAACAACGTCGTGCGCTATTGTGTCTAAAGAGTAAAACTCTTCAACAGTAACGCCTGTCCCTTCTATTTCCCCATCAATTTGTTCTTCATAGGTGTGGGTATAGACAGTAGGAACTCCATCGCTAAAAATTTCAACGCGCATCGCTGTTTCAACACTTTGTGTGCTCAGTTTAATGCGCAGATCACTAGTATAAGTTAAATCCGCATCTCCAGTGTTAAGTACATAAAACGTATAGCATATGTAATTATCACCATTATGGGAACCGCCGCCTAGGTCATCTAAGCCAGGTGGCAACCAACTATAAGATATGTTATCTAAGGAGGTGATTGCGGAAGCCTTCAAACCAACGCTTAATCTTTGAAAATTATCATCGTCGCTCAAAGAGACTGCTTTGGTAATTCTTTGGTCCGCAATGACGTTAATTCCATAACCAGAATTGACATAAGTATAACTCAAAGAGTACACAACGCCTATGGTTAGTAAAATTAAAATCATACCAATTGATATTAGTCTGCCAATAATTATATCACGAGAGACCTTTTTTGTATACCTTTTTGTCGTCAAATTACGAAAAAAACCGATTTCTCGCTTGTCTAATTTGTCCTTTAAATCCTCTAAATCTACGGGTGTAAACCTCTTTTTTTTGTCCTTAGAAGTTTTAAGATTTAAGTCGTCCAAATTAGAAGCTCCTTCGCCGAGTGATTTACCACTTTCTGGAGGCGATGGTCCTCTGTTGTTGACCGCTAAACCGCTGCCAATAATTTCCTTATCTGTATTTTTATCCATATCTTTTTTCCTCTTTTAAGATTGTTATAAATTTAGGTTTTTATTACTCATTATGGAACGTGAGTAAAGGTTGTAACTCCGACTATTGAATCATAGTAGAATGAGAAGCCTGGAAGTGCTTGATAAGTTGCTAGTAATGTACTTGGTACTCTAATTACTATGCTTTCATAGGTTTGAACTACGTCGCCATTTGCATTAACTTCAACGGTAACACCAACTGCAAATGCGTCTGCGTTATAAACGTCAACGTTGTAACCTGTAACAGTAACGTTTACATTAAACTCAAATAGTGTAATTCTTGAATTTGAGAATGCACGACTATAAATGTAGTTCTCATAAGTATCTGTATAGAAACACGCAGTGCCAGTAGTTGTGCCAGTACCAAAGAACGCATAAGGTTCAATTGATATGTTAGAGTAAACTTTACCTTTGTTACCATAAGCATAACTTGTTGCTGGGTGCAATTCAACGAGTGTTACAGCCGTATTGTTATAAATAGAATAGCTGTTAATAATTGAAGCAAAGCCCGTAATACTTATGCTTGTTAAGACTGGGTTAGATGCAATTGCGTACGAACTCAAAAGTACACCAAAACCAGAAGAATTGTTTTGTAAATGAACTGTAGTTAAGGCAGAATTTTCTGCTATTGCATATTGAGACAATGTCAAGTTGTAAGGATAAGTTGTTACATAACTGTTGATGTTGGTGTTTTGAACCGTACCAGCAATAAATGTAAGTGTTTGCAAGTAATCGTTGTGATAGAACGCTTTTTCAGCAATTTCTATAACTGTCGTCTCAATTGTGTAAGATGTAGAAGTGTTAGATGGTAAGTATTTATAAAGAACCGTCATGTCGCTCGATTCGTAAATAACTTTATTGCTATTTGCGTCTGTATCAATATAGAATGGCTCAGTTCCTGTTCCAGTGAAGCTTACATCTTCAATTTCACTGTTACTAAACATATCCATATTTACGTTTTCTACTCCCCTAGGAATAGTTATAACAGTAACCGCTGTTCCGCTAAATACATCTGCACCTAGCGATAGAACCGTATAAGTTTGAGAACGATAAGTAAGTGTTGCTGGTATAGCAACCGTTGTCAATACTCCTAGATACTTACAAATGTGTGCAGTATAAGTTGTGCCTAAAATATAGAAGCCCCAAGTACTTGAATAATCAATGTTATAAGTTGTACTAATTTGGCTCATAACAAGTGACCAGTATTGGTCCATCAAATAGTCAGAAAGTAGACTGCCTGGAACATATATTTTTACTGTGCTTGGAATTGTTGTAATTGTCGCATTTACCACTGTTACATAAATTTCATTGTTGAATGAAATACTAATTAATTCGTCTGCAAGTTCAAAAATATTGTCTGCATTTAAGTTAATTAATTCTGAGTCAAACACTATGGTTAAAACGTTTGTGCTGTCATAGAACGCCCTATATGAGTTAAGTGTTGGAAGACCGCCAATTATCAAGTGCGCCGTTCCGCCACCATTCATATTTGCAAAGGCGTAATCGCTTGTAACGCTTAAACACTCTTCAAATACAAATGTGTAAGTAACATTCGTTCCACTTACTATTCCGTTAAACATATTTGAACCAAGTGAACGAATGCTGTTAAATGTTAAATTGCCTGAGATATTTGCAAAAGCAAAGGCGTAATTTGCATCAATAAGTGTTAAAGCAGAATTAAATGTCAAGGCGTCATCGTAAGTAATATAAGAGAATGCATAAGCGCCAAGATAAGATACTGACGAAACATTTAAAGTAACATCTGTAAAGTCAAATGAATGGAAAGCATAAGAGTCAACAGCACCAGTTAATGTCAATGTATTTGGAATATTGATGTTTGTAATACTGCTATTTCTAAATGCGTTTGCTCCAACTCCATTAAAGGTTGTAGTGTTTGGAATGTATAAGTTAGTTACAACTGTGTTGTATAGGAAGTTTGCGCCTACAACAAGGCTTGTTGGATAAATATAAAGTGAACCAATGTGGGTTGAATAAACCGTATCTGCTCCTGCAAATAGTCCAGCAGGTAGCGATGTTATTCCAGAGTTAATTTCAACTACAACATAAGTCGTTAGATATGATATGTTGCTTGTTTGGTTACCAAGCATATTTGAAGTAAGTGGTAATGTTCCAGCAATAATCAAGTGTTGAATTAAACCTGCGTTGTTGAATATTCCGTAAGTACCATCACCATAAGCATAGAATGGGTTAGAAGTATATGAACTGTTACCAATTGTAACTACGCCCAAACTAATTGGTAAGTGATAGAAAGCGTTTGCACCTATCGTTACTACGTCTGTTAAGTCAAAATCAACAAAGTTGTCTGAACTCGTCTTAGTAAATGTAGTTTCCGAAAAGGCATAAGTACCAATACTATCTACGTGTTGTACCCAAGCAAGGTCACAATCTTGTGCAAATACCGCATTAGAGAAAGCATAACTTGTAATGTTATAAACTATGCCATACTCTACTGAAGAAATTTCATAAGTAAGTCCAGTCATAACATCTATTGTGCTGTTTGCAAAGGTGCTTGGTCCAGTCATGGAGATTACACCAGAGGTTGAACCATTGTAAATTATGTTTGTAATGACAGAGTTTGCAAAAGCACTATTACCTAAGTCAACCGTTGACGCATTAATATTTATGGTTGAGATGACATTTGTGTTAAACGCACTGGTATTGATGTCTAGACTTGTGTTTGTGAAGTTAATTGTTCCAATATGTGCGTAATAGAAGGCATTTTGACCAATTGTAATATTATTTGCGTTTACATTTAAAGTCTCAATTGTAACTGGTACACTGCTAGATTGACTAATAAATACGCTTGCTGGAATCGTCGTAACACTGCTTGAAATGTTTATTATTCCGTAATCAACCGACCAAGAATTGTCAACATAACTGTTTCCAAGTGCGTTATATGAGTTAATTGCAGGTAAGTTGCCAACTATGTTAAGTACATCAATTCTGCCTGCGCCATAAAGTACGCCGTTTACTCCATCACCATAAGAGTAAGAATCGCCATATAGTGCTGCGTAACTTGAATTACCTAATGTTAAACTGCCAATTTTAATTGGTATAAAGGCAAACAACTCTTCGCCAAGAGTAATTGCGTGGCTCAAATCTAGGCTCACATAAGCGTTAGCAGAAGTCTTTGAGAAGGTCGTATACATAAAGGCATTATTTTCAATAACCTCTGCGTAGTTAATAAATGTGACATTACAATCTGTTCCAAAAGTTGCATGATAGAATGAGTAGGCACTTATTTCTTGTACTACGCCGCTGCTTGCGTCTGTAAGACCTGTAATTGCATAGATTGTTGCGTATTGGAATGTATACTCGGCACCAGCGTTATAAGTTATTTCTCCCACGCCAGAAGTCCTATCGTACACTATGTTTCTTAAAATAGAATACTCAAAAGATTTTGTGTTAAAGTCAAGGCTTGAACTGTATATGTTGAAGTAAGTTATATCGGTATATGCAAAACTGTCCTCGCCAATATTTAAACTTGATGAATATATATCAAGTGTTGTTATGTGGTTCCTGTAACTTGTGCTATAACCGCTAAAGCCATAATCTGGAAGTATTGTAACGGCTGCTTCAATTGTTAGTACGCCAATAGTAAGAGATGAGTTACCGCTTAGACCTAGTGCCCTAGTTTGGTACATCTCGTTTACATTTGCGTCTGGTAAGTTGCCCGCTATTATAACCTCTTCAACGGTTATTGTGCCAGCGTCTCCAAATATACCTTCACTACCAGATTCGTTGCCATAATAATATTCTGGTAAGTGGCTGTTGTAATATTCATTGTTGCCTAGAGTTATTGTTCCAAGTGGACTGTATATGTTTTCAAAAATTGAATGTCCGATTGTAGGTACTCTTGTAAAGTCAAATGAAACTTTTGCTCCACCACTACTTGCTGTAAATGTTGCATGCTCAAAGGCAAAGTTGCCAATGCTGGATGCATATTCAAATAGGCTTAAATCTGAGTCTTGACTAAATGTTGTATATTGGAAAGCATACTCAGTAACGTCTTGTAACACACCAGCATAATCAAGTAACAAGTCATCATAATAAACAAAGTTTGTAAAGTCGCCAATAGTTGCAAAATGGAAGGCATAGTCACCAGTAAATGAAAGTTCGCCATAATTTAGTGCGTCATATTCAATGTTGCCAACCGAAATACAGTTAAAGGCATATTCGCCAATCGTTAAATCCTCAGATTGTATATACATATCTGTTACTATCAATCTGCCAGATACGCTATATGAATAGAACATGTAATCTGGTATATTAGTACAATATTGAGTTATGTATATATTACTTATATATATATTAGCGCCATTTGCACCTAAAACGTAAGTGCCAAGTCTTTGAACAGGAAGTTCGCCGTCAATATATAGGTTTGTGATTGTGCTTACATCGCCACCTGTAAATATACCGCCAGCACTTGTTCCATATACAAAGTTGCTTTGATTGTTGTTATAGAAAGTTGTGTTTCCTAATCTTACTGTAAGTACTTCAATGTCTCTTAGTGCCTCATTTGCAATAGTTAAACAACTTGTAAGGTCAAGAGTTGATGTTGTTGCAGATAGAGTATAGAAAGATAATGTTGCGGCACTTGAAGTTCCAAGTGTGTCAATATAGCATGCAGAACTAATTATTGTGTTAAGGAAAGTATTTGATGCAATTGCAATGTCTTCAAACACAAGGCTCGTACAGTCATAAATTCTGGCGTTTTCAAAGGTATATTGTCCAATTGTTCCGCTTAAGTACATTGATGTAACAGTATAAAGGCTTGCACCGTCAAATACGTAACTGCCTATTGTTCCGTCAAAGGATATCGCTGTAACCCCTGTTGTGTCACTGTTATAGAAAG
Source organism: Spirochaetales bacterium (assembly GCA_050178795.1). Taxonomy (GTDB): domain Bacteria; phylum Bacillota; class Clostridia; order Christensenellales; family UBA1242; genus STF1-184. The sequence continues at coordinate 33,167 of JBFXFT010000003.1, forward strand.
CATAGTTTGCGACTGTACCAGTAACATCAATGCCAGTTGCAGGTACTATAGAGTCAGCAAAAGCGTAAGTCTCAATGGCAACTAAAGTCAAATCTCCAAGTGAGCCTACATCACTATATCTAAATGCGTACTCTTGAATTATTGTCGCTGCACTATCATCAAGTAGTGTCTCGCCAGAGTAAGAATAAACATTTGTCACAGTAGCGTAATAGAAAGCATAACTTCCTATGTTGCTTATATCATATAAATTTAAGTTCGTAATTGTTATTGCGTTTGCTAGTGCCGAACCATAAAACATAAAGTCATAAAGTAGTCCGTTGGTGTTTTTAATGGTAACGTTGTCATATTCCCTATCTGAGGTTTCACTACCGAATAGGAATGTTGCTTTACCTGAAGATATTTCTGGAAGCATACCGTCAATAATTAAGTTGGTTGCTTGGAAATCAGAATATATCATACCACTAGTCGTTCCACCATAACTACAATAAGTGTTTACCTCTGCTTGTGAAACATATAGTGTTTTAATACCAATTGAGAACTCATCTAGGTACATACCCTTAAAGGCAAGTCTTCCTATAGTCATTACTTCAAAAGCCGAAACTTTGTTGTAAGGATAAAGTTCTGTATAACTCTTAAATTTTAATTCAAAGGCAGAGTCGCCAATTGTTGTAACTCCGTCCAAATAAAGTTCACAACCATATAAGGAGAAGTTGTTAGTCATACTAGCAGTTATGCTGGTTATGCCACTTAGGTCTAATACCACGCCATAGAAAGAGGCTGAGTTAAATGCTCCGTCCCCTATTGCATAAGTTCCGTGAAGGTCTAGTGTATTATTTATTACTCCATCAGTCGTATTTGCAGTTTCAAAAGTTGAAAGTGAAGTTGTGCCAGTAGTACCTATTGTCGAATTTGCAAAGGCTTGTATTCCAACAGCCGTCATAGCAGAGAAACTTGTTGGTCTAGCGTTTGATGTTGTAATTCTTGCATTATAGAAAGCATAATTGCCAATGCTTGCAACGTTACCTAGGTCTAAGTTGTCTATGTATGCGTTATAGAAGATATCTGTTCTTATGTAAGTCATATTGCTTGGCAAGTGTATATTTATTGCCGTTGTTCCGCCAGCGTTAATGGCACGCCTATAAGCAGAACTTGATATTCCTACAACCCTGTAAGTAGTCGTATTATGAACTATGTTATTATAAATACTTAGGTTATTCCAATTGCCTCCATAGTAAACAACTTCAACACTGTTGCCGTCAATAATTCTATAATAGTTTAAATATTCGTCTATAAAGTCGTATGTGGTATAGGAATTTATGTACCACGCGTCCGTAATTGCATAATTTGTTTTGAATGACGTCATGTTTGAAGATGACATAAATAGTAGTGTCTTGTCTGATGTTAAGTTAGATATGTAGCTTAGTAAGGTAGATGTATTTTCGCTCTCATAAAAGACTTCGAGTAGTCCGTTTAATGAGGTGTTTACATTAAATGCGTCTATGCCAACTGAAACTATTGAACTTGACAACGTAACTTGACCTATTGAAGTACCATAGAAAGCGGCACTTCCAATTGAAATTTCGTCAACTGGGAAGTAAACATACTGCAATGTAACCTTATTGTAGAAGGCACTACTTGGAATTGCGTCGTTCTCAATGTTGGCAAACGACAAATCTAAAGACTCTAAAACTGTCATATATGTGTTTATGAAAGTAAAGTCTAAAACTTTAACTACTGTCGTGTTGTAAGTGTAAAGAGCAATACCTTTAATGGTTGCAAGCCATGCTTCATACTCCGCTTGAGTTGCACCGTTATGAAGATTGTTGTAATACTCTTGCAAATAGTAGTTTACCGTCCTCGTGTCTGTTCCTATTGAGTCTAGTTGTATATTGACCCTGTAGTAGTCATTTGTTAAATCTATAACAGAATCGCTAGCATTATCAATGTTTTCAATATCAATGTCTAAGAAAACCAAAGAGCCGGTTACACTATATCCTGTTGTGGAACCGGGACCGTTAATAACCCTTGTATTTATTGGGTTAGAAATGCTATTAAGTTCTCTTGACATCCAGCCAAGTGACCAAGTAGGAAGACCTATTGCAACACCTGTGGTTGAGAACTTATTTGAGTTATAAATATATATTTGAACATTGCTCTCTGGTTGTTGAGTCATACTAGAAAAGTCAATGTTTTGAATTTCGCCGTAGTTATAAACCTCAATGTTGCTTGCGCCACTTACCGATGTAATTGCACCAGTTGTGCTTGCTACGCCTATTGAAACTCTTGTATTGCTGTCTACTTCCATTGTTGCATAAGTAACAGCAATTGTAGAAATCTTTTTCATAACGGAAACGCCATATTGATAATAGCCATAAGTGTCTACATCGTTGTCATCTTTTAAACAGTTTACATAGAAGTCACCAGTGTTTTCATCTGTTCCGTTTCCTAGAATTACTGATTGTGCGCTACCACCAGATCCTAAAATTTTAAAGGTGGAATTTGGCGTATCAATAATCAGGTCTCCAAGTACATAAAGAGTGGAACTATCTGAAACGTCCAGTCTCGTTATGCCAGAACTACCTATATCATAAGCAAGGTTACCATTAATTGTTAGCGTGTAACTGTTTAAAACAATGTTTACCCTGTGCGTTATTGTAACGTTTCTTGAAATTGCAATGTTGGTAGTAAGATAAAGTGTGTCACCATTTGACGCACTGTTTATTGCGTTTATAAATGCATCAGAAGTTGAAACGTAAATAGATAGTCCGCTATCGTCGTTGTCGTCATCTGGTGCGTTTGTTTGTTTTAGAGTAACAATTGCGTTTATAGAAATTTCTCTTTCCTCTTGTGTCAAATTGTTATACTCGGTTAAAAGCTCTGTAGGTATTTCACTAAGAGCGACATCTAGTCTATAAAAAGTGGACTCAGTAGCCTCGGTAGTACCCATATTTATTACTGGCAAACTATTTGCAATACAATAGCCGTTCGTAGTAATGTTTGAAATATAGGTTGTTATGTTGGAAGCAATTGTATCTTGAAAGTCTTCGTTATAAGCGGATACATTTTCTCTAGCCGTAACTTGGCTATACGCGTTAACTGCATCGGTAACATCTACTAGTTGATAGTAGTAGTAACTCAAAAACTCTGTTATGTTTGTATTGTCATAATAAACCCTTAAAATAGATTTTAAGTCAATAGTTCCAGTATTTTCAACTTCAAGATAAATTGATGTATACTCGTTTGAGTACCATGGCTTTTGAATAAGGTCATAAGTTGTAACGCTCGTAGCAGAAGAATAAATACTTACTGCATCAGTTAGTCCGTCAATGTAGGTATCTCCGCCAAGTGAATCGTCATAGTTTTCATAAATTCTAACAGTGGCAGCAAGTTCGCCTAAATTTAATGTACCAGCAATATCGGTTAATTGAGAAGAAAACCATGCATAGGTCACAGTTACATTAAAAACTATAAAAACTAAAATCAAATAAACTAAAATAAATGGGCTTAATTTAGTATGGCTTTTAAATTTACGCATTTGTTCTCCTCCTTTAAAGTATTGCGGTTAAACTTACTGATTAGTTATAAACTACTGTCGTTGTACCTAGGCTTATGTATGTATTTGCAATTTCCATACCAGCGTCTGAGTCTATGTAAATGTACCAGTAAAGTGATAATGTTTGTCCTGCCTCTATCGTGTAGGCGGTTAGTAGAGGAACGCTCCTCAAAGTATATTGGTCAGTTTGGCTATCATAAACAGCCGAAGTTTTATAAATACCTTTTGCGATTATTGGGTCGTTGGTTCCAAAATAAAGGTAGTCATTTAGTGGCGAATCATAAACGACATTTTGCAAATATAGGCTTATAATCATATCGTTTTGTTGAGACTCGTTTTCAATGTCGGTCATTATGTGAACGAAACTTCCAGGAATTAAATTATTTTCTGTAAAGCCAACTTGTGGGTCAATCTCTTCATACACGAAGTTGTTATAAATGTCGGTATATCCGTAATGGTTTGTGACATTTGAGTCAACAGAACCAATATAAATTGTCCTGTTATAGGACATTGTTTTACCTATGTAGCCTTGACCGTTAAACCAAGCATAAACAGAAGTTATATTGGCAACTAGTAGAAGCACTACCAAACTAAAACTTACAAGTATTGGTGTTAATTTATTTTTACGTTCCATTAAATCACCTCACTTTCTGCAATATTGTCAAATTGCAAAGCGATGTTTAATAAAGAACCTGCAATAGAGTTTGTGCAAAGTGGGTCGCCACCTTCTAGCCAAATTCTAACAACGACGTGTATTTGCACTCCGTTTGTTAAATAGTACAAAGTATGTGATGCGCTAAACACGGAATCTTCATAGCCATTGTATCCCGCAAATGTTTCAACGTCTTGGTCTGTAGTATAGCCAACTTTTGTTATGCTATCAATATTGCTTACTGCTTCCGTGTAATAGTTGCCGTAATACTCTTGCCTATTGCCAATTATTTTTGTTGTAGTAGATTCGCCTTCAACAAAAGTTAGTGAAACCCTTACTGGGTTAATTAAGTTATTGCTAATGTCTTTAATGTAGGAATTGGTGTCATCAAAAATCAAGTAACGATTGTCACCTGTTGATTCAAGTGTTAAGTCAAAATAAATAAAACTTACATTCCTGTCTGATAGGTCGGCATCTCTGAATTGAATAATTCCTATTTCGTCGCTCGCTACATCAATGCCCTCATAAATATTTTCTTCATCAACATAGTAAGTTCCTGAGTCTCGTAGGAATAGGTCGCGACCATCGCTACTAGACGCCTCCTTTAATGAGAATGTAGAAAAAGATGCACCCAAGTAATTGTTAATATTAATTGACTCGGACACATTGCCATTTACTGTCATAACCAAACCTTGTGATTCACCAAGTACAATATTGACACCAGTGATATCCGAAAACTCGGTTGAGAAAACCCAAGCATAAGAAACGGAAATAATGCCAACAACCAAAATAAGGGTAAGCGAAATCAATAACGATACATTTGATTTTAACGCTACCCTACTTTGTGGAGTTATTTTAACTTGACTTGATTCTCTTTTTTCCATTTTGTCATCAACCATTTAAAATTCCACGACTAAATCATCTTTTAACAAAACACAATGCTAAAGTTTTGGATGATTAGTGCTTGTTTTGTCCTTATGTTTTAATCTAGACAAATTAACGAGTATACAAAATTACAAAAATTTCTAAATAAATGTAAAAACTATACACTCATACCTAATATACAAAAAAAATCAACCTTCGGTCAAATAAAACAAAGCCCTTTCAATTAAATTATTATATATAATAATAAAATATATACAAAATTTCTCAAAAAATTTTTTAGTTATAATTTTATGACTATTTTTTGATGCATTTTTTGCTTTTTTGATAAGTGAACACCAAAAAATGTTTTAAAAATTATCTAAAAAACATTATAAAAACATAAAAATTATTAAATTTATTTCTCTTGCCTTATTTAAAATTTTATGATAACATTATATTATTCTAAAAAGGAGAATGTTTGTAAATGAAGAGCAATAAAAGATTATTATTAATCACTTCAATTTCTACTGGCTTAATTGTTTTATCCAAAGGTGCATCTCTTTTAATTAACACTTTTGTAGACGATATGGTAGGCTTTGGCGAAACATGGTATTTGGTATTATTCCTTGTTTCAAGTTTAGTACTACTTGGCGTTCCTACTTTAATGATTAAAGTTGGACTAGTAAAATTTGGAAGAATTCTTTACGTGGTACTTGCGTTAATGATTTATGTCGTTCAAATGGTATCATTCTATGTTTTATCTCCAGAAGTATCAGTCACTTTTATTGTAGATGGTTACCTACCTCTACTATTTGTTGAGACTGCAATTTTATTAGCATCTGCCGTACTGGTTCTAGACACCAAGGTAGAAGAGTAAATGCAGTAAAAAGACAATTTTGGTACATATCACACGGTTTGATATGTATATTGGTTGGCAATAAAAAAACAGGTTTTAGACCTGTTTTTTATTTGCTATTAAAAATAAATTATCTTGACTTGTTTTGATTCTTTTTCTTTGCTAATTTTTCCATTATTTCTTTATTTATTCTCGCTGCAAATTCTTCATCTGTTTCATTTAAGTATGCATCAGAGTCTTCAGATTTTACAATTTTATAAAGTTTTACTTGTCTTGCTATATAAATTATAAGTGGAACCGCTATTGTAAGAAATACTAAAACAGTAACCAAAATATAAACAGTTAAACTACCCATACCTTTTTCTCCCGCGCTTATTATAACACAAAAGTTTAAAAAAATTGCAACTTTTATTGATGCAATAATTATTTTTAAAATAAAAAAAAGAAGTTAAAAAACTTCTTTTGTTTTTATAAACGTCGTAAAATAATAATTCTATAAAGTGTATATAAAATCATTTTTTAAAATCTGCATAAGTGTTAGTGCGCTTAAAAAGTTAATTGCAAATCTTTTTAGTAACCCTTTCCCAGCTCATCAATTTCTTGTGCAACTGCTGTTGCGGACATAACCCTGCTAGCTTGTGCCACTTTTGCAGTGCCACGAGAACTCAATAATGTGTTGTGTTGTATTTTGTTGAATTGCTCACACATTTCAAGTCCTGCTAATGCCGTTAATGAATTAGCCCTCTTGTCTCCAAATAATTCGTTTCCCATAATCATTCTCCTATTTTAGTGCTGCTAGTTTTTTTTGATTGATTGAACAACGTCTTTTAACATGTGGTATAAGTCTAATTTTTTAATCTTTCTTAGGTCAATAACTTTATTATCTTTAAAAGTTGCGGAGATAGAATAGAAATGTTCTTTAAAGTAAAAATATGTTTGCAAAACTCTACTATTGTCTTTTTCAACTAACACATAATAATCAGTGTTGTTTGAAACTTTTTTTACCAAAGTGGTCTTGTAACCCTTTAATAAAATTTGACGCAAATTGAAATTGACAAGTTCATGTATGTCGTCTATTATTTCCATCTTGCCTCTAGTGCCAGTAAGCGTAGCGTGTGGCAAACTATATGCAAATAACATATATGGTGCCCATCCGCTCTTAGCGTATCTGGTTGAGTCAATTAATTGCCCTTCGTTTGGTAATTCTACAGAAATATTAAAATTACTCAACATTACTTGCATTACGAATACTCCCTTTAAAGTCTATTCAGTATTATGTTAGACCAAAATTGCATTTTTGTCAACCCTCTTTATTGCGTAAAAGACAAAAAAATACCCCTTAATATGACAAAAATATGTATTTTTTGCGTTTTTTAGACATTTTAAGCAAAAAAAATAAACTGAACTTAAATCAAATTGCTCCAGTTTATTTTGTTTTATTATGCCGAATGTTCTATTGAATCCTCGTGTTTAGGTTTGTCTTTTATCAGTAGCAAATTTAAAAATTTACCATTGCTCTTCGTTTCAATAAAGCAGTCTATGCGCTTGTCTTCAGTTAAAAGTTTATCCATTCCGCCTTCTTCAATAAGCCACCTATCAACTTTTTGTTTCAATTCATCAGAATCAAACTCTCCTGCTAAATCCATATAAAGCACTTCCAAACTATTATCTATCATTCCATAGTTGGTATAAAGATTTTTTGGGTTAAGCCCCAATTGCTTATAAAGATTTTTTAAAACACGAAACTCTGCACCATCTATGTATTCCTCAAGCATATAGGCAAGCCCATAGCGCTTAGCGTCCTCACTGTTTCTGTTTTCCTCAAATGGTTTATATTTTATTCCAAACAAAGATGTACTATTGATTGGTCGTCTTTCGCTATAATAGTTTACCTCAACGGTATACTTTAATTCATCTTCTGTACCTACGGTCTTTTTAAAATATTCCCTGCCAAGTGCCAAAGCCTTTTCATATTCGCTTGGTCTTACGCTTAGAGTATTGTAATAAATAAAACCATATTCGCTGAGTGTCTTTAAATTTTCCCTCAAAAATTGCGTAAACTTTTCGCCCCTCTCGTGATCGTCGTCGTGAACGGCAAAAACTGGAACTTTGCCCCTATTTTTTGAGTTTATTTTTTTTAAACGTAATTGGTGTTTTACAATCCCTCTATCGGCATCACTCTTTACATTGCTTTTTAGTGTTTCTTCAATCAAACTGTTTATTATGTTAGGAAATTCTGTCAAAAACTCGTGGTTTGTTTTTAGTTCCATTTTTTTAGGGAATGTATCTTTTTTTATTCTTTCTAGTTCGCCCTCAAAATTTGTATTGTACCAATCATAAAACTTTTGTGAGCGGTTTGGGCTATATTTAATTTGTTCCAAAATGTCTTGCTTTAAAGATGTTGCAGGGTAAACAATAGTGTAGTCTATGCGCCTTTTTGCCATTTCTTCGCACACTTCCTTATTGCTAGAAATAAAAATACAAAGATATTTGCCCATGTTGTTTTCAACAAAGTCTACATAGTTTTTAGGAAATTTGGGGTTTTGAATGCGGTTTTCTTTATCTATCCACAAAAACTCACCCAAATGTACGTCTAATATATCTTTTTCAAATCCGTAAGCCATTTGGTGCGATATTAAATTAAAGGTCCTTGAACTAGTTGTTTTTCCGCTCATCGGAAAAGCGCTAATGATTTGCGTAGAGACATTTTTTACAAGTGGTTCATAATCTGGTCTAAACTTTAGCCTTGTTTTGCCGTCTATCGTATTTGAAGAATATTTTTCAAAAGCGTTATTGACATTTTTTTCCATTTATTGCCCCCAAAAATAATTTTGCGTCATCATTTTTATTTTTGTAAATACATTGCACTGGTATGTTATATGCACCAGAAATGTTTAATATTTTAAAGTCTCGCGTCAAATATTCCTTTGGCGCAAAACCAACACAGTCCATTTCTGATACAAAGTCTACAATTAACTCATCGTGTCCCAGTTGAATTTTATTACTAAATTTTTTAAATTGAGACTCCAACTCTTGAATGTTTAAATAACGAAGTTTGCTGCCAAAATCTTTAATAACAACTGGATAATTGTAACAATTTTCCGCATTAATTAGGTTTCCAAAAGTAAAAAATACATAGTGCAAATTGCCAATAATTTGGCATTCAAGCGTGTCGCTCTTTGGTTGATTATAGTCTTTTAAAATGGCAAAATCACACTCGTTGTTTTCAACCGCTAAAATTGTCTCTTTGTTAGATAAATGATTTAAAACTCTTATATTGTAATTTGCAAAATTTTTAACATACGGTGCAAAATATTGCCTTGCTAAAATTTGAGAACAAGCAATAGTCAAAACTTTTTTGTGAGTTATTTTTCGCTTTAACTTGCCCTCTGCCAATGTAAGAGCACTTATTGGTTTATTTACCTCATCTAAAAGTTCTTTGCCCTTTAATGTTAATACTAGTCCTCTTCTTGTCCTTTCAAAAAGTTTTACGTCTAATAACCCCTCTAATTTTTTTAAAGACTGGCTAATAGCGCTTTGCGTTACATGCAACTCTTGAGAGGCTTTATTCATACTTCCGCAGGTCGCTACACTTACAAATATTTTATATAATTCAAAATCAATATCCATAACAAAAACTCCTTATAAGGATATTAGCACATCTTAGTACTAAAAACAATACCCTATACAAAAAATAATTATGGGTTTGCATCTATAATTTTTACTATTTTCCTAATTCGGAAACACCGTCTTTTGCAACTTGCTTTTTTAAAGTTTCAATTTCTTTTTTAAGTTCTGCATTCTCTAGTTTTTGCAAATAATAATCAGCATAAAAACTAACTCCAACAGCGACTGTATTTGTTACAAATTTGTCTTGTATGTATCCCTTCCCTTTTTCAACTGGTATGACATTCACATTTATGTCTTCAAACCCTTCTAGTTCTTGCCTTGCTCTTGCTAGTTCTTCATAACTTATTTTTACAGTTCCAAATACGCAATCTTCATCCGTAATTCCTGCACTTTTAAAGCCCCTTGGCAAAATATTTACTATGTTCTTTTCCGTAATTGAAAGCCCTGTTTCTTGCTTCATTTCAAGGACAATTTGTTCCTTAGGTGTCATTCCAGGGTCAATTTTACCTGCTGGAAATTCAACAAGACGGCACCCAACAGTTGGACGATATTGATCTAATAAAACAAAGTGCTCTTTGCCTAATTTATCAACCGCGATAACCATAACTTCTACCACATCTGGCATGCTGTTACCGTTTTTCATATATGCCGTTTTATCTTTTGGCTTTCTACTAAAAAATGTAAAAACCTTTTTTTGATTGTTGATGTTTGTAACTTCAAGTTCATAACAATAAACCTTCTTCTTGTCGCCAAACACCTCTTCTCTTATAAGTTTGCTATCTACTATTTTTGCCATATTCTTTTTCGTCCTCCCTTTGTCTTAAAAAATCTATGGTATTGTCTTTAAAAATTTTATAAATTGCTTCTTTATTTACTGGCTCTTTATAAATAAAATTGCCTAACGGTTTATCTAAAAAGTACTCAGAATATTGCTCTTGTGAAGCGACCAATGTTAATGGATCATATAGACAAAATTTTGACATCTTTTCAAAAATATTTTTTGCAGCCATCAATTTTTCTTGTGGCTCTTTTAATGTGTTATAATTTGCAATTATTGCGTTTTGTTCCTCACTTTGCACACCAGTAAAAGTATTTAAAAACCAAGTTGGGGTTTGCCTTCCTAGTGAGTTACCGTCAAAACAGTTTATTATGAGTTTAACAAAAATGTTTCTTAACGAATCATAAGTGTGAGTTCCTAAAATATGTCCTGTATTTTTCAAAGCATCATAAAAACTCTTACTAAAATTTATCTTATATACATCAAGCCTATTCATTATGTTTGTTTTAACTTTATTCTCTGCTAAAAAACCATAAACTATTTCTGCACTTATCATATCGTCTTTATTGTTTGCAGAATCGTCTGGCAAATAAACGCCATCTTTAAATTTTTCTAAATCTATTCCGCCTTGAATACTTACATTGTTAATTTTTTCTAAAAACAAATTTGGACTTGCGTTTATGAAGTTTGCTATGTCGGTCATTTGTGCAATTATTAAAAGATTTAACGAGTGCGGTTTTGCTTTTTCAAAAGTTTCCTTTAAAAATTTTTGCGCATTTGTCAAAATTGCGTTATTTGCTTTATCCATAAGTGTTTTGGTGACGCCGTCCATTTGAAAAAGGTTATGCGAAACTTTTTCTTTGTCAGTAAATTCGGCTTTTTCGTCCCCAACACACACTGGCACATCTAAACCAAGTTCATTGCAAACCCCTTTTGTATATAGGGCACGCTTTTTTATTGTATCGGTGATGCCGTGCGTCACAATTATGCCTGCTAAGTCCAATAATTTTTCGTTTTTTAACGAACCCATTAAAATTAAATTGAGCAAATCGTCTATGTCTTTGTTTGGGTCAGTTACTACTATTAGTTTACTCACTTTTTTCTCCTTAGTCCACAGTTTTTTGGTGTATTTATTTTAATAAATAATACCCACATAGACATATTATCACTGTAAAATAAGGGTGCATATAGCCATTAACTTAACCCTAAATTAGAATTTCTAAACACTGGTTTTTTTGTATCATTTTTAGTAAAAATTTTTAATACTAAAAATAAAATATATGTCAAAACGCTAGTTTTTTTATCAAATTGTTGTTATAATATTATAACTAAATATATTTTTATAAAGGAGGTAACGTTTTTATGAATAATAAATTATTTGACGCCTTAAATACGCGTCGTAGCAGATATATGTTAAGTAAAAAAAGCACGCTTTCAAATGAAGAACTTGAAACTCTACTACAAAATGCACTAAAACTTACGCCAAGTGCTTTTAACTCGCAAGCGGGTAAAATTGTGCTATTATTAAACGATAATCACACTAAATTATGGGAAATTGTAAAGGGCACATTAAAAAAACTTGTAAGTCAAGAGCAATGGGCTCAAACCGAGAGCAAAGTAAATGCTTTTGAAAAAGCCTATGGTACAGTGTTATTTTTTGAAGATATGGACATAATTGAAAACTTACAAACAAAGTTTCCAACATACAAAGAAACATTCAGTATTTGGTCTGACGAACAAGCAGGAATGCTACAACTTTCGGTATGGGTAAGTTTGTCAGAGAATAATATGGGTGCAAGTTTACAACACTATAATCCTATAATTGATGACGAGGTAAAAGAAACCTTTAACTTGCCAAAAAATTGGAAATTGATGGCTCAAATGCCATTTGGTGTAAGCCTAGAAGAACCTGCAGAAAAGCCAAAACTACCGATTAGTGAACGATTAATAATAAAAAAATAATCAAATAAAAAACTAGCAAACGCTAGTTTTTTTGTGCTTAAAATTACTAAAATAATGTTTTTAAAAAATTAATTCTACACTAAAATATTCAAAAGTTTGTCCTTCAAATCAAGTCTTTCCCAAGGGTAATCGCATACTCCAAAATGCGCTACTTTTGCCGTTTGAAAATATATTGGACTTTTCAAATTTAGGTTATTTATTATCGCTTTTGGTCTTAAATCCACCAATTTTTTTATTAAATTTTCAACTGTTTTTTCGTCATGTTTTTTATTTGTTTGAGTGCCGAAAAACTCCACATTAAAGGATAGTGGTTGCGCCTTTCCTATTGCATAACAAAGCGAAACCTCACACTTTTTTGCCAGTTTTGCAGCAACTATATTTTTTGCAATGTATCTACATATATAAGCGCCTGACCTGTCTACTTTGCTTGGGTCTTTTCCGCTATATGCACCGCCACCTTGCCTGCAAATTGTGCCATAACTATCCACCTGTAACTTTCTTCCAGTGACCCCTGTATCTGCCTCATAACCACCAAGCACAAAACGACCGCTTGGGTTTATTAAAATTTGAGTTTTATTTAAGTCATAATCTTTAAAAACTGGGTCAATTACAAACTTTTTAACCTCTTCTCTTAACTTATCTAAACTCAAACTTTCCTTGTGCTGGGTTGAGACCAAAATGTTTAAAATTTTTACATTTTTATCTTCAAATTGAACTGTAACCTGGCTCTTGCCGTCTGGCATAAGCCCATCTATTATTTTTTGTTCTCTAACTTGGGTTAGCCTATTAGTTAAGCCCTTTGCAAGTACAAAACTAAGTGGCATAAGTTCTTCTGTCTCGTCACAAGCATAGCCATACATTATGCCTTGGTCCCCTGCCCCTTGGCCATCATTTTCATCTAGCGAGTTTTGCTCCCTCGCCTCAAAACTTTTGGCAACACTCGCAGAAATGTCTGGGCTTTGACTATTTACTAGCACCTCAACTTTCAAATTATCTACTTCATACCCAAGTTGCTTGACCGTGTCTTTTACAATTTTTTCATAGTCTGGTTTATGTATTGAAGTTATTTCCCCACTAACTATTATTTTGTTTTTTGTCGCCATAACTTCACACGCAACTCTTGCCTCACTATCAGACTTTAAGCAGTCGTCTAAAACCGCATCGGCTATTATGTCGCAAACCTTGTCTGGGTGACCTGATGTAACACTCTCGCTAGTATAAATTTTTGTATTCATTAAAAAACTCCTTATGTTATTTTAACCATAAAGAGCCAATGAAAAACCCATCGTTTGATGGGCTTTAAACAATAAAAAACAACCCATCATTCAGGCCTTAGCACCTTGTAATTTTACAGGTTGCTGTGTGGTCAACGAGCCTTGTCTCTCGCACACTCTTTATGGTTATTTTATTATAAAATTTTATTGATATTTTGTCAAATTAAATAGGGTAAATTTTAGTTTTTTATTACAATATTTTTACTATTTTTTAATGCACTTGCGGCTTCCTCATCTAAATAGATTATTGCATTAGGATGTGTTTGCAAAATTGAGGCTGGGCAAGTGTTACACATTGTACCTTCTATCATCATTTTTACAGCGCTAGCCTTTGTTAAACCAGTTGCAATTAAAATAACTTCCTTTGCATTTAAAATGTTTTTAAGCCCCATAGTAATTGCCCTTGTTGGCACCTCTTCTTTAGAGTTAAAATTGCGAGCATTTGCCTCTATGGTGCTGTTTGACAAATTTACTACGTGGGTGGTGATGCTGACAAGTGTATTTGGCTCATTAAAGCCTATATGTCCGTTTACACCTAACCCCAAAATTTGTATGTCAATATTGTGTTTTTCAAGCAGTGCGTCATAACGAGCGCACTCTTTTTCTAAATTACTTGCTACACCATTTGGAATATTTGCATTTTTTAAGTTTATATCTATATGATTAAATAGGTTTTTCATCATATAGTAGTGATAACTATTTACATCATTCTTTTTTAAGCCAACATATTCGTCCAAATTGAAGGTTGTAACGCCTTTATAACTAGTCTTGTTTTGACTATAATCCTCAATTAAATTTTTATAAAGAGGCATCGGTGTGGAACCAGTTGGAAATCCAAGTGTACAATTTGGGTTTTTGCAAACTTCTTCTATAATTTGTCTTGAAACATCTTTAAACAGTTTTTCTTTGTCGGCATAAATGTAAATTTTCATAAGTCTTCTTCTTTTAATTTATATTGCGTTTTTATTATAGCACTGCGTATTATTTTTTTGTTACTTTTTTTGTTTTTTTGTTAAAAGGCTTTTTAATAAAGTCAATTTTTGCGCCATTAACCATTAAAATAAATTTAGATAAATCGGTATTAGGCTTTAACCTATAATCTTTGCCACTTTTTACAATAAATGTGCCAAGTTTTTGCAAAGCAGTTTCATTTGCTATTTCTAACTTGTAGTCAAGTCTTGCTTGTTTACTACCAAGTTGACGCCAGTAAAAATATTTGTTTAAGTCTCCACTAGCGACATTAAATGATTTGCCAGCAAAAATACAATTTTTAATTAGTTCATCATAATTACTTGAGCCGTTAATGTTTTTTTGCAACTCATCAACTAAAAAGAGCGTAGCCATACTCGCAAATTTTGAAGTAAGTTTTTGAACCCTGTTACCATCGTTCTTTGTTTCTTCATCTCCCCTTAGTAAAAATGAAATTTCGTCGGCAAAAGTGTAGGACATTAAAACATCTTCATACTTTTTCATTATTGCAATTGCTGTATCAACCATGGCTTTAAGGTAAATTGGGTCATATTTGAGTCCAGCATTTTTTAAATATTTAGAACTAAATTTAACGCCGTCTACCCTAACTACAATAAAGTCTGTCCCTGCTAAAACTACATCTGTTTTTTCTTCATTTTTTGCAAAGCGTTGTTCATAACGCGAATATTCACCACTGTATCCCAAAGCACACCTCCCTTTAGGCAATGTTTTTACGCCTCAATGATATAACTTTTATTTAATAATGTCAATTTTAAAGCCAAAATTGAAAATGATAAAATTTTATTTTTAATATTGCAAAAATAACTAAATTGTGTTAGTCTCTTATTATGGGTAAAAAAGATAGAGACCTAATTATAGGCAACAACATTATAATAACCGAAAAAGGTAATGACAGAGTTAAGGTTGATAACTCGTCTTATCATATAGTTGAAAATGGTCGCGGTAAAAGATCAAAGTTTTGGTTAAGTAAACAAAATGGAGATAAGCTTGAAAATTTATATCTTTTTAAACAAAACTTAATATCGGTTTCACGTGAAGATATTGGCGAGTTATTTTATTACTTGTTATCAAAACAAGTTAAAGCCCCTGCTGTAGAGTGTCACTTAGCCAAGTATCAAAGGAAAGATGGTTCTATTGAATGTGGCATACTATCAAAAAACTATAAAACCAAAGATTCTATTGTTGAAATATCTGGAAAGTCTATACTTTTACAATATGCAGATAAATATTTTGACAACAATAACGGCAAAAAAGTTCAACTTTCAAATTGCGTAAATTCTTATATGGACGCAATCAAATATTTATATGCTGATAGCAAAATAGATTATAAAGATTTAAGAGATTCACTAGTTCAACAAGTCATTTTGGATTACTTATATCACCAAAATGATAGGCACTGGGGCAACATTACATTTTTAATGGACGAGGAAATAGGTCCATCATCAATTAGAGTTGCGGACTCCTATGACAACGGTAATATGTTTTTGCTTAACAAAGATATATTTAAGATAAATCAATATTTAACACAAATTAATGGCGGCGACAAGTTATTTACAGACGCATTTTTTGCCGAAACAAAAAAGAATGTTCCACTATTTGCAATAAGTATTCCAACGGTAAATAAAATGTATGGCAACGAGTCTGAGTCCAAGTCTTATGACTGCCTTGAACCTTGCCAAAAGGAAATACCTTTTGCGATTGATATAGCAAAAGAGTTACTAAAAAACCCTGAAATGAAAATGTTTTATGAAAATGTAAAAAATAACACCGACATAATGGAAGCGGTTGCGGAAATGTCTCAAACAGAGGAAATGCCAAAAGGACTTGAAGAACTTTCTCAACTTATTTTCGAAAATAGAACTGCAAAAATTGATGAGGCTATGCTAAACCTTGTGGCAAGAAAAGAAGCAAAAGAGCAAGCCAAACTTTCAGAAAATGCCTTCACCCATTTTAATGAAGTAAATAGCGATTTAGGGAGGGAGATAAGATGAAAATAAATTATTACTATAAAGATATTAAACTCGGCACTCTAACCTATAAACAACACACATACATTTATGTTTCGGACCTAGAAAACGAGGCGATAGCACTGCAAAAACACCCTCTTATGAAATTTTACACCCTAGCAAATAGTCATAAAAACAAAAGCCAAACCTTGTTTAAAGAATTTACTGAATTTTTAGAGGCTACCAACCGTAAAGACATAATTGAAAGGGCAAAAATAAAAGAAAAGGACAGCGCTTTTACTAAACTTTACAAGTTTGCAAAACTAAATCAAGATACGAGCGAGTTTTATATTAAAGCATAAAAAATTGTAAATTAATTACATTAAAAAACCGTGCTAGCTGCACGGCTTTTTTATTTTTATATATATTTTTACATTTCTTCAAGCGTATCTATACAAATTAGGTTAAGTGCAAATTTTAATGTGGTTAAAACTGCTTGCAATAAATCCATTTTTGCTTGGGTTGTGTTTGGGTTGCCATCTATTACCTTTTGTGTGGTATAGAATTTATTTATTGCCTTACACAGATCCATACTCATCTTGCAAACTATGCTTGGCTCTTTATTAATAAGCGCTAAGTTAAAGGTGTCTTTTGCGTTTATAATTTGCCTTATAAGTTCAAATGCCTCTTTATTGTCTTTAAAAACTGAGTAGTCTGGCTCAAGCCTTATATTAGTACTGCCCTTTCTTAAAATGCTTCTGCTTCTTGCATAAGAATATAAAATATAAGGTGCGGTATCTCCCTCAAAACTTAAAGATTGTTCTATGTCAAACACGCTGTCTTTGTTGCGTCCATTTTTTATAGTTGCATATATTAAAGATGCCTTTGCAATTTTGTTTTTTACTTCTTCCCTATATGAATCACTAAAATTTTTCTCTTCAATAATTTCTTCAACCCTATTCTCTACGCTTTCAAATAGGTCTACGAGTACCGCTTGTTTACCTCGCCTACTAGCAATTTTTGCATCAGGCAACGAGAACATACCATAGTAAATGTGTTCTAGTCCGTTAACAAATTTTTCACCCATAAGTTCTAACACTTTAAATAGTTGTTGAAAGTGTCTTTTTTGTTGCACTGCTGTAACATAGTACATATTGTCAAAGTGATAATCGTTATACCTTGAAATGGCTGCTGCAACATCACGAGTTGAATAAAGACTAGCTCCATCTGATTTTTGAATTAAGTATACGCCTAGGTCATATTTTTCCAAATTCACAACTTTGGCGCCTTCACTGACTTCAAGTAGTCCAAGTTTTTCAAGTTTTTCAACTGTTGCATCCATATCGTCCATATATGCGGACTCGCCTTTCCAACTGTCAAACTCTACCCCTAAGTAGTCAAGTAATCTTTTAGCCTCTTTTAATGATATCTCCAAGAACCATCTATAAATTTTATAGTCCTCACCCTTTTTTGCCTCAATGTTTTTAAAAATTGCACGCGCCTCTTCAATAAGTGTTTCATCTGTTTCAGCTTCGGAAGAAAATTTTACATAAAGGTCTTGAATGGCGTCTACACCCCTTTTTTCAATATCTTCTTTTTTGCCCCACTTGTAATAAGCCGCTATCATCTTGCCAAAAGGTGTGCCATAATCGCCCACATAGTTTATGCGAATAACTTTATAGCCAAAACTTTCACACAATCTCGCTATGCTCTCGCCAATCATCGTTGTGCTTAAATGCCCTATATGCATATATTTTGCAAGATTAACTGAACTGTAATCAATGCAAACGGTCTTACCTTGCCCTACGTTTTCGGTAAATATTTTTGCACCATTTTTATCTATTTCTTTTATTACATTTTCTGTAACTAGTTGTTTGTCCAAATAAAAATTAAGGTAGCCATTTACAACTTCAACCTTGCTTATGTATTTATTGGTTTTTAAATTGTCTTTTAAATAAATTCCCACTTCTTGTGGAGATTTTTTTAATACCTTGCTAAATTGAAAGCACGGTAAAGCGTAATCGCCAAGAGCAATGTCTTGAATTGGTACTAACATATCCTTTATTTGCTCTTTTGTGTAGCCCTCTAAAGTAATCAATTTTGCAACAAGTTCTTTATAGTCCATTACTACCCCTTTAATATATGTAAATTAACAGTTTAATGTTATCATACAGCAATTTAATAAGTCAAGTTAAAACAATTCTTTAATGTTTTGTAAAAGTATTTGTTTAGAATAAAAAATAGAGATATCCACTATCCCTATTTTTATTTTTTTAGTTTATTTACTTTAATAGTGCAGCCATTTGTTTTGTAATCATATCAACAGCCTTTTTAGGTGCTAATCTGTATAATTTATCCATAAATCCTGAGTCTTTACCTACAATAATTCTAAATTTTTCTTTTTCTATACCTTTCAAAATTATTTCAGCCGCTTTTGGAGCCGTTGTCATAGTGTAACTCTTTGCGTTTTCACCCATACTTTTCATTTCAACGCCAGAGTTTTGTGTTATGTTTGTAGCAACTCCACCAGGGAATATGACGCTAACTCTTACATTTGTATTTTTAAGTTCTGCATATAGTCCTTCAGTCATAAGTTTAACTGCCGCTTTTGATGCGCCATATATTGTTTGTCCTGGTACAGGTAGGAACCCACCCATACTTGAAACATTGGCAATACAAGATGTTCCACTGTTCTTTAATAGATATGGAAGGAACGCTTTTACCATATATAATGTACCAAAGAAGTTTACATTCATTACGCGCTCTATTTGGTCATAATTTAAGTCGTTTAGAGGTATAAATGGTTGAATTATTCCAGCAACATTTAGTAGTCCATCAAGTGCTCCATGCTCCTTTAATAATATTTCTGGCAAATTGTCTACTTGCGCTTTGTCTGTTACACTTACAACGTGAGTAGTCAAATTTTTTGAAAGTTCTTTGGCTAGTTCAGCAGTCTCTTTTAAACCTTTTTCACTTATATCAAGTGCTGCAACTTTTGCACCTCTATTTAATAGTGCTAATACAACCTCTCGGCCTATTCCATTTCCGCCACCAGTAACGGCAAATACTTTATCTTTAAATTCCATTTTGTTTTCTCCTTTACATCTATTTTTTACCATAATATTTATAGCATAATTCAAATTTATAACAAAGTAAAATAATATGCGGTTTTGCAACTTTTATAAAATAATGTAAATTCCACTAATCATATACCATTATTTGACCACTTTTTGCCAAAATCTACGATTAGTAGACCATTTATACACAATAAATAGGTTGTACTTTTTTTATAGTTTCTGTTAAACTTTGATTAGTTTAAATTTTAGGAGAATGAAATATGGAAAACAACAACGTAGGAAAAACAATTGCAAACTTGAGAAGAAAAAATAATTTGACACAAAGTCAACTCGCAGAAAAATTGTTCGTTTCCGACAAGGCAATTAGTAGATGGGAATCTGGCGTAGGTCTTCCAGAAATTGCAAATCTAATTGAATTATCAAAAGTGTTTGGCGTTTCGGTAGACTACATAGTAAATGGTCAAGGAGCGGAGATGACACAACCAGTAAATAGTGCGCCAGTAAATGAGATTAGAAACTACGAAAGACAATATGAAACACCGAAGCGTGAACTTGACGCAGATACCGTTAAAACAATGTCTATTTTAAGCATATCTCTAAGTGGTTTTGGTCTAATTATGGGGCTAATAGTTAACCCATTTGTGGGAATTGTACTTGCTATAATTGGTTTAATTTTAGCGCTAGTTTATAAAGACCAAACATCTCTATCAACTGTTGCTAAAATACTTAGCATAGTATCAGTAGCCATTTGTGGAATAATAACCATATATGCAATAATATCTTTAATAAATAACGACACAATGGTTAATAACATATTTGACCTATTTAAAGATATCATGAATGACTTTATGGACTTTGGCACTAGTGGTTTTGGTTTTATTAAAAATCTATTTTAAAAACATTTAACAATAATTTCAAAATTAAAAAATAAGGACCAACTCCTTATTTTTTATTAATTTTAAACTATGTCTTTACAAATTTTAAAAAAGTAATATAATATATATTGTATAAAGATATTTAAAAAGTATAGAAGGCGTTATAGTGACAAAAAGAAAAGAGTTCGTTGAAGGCACTAAAAAAATTTTAGGCAAAAAAATTGAACCTAGGTTGAAAAATCAAAATGGCACTACCCTACTTGTAGTTGATATGCAGGCAGGTTTTATTAACGAACACAATAAAGAATATGTGCCAGCGGTTATTGAATTAATTGAATCAAATCTATTTGATAATTACATATACACAAAATACATAAATACTGCAAACAGCCCTTTTAGTAAAATTTTAGGTTGGACGGACTTACAAGATTCAGCGAGCCAACAACTAGTTGTCCCTTATTTAAACAACAGCGAAATAATAGTTCAAAAGCATACTTACGGCATAAGCGACGACAGGGTAAAAAAGTTTAAAGAAGACAAAGTAAAAGAAATTTATATTTGTGGCACCGACATTGACGCCTGTGTATATGCAATAGGAATAAGTCTATTTGATAACAACGTAAAACCTATTTTTATTACCGATGCATGCATGACTTCGTCAGAGACTGATGACTTAAGAGACTGGTCTTTAAAGATAATAGAGAGACAATTTGGTAATGCGTGCATGATAACGTCAGATGAATTAAAAGAAAAGTTAAAAAGAAAAAAGAAAAGTTAAAAAAATATTTATTCGCCAATTTTATATACTTCCACTAAATACGGCAAGTATAGCAAAACATACCCATTTTTGGGTATGTTTTTTAGTCAATCTGTTCCGACAAATTTCTAAAAGATATTGACTTTTTTACGCAAACGATATATACTGAAATCAGTATAAAAAAACAATTTAATAAGGCGGTTTTCTTTATGGACGAGCAAACTAGAAATATTGAGAAAGACAAAGTTAAAAAGTTAAAGACAAAAAAGACTGAGGCTTACAAGGAAGCTATTAAGGCTAGGCACGAAGCGCTAAACTCTACTGTGGTTATGGACATTCCAGTTGAAGGTAGCATAATGTACTTTAACAATTATTCCGACATTCACTATGAAGAATGTGATATGGAAAAATTGGATCAAGATTTCAGGGAAGATGCAATAATACCTAATATGCACGTGACTCTAGGTGGCGACAAAATTGATATGCCGCTAAAAGACTCTGTGACTAGTATTTATGAAAAGGTTACAAACCCTTCCGAAGGGAAAGAGATGTTTGCTGAATCTGTCAAAGAATCTGGCATTTTGAAAAACGTTGATGGTATGTTTAACGGAAATCATGGTTACAGATTGATAACACTAACCTCTTTTGATGCTAACCAAGATATGTCAAAAGAACTAGCAATAGAAGAATCTGCTGCTATTAACCAATTAGAGTTAAATTACCTTTTAGACGACCCAATACACCCGGGCAAAAAAGTCAGGGTTATAATTCACTTAAGGCATGGCGAAGGAATACCTGCAAACGAAGGTGCTGCCGTAGACAAAATGCTACAAGGTGACAATATAAAGTGTGTTGATGTATATATATCAGAGCACACACATAAAATTTACATTGGCAGTTCCGAAATTAAAATTGATGAAGCTAATAGAAAAAATCCAAAAACTAAAGTTATTACCGCTGTAAACTTCGGTTCAAGACAAGAACGTAGCGAGTACGGCGACAGGGCTGGCTACCGTCCAACTCCAAGAGTAGATGGCGAAATTTTAAGAATAGCTTTGGTTCCCAATGCAGATAAAACCGACTTTTCTGTAAACGTTGATTTAATAAACAAAAGGGAACTTTTAAATAACATAGTTATACAAAAAATGGCTAAAGTACAAACAATCTGTGACAAACTTGAGGAAAAAGAATATGCCTCTCAATCACAAGTTGCGACTGCTTATAAGAATAGTAGTGCTGCCATTTACCAAAACACATTAAAACCTTATAAGGCTGGCAAAGAAAAAAATTTATTCCAACCTATCAAGGGTACTTTCATTGCATCATGGAGCGGCTTTGTTGTTGGTAACTCCGACGTAAAAAACGAAAAAGCTATTGAGAAAAAAATTGAACTAACATCTAAATTGAATGGTTCTGCCAAAATCTTCTTGAATGGAGATATGGTTTTCTACAAAAAAGCAGACTTCTTTAAAAGACAAAAATTTGCAGACGACGTCTTTTCTTACATAGAATTATTGGCAGAAAAACTAGAAAAAGTTAAGCACAAAATAATTGGTTACAATTCTGGTGTTGAAGAACAAAAAATGATGATGTATCAATCAAAAGAATTAGCCAAATATGCTATGATTCGTCTACAAATGGATGAAAAACTGGTTTATAGACCTTATGATAAAACCAAATTGCTAGCAGAACAAAAGAAAATTCAAGCAGAACAAGTAGACGCTCATAACAAAGGTATTCTTTCTTCAGCAATCAATGAGTACTTTGCTATGAAATCAATGTGGGAATATTATACTGGTAAAAAGCAATACTATTATGATATGACCGCCAAAGAGAAACAATATCCAAAAGATAAAGTTTTTCAATATTTAGAAAATTTGCAAAAGTTTGATATTAACTTCCATATGAAAAACTATAAAGCTATAGAAGATGGTTTTGTAAGTAAACTAAGGCTAGAGAGAACTCTATTAAGTTTGCGAAAAGATAGAGAATATATAGATTACACCTTTCCTCTTTCTGCAATAGAATTAAGAGATCCTCATCCAAACTTGATTCAACACATTTTGTGTGAGTTCTTAGGAATAGACCCTAAAACCATTGCCATTAACCCTAGACCAAATACCGAAACTTTTTTAACCTTACCAATAAAAACTAATAAAAATAGATCAAAAAATTTAAACTTGCTTTTCAAATATTCAAAAAGCGTAGCTAAACGTAGTGCTCAAACAACACATTTTTCTACACAAGAATCAAAAAGACCTAAAGTGGATGCTATTATCGTAAATACTAAAGGCGGTTATGAGTACGTAACAAAGCAAAGATCGCTTGATCCAGAATATAAATCACTTGCAGCAGGTGAGGCTAGCACAGACGTTTTAAAAGATATTTGGTATATTTCTGCAGGTAGAGATGATGGTAGCAAGGACAGAGTGGACCAAGAGCAATCTGTAAGCAAACTATACAAATTTGAATGGGATGAAAGCACACAAGAAAGTAATGCTGACTATGAAGGCAGAGATATGTATAGAAAAGCAAAACTTAAACCATCCCTACTTTGCAGTTCTGTCAACTACGATAGCGCTCTAACACATGAGGATGTATTTGAAACAGTTGTTCAAAATATGGTGGTAAATAGCTTTAATAAAACTTACTATAAAGTTGCAAAGATAGAACTTGTAAAAAATCAAAGTAAGGCAAGGGAAGCCATTGAAAAGGCTCTTGATGGTAAAGCCTCAGTTTCGAGAGAAGGAACAGTTGGCAAACAAATTTAGTTATTTAGTCATTTATAAATTGATTTAATCTCTAATAAACATTATAATTAAAACCGAGGTAATTAATATGAAATATGGAATAACCGAAAAAGGCAACTTAATATTTTGTGCAAACTGCGGTAAGGGTCTAGCAACTGATGGAGAAATGAAATACAATTATTGCTCTAGATGTGGCGCCCCACTATCAATAGAAAGCATAGAGCAAAAAGAAGATGAGATACTTCAAATTAAGACTGATTTATTGGACGACTTAAAAGACATTGCAGAAAAATTGGAAACTGACTCATTTGAAGCAGTGCTAACGAGGTATGAAGACGAAGACTAATTAAATAAAAACCCCAATACAAGTTGGGGTTTTTTAATGCTTCAAATTTGTTTTTTAAAAATGTTGTCAATAAAGGTTTCTTTTGCTATAATAACAACTAGTAAAAAAGCCTTGCTTCTGTGGCTCAGTTGGTAGAGCAATTGATTCGTAATCAGTAGGTCGGCGGTTCGATTCCGCCCAGAAGCTCCAAATAAAGTCTTGCAAAACTTATTTGCAAGACTTTTTATTTGTGTAATCAAATTTCACGATTTCACAATTATTTCACATAAGTGTAGTACATTAAATTGTTATTTTTAAACTTATGATATAAAATATATAAATGAGAGGAAATAAAAAATGTATAACATTTTAATTGTAGATGACGAAAAAAATATTGTAAATGTATTAAAAGAGTATGCAAAATACTATGGCTTTTTGGCAGACACAGCATCAGATGGTCTTGAGGCACTTGAAAAAGTTAACGAAAAGAATTTTGACTGTATGATAATAGATATTATGATGCCAAACCTAAATGGTTACGATACAGTTAAGGCAATGAAAAAAATAAAAAACATTCCAGTAATTATGATTAGCGCCAAAGGCGAAGAGTATGACAAGCTTCATGGTTTTGAACTTGGAATTGACGACTATATTGTAAAACCATTTTCCCCAAAAGAGGTTATGGCGCGCATAAAAGCGGTTCTAAAAAGAACAAATGGTTTTGTGGACTATGCCGAAATAGACGACCTAAAAATTGACTTAAATGGGCGCAAAGTTTTTGTTAAAGACGAACTTATACAACTTACAAAAAAAGAGTATGATTTGCTTCTATATTTACTAAACAACAAAGGGGTCGTGCTATCAAGAGAGCAACTAATTAATACCGTTTGGGGCTATGACTATTATGGCTATGATAGGACGCTAGATACACACATAAAAATGCTAAGGGCACATTTAAAAGAATGTGGAAAATATATAAAAACAATTAGGGGCTTTGGTTACAAATTTGAAGAAAATTAATTTTAAGAGCATAAGAATTAAAATATTGCTAAAATTTTTAGGAATTTTGAGCATAGTTTTTTTGATGATTTGGGCACTTGAAATTATTTTTTTTAAAGACATTTATGAAAATATAAAAATTAACGAAATAAAGGACGTAGGTTCTCAAGTTGTTGAAAATTATGATGTAGATAATCTTGATGCCCTACTTCAAATATCTTTTGAAAAAGAGTGTAACATTATCGTGTTTAATGTTAGCGGTGATGTAGCCAACATTTTATTTTCAAGTTCAAGAATATCTGATATAGGCGCTTTGAGCCTTTCAATTAGCAATATGCTAACAGAACTTGGTACCAAAACTCAAACCACTTATATACAAGATGACAGGGCAAGTTATACAACAGTAACTTTTGCACAAGTCGCAACGGTCAACGAAGAAACCATTTATTTTTATGTAAACGCGGCAATTACTCCCGTAACTTCTACGGTTGAAGTTTTAACATTACTTTTAATTATTGCCACGAGCATAGGCTTTTTAATTACCTTAATTATGTCAATAATCTTTTCTAAAAAAATATCTCAACCGATTATGCAAATTGCCTCATCTGCAAAACAATTATCTGGCGGAAATTTGGAGGTCAATTTTAACAATAAAGAATACGATGAAGTTGCGGAACTGTCCAACACTTTAAACTATGCCATTGCAGAAATAAAAAAGAGCGAAGACTTACAAAAAGACGTAATTGCAAATGTGTCACACGAACTTAGAACCCCACTAACTATGATTAAGTCATACGCCGAGTTGATTGATGACTTTAGCGGAGACGATAAAGAAAAAAGGACAGAACATATTAAAATTATTTTAGAGGAAACAGACAGGCTAGAGTATTTAGTAAATGACATATTAGATTTGTCTAAATTACAAGCAGGTACAATGGTTTACACTAAAGAAGACTTTAATTTGAGTGAAACGCTTACAAAATTTGAAAAATATTACACAAAAAAATATAGACCTCAAGGTTATCAGTTCATTTTTAAATACCCTAAAACAGTTACGATAAACGCCGATAAAAAACGAATAGAGCAAGTAATAATAAACCTAATAAACAACGCCATAAATTACTCTGGCGACAATAAATCAATTGAAATTACACTAGTTAAAGTAAAAAATAAAAACCTATATCATTTACAAATAAAAGACCACGGAATAGGCATCTCTAAGGAAAATCAAAAACAAATATTTGACCGTCACTTTAGGTCCACAAACGCAAGTCGTGTAATTGCTGGAAGTGGTATTGGTCTATCTATAGTCAAACAAATTTTAAACTACCACAACTTTGAGTTTGGCGTAAATAGCGAGTTAAACGTTGGTAGCACTTTCTTTATTGACTTTCCTGTCAGTTAAAAAACGATTTTAAAAACACAATAAATTTAAAAAAAATAAATTCTTTGCAATTTATTTTTTTTATTTCACTTTAATTTCACGATGACCATATATCTTTAAATCAGTGAGGTAAATTTATTATGTCTTTATTAAAAATTTCTAACCTAAAAAAGAGTTACAAAATAACAAAAACAGAAAAGCAAGATGTATTAAAAGGAGTAAACATTGAGTTTAAAAGTGGTGACCTAGTTGCCCTACTCGGCGAATCTGGTTGTGGAAAGTCAACTTTAATAAACATACTTGGTGGACTTGACACGGATTACACTGGAAGCGTAGTAATAAAAGGCGATTTTATTAGAGATTTTGACGAAAAACAAATGGACGACTACCGCAAAAAGCGCGTAGGTCTTATTTTTCAAAACTATAATCTAATAAAGCACATGACCGTCTTAGAAAATGTAGAAATTGCAATGGCTATGAGCAACATAGAAAAAAAGACACGCGAAGAGCGTGCAATGGATCTTTTAAAACTTGTTGGCCTACATAATTTTGCTAAAAAACTTCCAAATCAACTATCTGGTGGTCAAAAACAACGCGTCGCAATAGCGAGAGCATTAGCAAATAACCCAACTATATTACTTGCAGACGAGCCAACGGGCGCACTAGACAAAGATGCCGCCGAAACAATTTTAACAATACTAAAAAAGATAGCCCAAAAAGGAAAACTTGTAATAATTGTAACTCACTCTCAAAAAGTCGCAGATGAGTGTGGCAGAATTATAAAAATAGATGACGGAAAAATTGTTTCAGATGTAAAAAACAATAATCTTAAAATTGAGGCGGTGCGCGACAAGGAAATTACCCCTCATAGTATAGATAGCAAAGAATTATTTAAAATATCTAAAAACAACTTGAAACAAAATAAAAAACGAGGGCTTTTAGTGTCAGTTGGTATGGCAATAGGTCTTGCAACCGTAATAATTATACTGGCGCTTAGTAGCGGTCTTGCCTCCTATGTAAACGATGTGTTTACGCAAAATATTACCGCTTTAAATATTACCGCTTATAAGTCATCAGGCTATGAGTTTAGCGACAATGAAGTAAGCAACGTTGAACAATTGGAAGGTATTGAAGACGTAACCGTCGCAAGCACTCTTAGCGACCTTTTGTATGTCGCGAGCGGACTATCGAAAAATGGAACTGTGGCAACTCTATACGAATACTATGACGATTTTGAACCAGACTTACTATATGGGCTTTTACCCGCTTCAACTGGTTACATTATGGTAAATGAGACATTTGCATCTTCATTATATGCGGACGACATTTTTTCAGTAATAGGACAAGTTATAAACATTTCCTATAATGAAACAGTTAAGAGTTACACCGTTTCTGGAATTTATGATGACATAAGTGACGATAGTGATGAAATAAACGCATACATAACAAATACAGATATGACTTCACTTTCCTCTGGCACTGCAAATGAAAACCTGCTTTACATAACGGCTAGCGATTCTAGTTATGTTTTAGCAATTATTGACGATTTAAATACACTAGGATATGAAACGCTTCAAGCAGATTCGTCAGTGCAAACCGTCTTAAATTATATTGATATAGGCACAGGAGTTTTGACTGGAATTAGTGCAATATCTATGGTCGTTGCAGCAATAATGATTTTTATTGTAATGTATATAAGCGTAGTTGAAAGAATGAAGGAAATAGGCATATTGCGTGCCATTGGTGCAAGAAAAAGCGATATAAGAAAACTCTTCATTTTTGAAGCAGGAATGCTTGGTTTAATAGGTGGACTAATATCTTGTGCCCTTGCACTAATAATAACGATATTAACCAACATTATTTGTTTAACCACTATATCGGCTTCGTTAATTAGTTATAACATTCTTTATTATTTGATTGGACTATCTGCAAGCGTAATTATTAGTATTTTGGCGGGAATATCGCCAGCAATTTACGCCTCAGAACTAGACCCAGTAGACGCTTTAAGATACGAATAAAGGATTGATGATATGAAAAATAGCAAAAAAAAATTAATACAACAAAAGGAACTTCAGGACGCAAAAGGGCTTACGCGCAAAAAGCACAAATTTAACTTAAACCCTAAAACCTTTTTCATAATAAAAATTGTCTTGATTGCGCTAGTTCCAATATTTTACTTTGTATATTCTCCTTTACTATTTTTGATTATGCTGGCTTGGATCGGTTTATTCTTTTTATCAAATATCGCCGAAAAAAATATGAATAAAAGTTTTATTAAGTCAAGGCAAATTCATATTTCCAAATTTGACAGCGCCATTGCCTTAATAATTATAGTCATATCTATAGTCGGTGTAAGTATGAGCGGAATGAATAAGGTAAAAGAGGGCTCTTTTGCCGAGATGGACCAAACTACCGTACACGAATTTGTAATGAATGACGATATGATGGGTGCAAGACAGAATAATTGGTGGCGCTCTTTAGTCAAAAAACTTACCAACCTTGGCTCGTTACTTACTGGCGAGCGCTCAATATTTACCAGCGCACACAATTTTGGACTAGTGGCACCACCCGATGACTTTGTACCACCTACGGATATGGATATGTCTGATATGCCAGAAATGCCTACTAGAAACACAGAGTTTAACATTGATGATGTGCCAATTCAATATATGTTTTCGTCCATACTATCTTCTGTTAATTCGTTTTTAATATTCTTAGTTCCTAGCATTGGCGCAATATCTCTATTAGTCGTTTACAAAAATAAAAAGCGAATGGATAAAGAAGAAAATGAAGTAATATTTGAAGATAAACTTTTAATACTATCAGATGAAGAAATTGACCGAATACTATCCTTTGGTGAAGATGTAAACAAATAAAAAAAGCAAGTTTAAAACTTGCTTTTTTGTTTTAATATTGGTGCTATAATTTTTATCTATCAGCCTTCCTTCTGTTATTTGCAATACTCAATGGTTGTAAATTACTTATATCATCACTTCCGCCCCTTGCAAGCGGAATTATGTGGTCAATATTCCAACCCAATTCACTATGCTCATTTCCATAAGCACTCTTTTGGATTTCAGTGCCATAGACATCTAATCTGCGCATATTAGGGTTTTCACCGTTAATTTTTCTTGCCTTATCCCAAACTCTATGTGCTAATTCTGTCAATTTTTTCCCATCCCTATTATTTGTATTATTCATTTTTAATACCTCCTTACGAGAAAATCAATTATATAATAATGCAATTAAAAATAAATCACAACTGTATTTTCTCACTTATTTTTTTCGTTAAATTTTTTTGTTTTAAAATTGTAGATTAAATGCCAAATATGTAGAAATTTACACATTTAACATAAATATACCCTTAAATTAGAACAAATAATCTATAAAAATACATAATTTCGCCAAAAGTTTATACATATTATACAAAATTTTGCATAAAAATACAAAATGCCGTATATTGATTGACTTGCCCTTAATTATATAGTATCATTAGTTTAATTAAATTAAAGTAGCCTTTTAAGTGGCTATTAAAATTTGCATATTTATTATTTAAAAAGGCTTTATCTGATAACAATTTTACGGGAGAATTGATGTAAAAATGAGTTTGAATAACATAATTTTTATTGTGAATATTTTAATTACCTTGTTTCTCGTAATTGGTATTTTGTGGGGCATAAAACGTGGCACTGTAAAATCATTTTTAAGACTTAGTTTTCTAATATTTAACTGTATATTTTTGCTTATAGTTACTCCCGCTGTTTCAAAACTAATCTTAAATTTAGATTTTTCTTTTTTTGTAACGATAGTAAAAGACGGTCATTCTTTTACCTCATTAAATGAACTAATAAATTACTATTTGTCAAGCAATCAAACGCTTGTAGACTTAATTGCAAACAACAGTATTATCGCTTCGTTTGTAGATAAAATACCTCTAGTTGTTATAAACTTTGTTTTATTTATAGGTGGTTATTTTATTTTAAAATCTTTAACACTTCCAATTTATGGCTTAATTGCCAACAGAATTGCAAACAACATTGATAAAAAGAGGGGCGTTGACCCAGAGACATATAAAAAGAGTTTTAAAAATAAGTTTTTTGGAGCTCTTTTAGGCATGTTCCAAGGTGCACTTACTGGTATGATACTTTTCCTACCAGCTTCTACCATATCTTTCATTTTTAGTACCGATGTTGCAAGTTCCTTTGCGATAAACAGCAACATATCAATAACCGCTCAATACGCAGTTGCAACGGCACCTACGACTAGCACATATAATGCATATTCAACCAATGAAGAAATTAATAACTTCTTAACCATTTACTATAATACTCTACTATCAAATACCATTAACACTATGAAATTAAAGTCACTTAATGAACTTATCTTTACAGAGTTATCTTCAATAAATGTAAATGGAGTAAAGATTAGTTTGGTTGGCGAAATACAAAATGCAACTGAATTAATAGCAGAGGGACAGGCACTACTTAGTGATTACGATATAACAGAACTTGACGCAGTAACAGAGGCTGACTGGTTAAACCTGGCTGCAACAATCAACTATGACGATCTAGAACAAATACTTACAAACTTGTTTGAGTTAAAGTCCTTAAAACTTATGGGAAACGACGTACTAGACTTTGTATACAAAGAAGTAGTACAAAAAGATGGCTCACTAGAACAACTTAAATCAGCAATGCCAGAAGACCTAAGCACCTTAATAGATAGTTTACTTTCATCATTTACTTCTGGAGACATAGAAAGTTTAAAGACAGATATATTTAACATATTTGACACCTTAAAAACTCTACAAGCAAACGGATTACTAGATTCCTTTAAAGACCCTGCAATATTAAACAAAATAGATTATTCAATTAAAAATAGTGACGAAAAAATGGTACAAGAAGTAATAGACACAATTTTAAGCGACATAATAAACACCTTGCACCCTTACACAGAAAAAGAAATAAAGACAAATGTAGTAGACAAATTAATATACTCTCAAACAGTAAAAAGAATTATGCCAGACCTTATGAACTTGTTGATAAATGCTTTAAACAGTTCGTTAGATATAGATTTAGACAATGTAACAAAATTAAACATATCTTGGTCAAATGAATCAACAAAAATAGCAAAAATACTATACCAAGCAAAAACAGTTGGCTATTCAATGCTACCAGTTCTAAATGGAGATGTTGAATTTGGCTTAAACGAAGAAACTTTAAAATTAATACCTGCAAACTCAGTTGGCAAAATAATAAACCTACTTAGCGAAAGTCAACTATTTGGCGACTTATACTACGACGCCGCTTATCAAGTAATAAATAACTACATTGAAGAGGAAACTGGTCAAGAAATTTCATTAGAGTTTATTGAAATTGAAGATGTGGACTGGCAACAAGAACTAGTTGCAGCACAAGACTTCTTACTAAACTTAATTCAAACAAGCAACCAAATTTCTAGTAGCACAAGTTTAAGTGCAGCAAGCTTAACCTCTTTACAAAAAGCAACAGAAACACTATTCACTTCGCCACTAGTGCAAGAAGCAATATATCAAATGGCTAATGTGCTACCTGGTATAATAACAAAAAATTTAAACTCTGAAACAATATCTGAAACTGACGGTACACTAATAAACAACATATTGACAGACTTGCAATCTATGACCGTTCAAGAAATTCAACAAGACTTATTAACATTTATACCGCTATATCAAGAACTTGAACTTTTAAACTTTACAAGCCTTGACGACATATTTAGCCTAAGTCCAGCACAAATTACAGAAATTGTTACTTCAGTTGCAAACTCTAACATTGGCAAAAGTTTAATGCCTGAGATGATTAATTTAATAATAGAAAAAGTCAATCAAACATTAGATACTAATATAGTATATATGAGTAATTACTCCTCACTTAGCAGTGCAGATACTCAGAGATTAGGCGTCATAGCAAACGATGTACTTAGTGCCATTAATAGTCTACGAGAGATTGATTTGACTACACTAAACGTTGACGACCTACTTGTAGCAATTCAAAATAGCGAAATAGAAAAACTTGGCGATGCACTTAACAACTTCAAACAAATTGAAATTTTTAGACCATTATATTTTAGTATAATAAAACAAACACTTTTAAACAAAGAACTCTTAGAACAATATGTCCCTGCCGAATTACTTGAATATGATACTTTGACAAACGAACAAATAGGCAATATTGACTGGCTAAGCGAAGTCAATATGGTTAAAGATGCAACGTACATTGTACAAAATGTAAGCAAACTTCAAACTGAAGAATTTGACAGCACAATGAGAGTAGATAACTTCTTAAAGCAATATGGCAACAACATTTTATTAAATCTGGGATTCATAAACGGCATCAATTACTTATTCCCTTATGTAGACATTAACTTACTAAGAGCAGTAAACTTAGTAAATAATGCCTCCACCATTAGTGGAGTGGCAGAGATAGTATTCATTTACCTAGACTTTGAGTACAACGGTTTAACAAATGTTACTGCAACACAAGAGTACAGAATATTGCAAGCAATAAAGAGCCTGCAAGGCAACACGACAATATTAAATCTTGCGGCAAATTTAAGTAATACTCCTAGCGTTGCAACAATTAATTACACTTCAATTGCCCCAGCAATAACAATACTTGCTGACATGTTAAACGGAGATAGAGTTAACATAAAATCGCTTTACTCTTACATAGACACAATAAAACCACTTATCCCTTGGATTTCTGAACTCGTTAAAAGGTTCTCACACGGCTACAAACTTCCATACTTCCTAAATGTATATATGGATGTACTTGGAGCGAGCGTACAAGTTTACTCTATACACCTTGGTCAAAGCTCTATGACTACCAACACTGGTGAAAGTAAGACGATGACGACAGAAGAAATAGACGACTTGCTTGAATATTTGGCATTGGTACCAAGTTTTGTAACGATGCAATTTGTATACGATTCAACATTCGTGCAACCAAGTACATACCTAGGTTAAACGACTAAAAAATTAATAATATAATTATTGCCTTATTGCCAGCTTATGACACCCCAATTTGGGGCAATCTGTTGACTATAAGGCAATAATATGTTATCATTCTACGGTGGAGATTTTTTATTAAAATGCAAAAAGAATTTAATGATAATTTTAAATATGAACACATAAAAGCGATTATCTTTGATTTTGATAAAACACTATATTTTTCCAAAGATTTGGACGACTATTATACTAAGTTTATTAAGGACACAATAGTTAAACTTGGTGGCTACAATGAAGAAGAGGCTTTAAAAATTATGGAAGAGTATGGTTTTATTGGAGACAAAAAAAGACCTTCTTTTGCTAAAACCTGCTGCAACTTTGGAATAAGCAAAGAAAGTTGGGACGCTTACAGAATAGAAAACTTCTTTGAGTTTGACTATGAAAATGCAGACGTAGTAAGCAATGCCACTCTACAAAGACTGGCGCAAAAATATCCACTATTTCTAGTTTCAAACGAAGTGAAGAAAAACTTGATAACAAAGGCTAACAAACTAAATATTGAACTTTCTCACTTTTCAAACATTTTTGCTCCAGACGCTACAGA
This sequence comes from Spirochaetales bacterium, assembly GCA_050178795.1. Taxonomy (GTDB): domain Bacteria; phylum Bacillota; class Clostridia; order Christensenellales; family UBA1242; genus STF1-184. Next base: position 67,428 of record JBFXFT010000003.1, read on the forward strand.
AATAGACACTTACCCAACTAAAAAAGAAATATATAAACTTATAGGTGACAACTTAAATTTAACTTATAACTCACTATTTGCAATTGGAGACAGGCTACTAGTAGATGTGCAACCTTTACTGGAACTTGGCGGGTCGGGCATAATTATTACCCACCCAGACCAAATAAACGAAATATGTGATGAAATTATAAAAAAATCTACTAATGATAAAGAGGTGCTTTACTAATGAATAATGATATGTCAAATGTGCAATTAGTTATTTTAATGGGAGGAAACGCAACAAGGCTTGCTCCCCTAAGTTATAGTTTACCAAAAGGTCTGCTTAGCATTAACCAAAGACCAGCAATTTTTAATATGATATCTGCCTTTATTAAAAAAGGTTTAAAGGATATTACATTTGTAACAAGTCCAACAAATAACAAAACTATTAAGGACTTCTGCAACAAGGCTTATAGCCGTTTAAATATTAAATATGTAATACAAGAAAACCCACAAGGTCCATTGCATGCATTCGCGCAAGCAGAACCTTTTATTACTAAACCAACCCTACTACTACTTGGCGACACAATATGTAGTACAAACTTTGACTTTTCAAAAAACTTCCTTGCATATAAGACAATAAATGACGACTCTCACAGTCGTTGGTGCTTAATAGAGACAGACTCTAACGAAAAAGTTACCGCATTAATAGATAAACCAGAATTTAGACCTCACACAGATAAGGTTTTAATTGGTGTTTATTATTTTAAAAACTATCAATTATTAAAAAATTTATTCTCAAAAGAATATCCTCAAATTAGACATGAATATCAATTAAGCAGTTTAATTGATGCATATATAAACCAAGAAGAGATGGTGGGTCATTTGATTGACTACTGGCTAGACACCGGAACCATTGATGACTATGCTGAAACCTTCAAAAAGTACATAAACGGAAGAAGTTTTAACTCCTTCGTGCTAGACGAGTTTGGCGTGGTTGAAAAAACCAGTTCTTATGAAAAACTAAAAAATGAAATTCACTGGCTTGAAAAAATTGAGAAGACAGATTTAAGCAAGTTTATTCCAAAATTCTGGGGTGCAAAACAAGACGGGGACAAAATTAGTTATAAAACTGAGTTTATTGACAACCCTACCCTTGCAGAATATCTATGCTTCTACCCTATTGTAGAAAACAACTGGAAATATATTTTTGAAAAACTATTAAGAACAGCAAAAGAGTTCTGGAAAAATAAATCTCACGTGACTTTGGAAGACGCAAAAGAGCGCACTCACAAAATGCTAGTTGAAAAGACGCTTTCTAGAATAAAAAATTGGGACAGAGCAGATATATTAAACCAAAAGACAATAAATGTGAACGGCGAGACTTTGGTAAACTTTAAAACCTGTTTTAACCTATTAAAAGATGACATTGACAAAATTGTTGACAGCAGTAAAGACTATTTTTCAATAATACACGGCGATATGTGTTTTAGTAACATACTATTTAGCCCAAGAACAGCAACTTTCAAACTAATTGACCCTAGAGGTTCATTTGGTACGGAAGAAGCCTGCTTATATGGCGATTTAAGGTACGACCTTGCAAAATTTAGGCACTGCTATCACGGTCTATACGACTACTTGATTTTTGAACTATTTGAATTGACCGAAATAAATGCAAGCACATTTAAATACAACTATTTAACCAGCAATATTGTGGACTACGCTTTCTTTGACGATATTTTGGAGGCTCAAGGCTACAATGTAGATGATATTGAACTTATTGAAGGTTTATTATTCATATCTATGATACCTCTACATGCAGACAATAAGCAAAGACAACTAATGCAATACTTTACTGGCTTAAAATGTCTAAATAATCAATTAGTTAAGAGAGGTAAAAAGTAAAGATGAAGGTTCTATTTTTATCATTAACCATTGGTGCAGGTCACAATGTAGTTGCAAAAAACATTGCTGACAAACTGGACGAAAATGGTGTAGAAACAAAAATAATCAAAATGTATGATGAGTTTAAATTTCAAAACTGGATTTTTACAAAACTAGGTTTTGAACTTGGCAAACTTTTTCCAAGAATATATAGGACAACTTACAAAGTCGCAAAAAAGAGAGATACTTTCTTTAGTAAGGGTTTAGTTTCCAAATTGGACCCATTTCTAGTCAATGAAATAAACGCTTTTATGCCAGATGTAATAGTATGTACCCACGTAATAGGTCAAATATTTATGAAACAATATGGGCACAAACTAAACTGTGACCCAAAAGTTTACTTCATAGTAACAGACTACGATGTACCACCACAAATTCAAGACAATAATACAAATGACTTCATAATAATACCAGATAGTACTTTCCTACCAGAAATGTTAAAGAAAGGCTATCGTGAGGATCAAATTTTGGACTTTGGTATTCCAATTCATGACAAATTTACTAAACCTTACGACTCAAATGAACTTAAAAAACAACTTGGCGTAAAAGAAAATTTATTTACAATACTAGTTATGAATGGTGGCGCTGGTATAGGCAATATTAAAAGAATTATTAATCCTTTACTAAACACTAAAGATGATGTTCAACTAATTGTTGTAAATGGAAATAACAAAAAGAGTTATGACGCCATTGAAAAAATAAAAGAACATACAGATAAGACAATATTAAACATTGGTTTTAGTAAAGAAATTGAAAAGTTAATGCAAGTAAGCGACGTATTAATAACAAAAACCGGTTGCATAACAGTAAATGAGGCTTTAAGTAAGAACTTGCCTATATGCTCTATTAAAAACTTGCAAGACCCTGAATACTCAAATTTGGAATTTTTAAACAAATACAATGCAGTTATAAAGGTAAACACCTATAAAGAACTATACTCAGCAATCAAAAACTCAAATTTGACTGAAATTAAAGAAAATATGAAAAATATATACAAAAAAGACGCTGCAACGAAAATAGCAAATCATATTTTAAATAAATAAATTAACAAAAACCGCTAATTTTGGCGGTTTTTTTATATAATTTTAGTTTTTTTGAAAAAATGTTTAAATCACATTAATTTTGTTTGACACTAATTTATATTAAGATTAAAATATACGTAGAAAAATAAAAAGCTAAAAGACAAACAATATTGATAAAGCCAAACCTGGAGCAATCCAGTGACGGAAAGCTATAGGGTCTTTATAAAATTAGATAGCCAGTTGCCATATTTATTAATTAATAGATATGGCTTTTTATTTTTCCTCAAGATAATTCTTTAAAAAATAAACAACGGAGGAAAAAAAGAATGGAAACAACAAAAAACAAAAAGGGTAAAAAAGTACTTGTGGCATTAATCGCAATGCTAGTAATGGTAAGCTCAACAGCAGCTTTTGCTTGGTGGGATAGCTTAACCGTTAATAAATCTGAAAGCAACATCATTACAATTGGTGAAGGTCTTGACCTTGCAGTAGCAAACGCAGTTATTGACCCACTTACAGATGGAACTTTAATTCCAGCAAGTGCTGTTTTAAAAACTGGCGACACATACCAAATTGATATTGATTATGAAGTAAGCCTAGACTACACAGTAGACACCCCACTTAACCTTGCTGTTACAGTTTCAAACGTTTTAATTAACGGCGTAGCTGATACAAACAACTACATTATAATTGCTGTAACTAACCCAGGTACTGTTGGTAACAGTGCTGTTACTGTAACTTTGAGCGTTACACTTGACGACAACCCTGCTGATCCAGTAGCTGCTAAAGCAACTTTGGAAAGCGCAACTATTTCATTTGATATTGAATTTGCAGCAACTGTTGCATAAAAATCCCCCTAGTTTTTAAATAAATGGAGCCGAGCTTGTAAGAAATACTTTATTTTTACAAGCTTGCTTCAAATTTATTAAAAACTACAATTAGAACAAAATGAGGCAATATATGGAACTACAAAAGCTAAGCAATGTAGGCATAGATATTGATTCATCTCATATTTATTATTTTAAACCAAGAGAAAAAGAAAAGAAAAGAAGAAAAAGCGGATGGTTACTCATCTTACTTTTACTGTTTCTGTTTTTAAACACGACTTTATCATATACTTATTGGGATGGCAATATTAATCCTATAAATATAAATGACTTTAATATAGGCGTTGGTACAACGCTCGCAGTTTACGAAAGTATTACCCCTGCTGATGGATGCACATTAGTGCCCAAGGGTGTTTTTATGGGTGAAACAGATGTAGATGAATTATTATTCTCTTACACTGCAAACCTAAACAAAGCGGGTGTTCTTACTGTGGAATTAACCGACAGTTATATAAACGAAGACACCGACATTTATAATCTTTTAGTTTTTGATATTTACTTTGATGAACCAAATGAAACAAATCAAATCACTGCCTCTACCCCTCTCGCTTCTGAAAATATTAATGGAGATTATGCAGTAACTGTATTTATAAAAATTTCTCTTAATATGCCAGAGAATGAAGAACAATATAATTTTGTTAAAAACGCAAGTATTTCTTTTGCTTTAAAATTTACCGCAACGGAGTTGCCAGAACAAACGGAAGAATAAAGCCTTTTAACAATAAGGAAACAAAATGGAACAAAAGGAACAAAAATTTAAAAAACTAAATATACACATAGACAAAAAGAAATTGTGGAACTGGTCAAAAATTATTATTACTGTTGCTCTAATCATCATAGCCATATATGCGGTTTTTAATTATGTTCCCTATTTCGCAGACCGCCAAACTCTAGTAATTATTACAAATAGTATGGAACCAACCATTAACGTAGGCGATGTGGCAATTATTAAAACAAACTACAACATTGAAGACCTAGAAGTTGGAGACATTATCGCTTTTAGGGTAGACATTAACGATGACGGTGAAGAAGAAGTCATAGTTCACTATATCGCTTTAATACAAAGCGATGGACTTGGCGATTACACCATTAGAACAAGAAGAGAAGGCGTTACAGAGCAAATAAACTGGGACGCATGGCAAATAGACCAAACAAAAGTAGTTGGAACGTATGATTTTAGAATTCCTGTTATAGGAAAGTTCTTACTATTCTTGAGTTCTTTCTTTGGTAAGATGGTCGCAATAATAAATGTGTTAGCAATTTTCTTTTTAATAAGTTACTTTAGAAACGAAAAAGCAACCGTAAAAAAATAAAAGTATTAATAAAAAATTAAAACAAGGAGGTATTATTATATGAAAACATTTAAAAACTATGTTTTAGTTTTTGCACTTATAGTTTCAACTGCTTTTGTAAATTCTATCTCAGTTGCTTTTGGTTTTATGGACAATACGACTTCGGCCACCTCCTTAACTTTAGGAATTGGCACTTGGGACACATCTGCATATTCAACAGGGTTTGAGTCGTTTACAAATACAAATACTGGCACTCTTACTCTAGATATTGATGGGCTTTCTTGGGAATTAAACAACGTAGTACAAAGTCAATCGGGCGACATTACAATGGATACCACTGCCGCTCGTATCTTGCAAAATGGATCAATGACTTCTGTAAATTATTTTACGGGATTACAAGTAATATCTCTATATGTTGCCATGTCCAAATTACAAGGAGCTTTTACTTATAGCGTTTACATATCTGATAACGGAACACAATGGACTGCAGTAATTGACCAACACAAGCCACCACTAACTTATGAATATAATGCTGTTGATGTCAATGCATTAATACAAGCAGGATTAACTTTGGCAAGTGGAGCAACAGCAACTACATCTACACCACTAAAAATTAAAATTGAATGTGTTGCCAATAAATCTCTTGCATTCTTAATTGATAACTTAGATTTTAGTTATTCAGACATATCATAATTAAACTAATTGTATTTTATAATAAATTAATTTTAAAATAACTAGTGCCTAATATTTAGACACTATTTTTTTTATTTATGATAACACCCATATTTTTTATATTAAAAAAGCAAGGATAACTATCTTGTTTTTTGCTTTGGTATTACATCAAAAGTGGCAAAAAATCAATAGATAATATTAATATTATTTTATACCAAAAAGGACACTTGTATTTTAATACAAAAGGCGAAAAAAGATGTGCCCAAAATAAGCGTTAAAAACAGTCCAAATTATATCGCTGAAACCCCATTTCTAATTGAACTTCTTTAAAAACCCACCAAAAGTTATCCACTTATGCACCAATTCATATTTATAAATTGTAATGAATATTTATAATTTTTCTGTATAAAGAATGTAAAATATGCAAAAATGGGTATTAATATACATAAGTTATCCACATTTCCACAATAATGGGGGTATTTATCCACAATTTGCCCCAAAATGGGTGCTTATGTGTGTGGATAACTTTTAAAGCCTCTATTTATTAAAAAAGATGCGTTAAATTCTCGCATCTTTTTATTTGTAAAATTATCTAAAAATATGTAATTTTTTGTTAATTATTCGTCTGTGCCATCATCTACATTTGGGTCTATGCTTTTTAGTAAGTTACCTTCCTCTGGCGCCGCAATTTCCGCAACCCTATTTAGCGTCTTTTCTATGGTCTTTGTCTTCTTTGTTGCACTCTCAATAGTGTTAGAGGCATCAGTAACTTGCTTTTGTGTTTTTACTAGTAAATCGGTAAATATTCCAAACTCTTTTCTAAAACCTGTTAAAGCGTTCCAAATCTCTGTTGAGTGCTTTTGAATTGATAACGTTTTAAAGCCCATTTGTAAACTACTTAGTATTGCAGAGAAAGTTGTTGGACCAGAAATTATAATTCGGTACTCTCGTTGCAACTCTTCTACTAAACCAGCGTTTCTAAGTAATTCCGAATAAAGTCCTTCGACCGCTATATACATAATTGCAAAGTTTGTAGTAAGTGGTGGGTTTATGTACTTTTCGCTTATTGATTTGGCTTGTTTTTTAACGGTTTTAACAATTAACTCTTGTTGCTTTTTAATTTCTTCCTTTGTGCCACTGTCATAGACATCTAGAAGCCTTAAATAGTCTTCCATTGGAAATTTTGAGTCAATAGGTAGTAAAATGTTTTCATTATCTTTACCCGGCAAATTAATTACAAAGTCCGCTCCACCCCTATTGTTATTGCCATTAACTTGGGTTTGCTCCGAATATTGGTTAGGTGCTAGCATTTGCTCCAATAAATTAGCAAGTTGAACTTCGCCGAAAGTACCACGACTTTTAACATTGGTAAGCACTTTTTGCAAGTCTCCAACGCTGTTTGCTACCACTTTCATTTGTCCTAATTGCTCCGTAACTTGATCAAATTGTTTTTGCATCACTTCAAAGGACTGATTAAAACGCTTTTCCAAACTCTCATTTAGTTTTTCGTCCACCGTCTTTCGCATTTGTTCTAGTTTAATTTCGTTATTATTCATCATTTTGGTAAGGGTATTATCTGTAAGTTGTAACATTTTGTCTAATCTTTGTTCATTAGAGTTTCTAAGTTCTACTAGACGATTATTGCTAACTTCAAGTTGATTCTTTTGCATAACGGTTATGTTGTTTATGGTGCCCTCAACTTTTTCGTTATAACTCTTTATTAATTCCTTTTGCATGTCGGAATAGGTTTTAAACCATTCTTTAATGTTTTCAAACTCCCTCGCTTGCTCTTTTATTAGTTGTTCAAAGGATTTTTCTTGTGCTTTTATTATGCCTGCGCTATCTCCAGTCTTACCTTTAATAAAAAAGCCAACCAAAACAAGTATTAAAACAACTGCACTAATGCTTAAAGTTATTATGTCGGTAACTTCTATCGCTAATAATAAATTTATCATACTTTATTTTTCTCCCTTTAAAAATTTAATTATTTTTGCCTTCGCATTGTTATTTGGCTCTCTTATAGCAAACTTTAAAGCCTTATGTAGTGCCTCGCCCATTTTCTCGTCTAAAATAAACTTACACTCATCTTTTAACATATTGCCGTCAATTTTTAACTCTTTTAACTTAAATGGCATAGAATGTTTAACCATATAGTCAAAATTGTCCTTTAAAAGCCCATATATGCCCCTGTCGCGGTCGTTATTTAATATTACAAATAATTCCTCAATTATTGCGTTGTGGTCTTGTAAAAAACTTCTTGCGCCATAATCAGCATCTATTTTTTTGCTTTGTTCATAGGCTTTAATTAAATTTATAGTAAAATTCTTTTTAGTTAAAGAAATACCGCTAGTCTTTGGGTTTAAAATTTTGTGCGCTGTAACGCTTGGCTTTTGTCCATCAAACCTGTTTAAGTGTAGACACAAATCTAAAATAAAGGTGGCAAATTTTAAGTCACTATTTGCAAAGTTAAAATAGTAAAGACTCTTATAATAACCCTTTAATAACTTCTTGTAATTATGATTTATGCTTAGTGCCCTTAAATTAGGAAATACATATTCAATAGCACCAAGTTCATTAAATTTTTTTATTACATTATTGTTTTCTAACCGATATTTATCTTTAGCGATTAGCGTCAAATAAAATTCTTTAAAAATTCTGTCCTTACTTACATCGTTTAATTGATTTACAAGTTTTTTTGCAACTCTAAAAGTTTTTCCGTCTATTTTAAAGTTTAATTCCCCAGCAAAGCGAATCATTCTAAGTATTCTAAGTCCATCACTTTTAAAGACATATTTTGGGCTTATTATTGCCTTTACTTTTTTTGTCTTTAAATCATGCTCTCCATTAAAAAAGTCAATAACCTTTTCTTCTTGTAGGTCGTAGTATAAACTGTTTATTGTAAAGTCCCTTCTCTTTGCGTCTATTTCAATGTTTGAAACAAAATCCACCTTGTCTGGCGTGTGATAACCACCGTCTTTATAACTTTCACTTCTAAAGGTTGTATATTCAAACTCTTTGCCGTTTTTACTTATAATTAAGGTCCCAAGTTTTTTGCTCGCCAGTTTTACACTAAAACCAGTGTTTTTTAATAACTCTTCCACTTTGTCCGAAACTAGTTCAGATGCCAAATCTATATCTGTTGGGTTTAAACCTAAAATACTGTCCCTAACATAACCGCCCACAATAAAAAGTTTAATACCGCTGGTATTAAATAGTTTTGTTAGTGCATTTAGTTCTTCATTTACCATTATTTTCATACTCAAATTATAGCATACATACCCTTCAAAAGTATAATAAAAAAATAAAACAAGCACATAGTTGTTTTATTTTATTATCAAATATTTTTACTGTTTATTATTCTTCAAGCCAACCAATAGGTAGGTTTTCCCAATTAGCATAACCTGCTTCAAACGACGTCGTTTCTACATATAAAAGTACACTCAAATTTTTACCTTGACTGCTTTGGCTTAAACTTTCTGAAATGTTAAATTCTAAATGCAAATAAGTTATTTGCGCCGCAAGAAACACTTTATTGTAATAGTAATAAGCCACTATTTCTTGGCTGTCTGGTAGCCAGTCTAAATCGCGTGATTCGTCTATTGTAGTGTGTACGTCACTCGTTGCAATGCCATCAATTTTAAAAATTGTTGTAACTCTCAAGTAAAAGTTTGGACTAGTAGCTTCGCTTTGTATTCTTAATGTTCTTTCAATGACTACACCTGGCATAAGGTCATCTGAAGTAAAGTCTAAATCTTGACCGTTTATAATGTTTGGAGTTACATTTACATCGCCCACTACATATATTTGAGATTGACTAGCCGTTCCATAAAAAATGAGTAGCACAATGTTTAACACTAATGCTACAACAATTATAACAGTCAATAACAATATAATAAGGGATTGCTGACTAGAATTTCCATGAGATATTTTTTGCATATTAACTCCATAGCAAAAGTTAGTTGATTTTATTAGGAGCCAAGCCTATCTGAATCCCAAGTAGCATAAGCACTACCTGAACTTTGAATTGCCTCCACTAGTAGTTGAAGAGAGTAAGGTTTTCCTGAATCTTCATTGCTTATTCCGTAATTTTGAACCTCTTCATAAGGATATACAATAAATTGAATTGCAACAGTGGTAGAATTACCAGCATTCAAAATGCTATCATAGTAATAGTAATACTCTGGTCCAGCGTAACCTCTAGTCCAGCCAGTTTGTGCCCCACCTAAAACCATTTCAACGTCAAAACTTTGTACAGAGTCTATTGTAAAAAGCGTTTTAATGCGGATGTATGCGTTATCTGAAGTTGATTCGTTTGTTATTTCTAGAGACCTTTGAATTACCTCTCCACCTAGTATGTCTCCTTCTTCTATTTCTAGCGTATGGCTTACAGTATCAATTGATGTAGATATTTCTAAGTCGCCCATAGTAATAACCCCAGACATTGATGTGCCTGCGTTAAAGAAAGTATATGTAATATTAATAGTAAGTGTTAAAACTAAAACAATAGTAGCCGCTAAAAACCATGCTGTTTTAGTGCTTAAAGTTATCACTCTGTCTTTCATTTTAATACCTCCTATTGCTTATTTTATTTATTAAAGTTTTTATACGCCAAGTGGGTTCCAAATTGCCTCTTCTGGCGCACCTTCGCCTCTCCACTTAGTAACGGCGGCAGAATTTGCTTGTAGTCCTTCGGCATATACTGTAAAAGAAACACTCTCGCCCTCATATTGGCTTGGCAAAGTTGGGAAAGTAATGCTTGTTAAAAAGTCTGCTGTGTGATCTGGTTCCAATGCGATTTTATAATAACAATAATCATAACCTATGCCGTCGCCAGATTCCACCCAAGTTCCAGTCAAAAAGTTGTAGGTAAATGTGTCCGATCCACCATAATTATATGGTAAACCACCAGACCAAACACCAACTATCATTATTCTTATAATTGCATTTATTGAACTTGTTGCCAAACTTTTTACTCTTACAACATAGCCAACGGTGCCAGCACCAGTATAGTTTATAGTGGTAGGACCTAGTGGGTCGCCATTGCCATCAAGTAAAGCCATATCAATATTTACCACTGTGCCAGTAGTACTATCTCCACCTGTAGAATTAAACCACGCGCTACTAATGCCAACAAAATAAACAGCCAACAAAAGCGCCACTAAAATTAGAGTGCTTAATTTAATGCGTACAACTTTTTTACCATTAAATTCCATCGTTTAACCCACCTGCTCCTTTTCTGTTTACTCTTCTATATATAAATTTTATAATAAACGCTATAAAAAGTCTAGTAAATTAATATCTGAGAAATTTATTTTTTGTGACTAAATTTTATTTTTCTTACGATTCATTATCGTTTTTTGATTCTTCATCGCTTTTATTTTCTTGTTCTTCGGTTTGTTTTTGAATCAATTCTTTATTTTTATTTACATCGCTCATTATCATATTATATAAAAGGAAAATAGCAGCAAAAGTAATTATTACAAGAATAATATTGTCTTGAATAAAGAAGACAACGTCTCCAACATAAGGAATTGAGGCTTTAACTATGCCATAAACTCTATCATAGGTTATGCCAAGCCCCGAACCATCTGGTGAGCCGTCAAATGGGTTTACAGTGTAATTGGTGCCTTGTGTAACATATAGCATGTCTTCAGTAAATGCAGTACCAGAATACCATGCAACTACATCTGTTCCATACTCTGGCATAAATATATAGTACGCACCGTTTTCGTCCCAAGACGCATCATACGCGTCATAATCTCTAAATTCTGCAACTACGTCGCCCTCTGTGGTTCTTACGCGAATTAATTGGTGCGTAATAAAGCCGCCAGCCGAACCTGTATATGTTATTATATCGCCAATCTTTACATCTTCTGGCGCCATTTTCTTGTCTATTGCTAGGCTTCTATAAAGTATTATTGGCTCCATGCTTACGCCATCCACTATAAGCGCTCTATACCCTACAGCATAACCTATACCAATGGTTAGCACCATAGCGGCCAATATAGCAAGTAATGTTATTTTTATTATTTTTGATGCAAGAGATACTCTTTTTTTATTTTCCACTATTTTCATTCCTTTTTATTATTTAACTTATTAAGTCTATCACTTTTGAAGCATTTTGAAAACTAAAAACCCCAAGAAATTAATCTTAGGGTTTTTATTATTTGTTTTATTTGCTCTCATTAAGACAATATAGGGTAAGTTCCTGAAGCAACCCATAAATCTGTTCCGCCACTGTATGAGTTTAATAGACTTACAAAGTTATAAGAAATCATATAACTTTCCAATTCAACAAATGAATTGGTTCCTCCCATATTATTTGCTAATACATAAGCAGAGCCTGAAAGATAATAAGAATAAGTTATTCCATTGGCTGCAATATTGTAACCAGCAACGCCACCAGAATATGTTGCAGCAACGCCTACCGCTCCGCCAGTTAAAGTTGTCTTTATTGTACCAGTACTATAACAGTTGTTTATCAATCCATATAGACTTGCACTTGAATACTTGTTGTAGCCTGCTATTCCGCCTGCATAAGCGGCGTAAGCGTTATCAGAAGTGGTTTCAACGTTACCCCAGTTATATGAGTTCATAATTGTTCCAGTAAATTTAGTATCGGTGTTATAGTTATAGCCTGCTATACCACCTGCATAGCCTGGTGCACTTACATCGGCATCTATTGACCTAGCCAAAATAGCGCTCTTGTTATAAGACTCTGTTATGTTGCCATCATTGTAGCCTGCTATACCGCCTGCATAATTACCGGACACTGTAACGCCAGCCTCTGAGCCAGACCTATTGATTAAACCATTGTTATAGCCTGCTATTCCGCCTGCATACACAGTGTTTTGGTCATTTGTTGGTGCCACATCAGCCGAACTATATGCAAATCTAATTGTTCCGCCGTCATTCCAGCCAACTATACCACCAGCGTATAGCCTCTCACTTTCTGTCAATTCTGGAGTAATACTTCCGCTAACAGTAACATTTTGTATTGTTCCTTGACTATAACCAGCAATTGCACCGACATATGTACTTACATTGTCAATATTTACATTTTCTAAGTATAGGTCATAAACACCAGCACCAGAGCCTACATAACCAAACATTCCAGAATAGGTATAGTTTGTACCATCAATAGTCATATTGTAAATGTAGTGTTCATTTCCTTCAAATGAGCCAATAAATGGTTCGTTTAAAGTTCCTATTGGTTCAAAATCAACCGTTGCATTTAGTGTTATGTCGGCCTCAAGTGAATAGTGCGCCGTTGGGTTAAACCTTACATTTCTTAATTGAGTTGAATTTATTATTACAAATGGATATTCTTCAGAGCCATTTCCACTTTGAAACAAGTTAAATAGATATGCTTCAGCACTAGTGCCTGAGGCTATACTAGGAAGACTGCCAGAACAGTAAGCAGTTACCGTAATTGAGTAAGTGCCAAGTTCCGTCAAGTAATAATAATTATTAGTAACTGTTACTATTATTGGATTTTCTATGTCGTTGTCAAGTACAATTACTAGTTCATAACTATCTGCAAAGTCGCTAGCATCCCATGTTGCTTTGCCATTTGCCATTTGTACGTTAGTAGGTGTCGTTGGTCTAGTTAAATTAAATTGAGCACTACTGTTTGAATTTGCATAAATACTTCCGCTCTCATATAAAACTGTTCCAAGCGCTTTAACTGTCACAACATATTCGCCCTCTGTAATTGTTTCATTTATTGGGTATGGATATTCAGACGCATTTGTAACATCAATGGTTTCAACTATAGAAATACTATCTCCGTCTGCATTATGTCCACTTATGTTTAGTTCATATAGTTGAGTGTTTGCAACAGCGTCCCAATTTATGTAGTATTGGTTAGTTTCATCTTTTGTCAATGAAATATTTGTTGGTGTTGCAAGTTTAGTTACAACTAGTGGAGATGAACCAGAAGCGTCTGCGCCCACCTTTACCGAGTTAAGGTTATAAGTACTGTTTCCGTTTGTTTGCAAATAGATACTGTAAGTGTCTGCGGCAAAATCGTTACCTATGGTGTAAGATGATGTTCCGCTTGGAAGCGTTGCTTGGAAGTTTACAGTTGCGTTAGAAATGTATATAGTATAACCATTCACATCTCCCATAGCACCTGCTGCCCTTGTCCATTTTAATATTCCGTCTTCAACTCTAAAGTATGTAACTGGGTCCATCTTATATACAGACAATATATTGGAAGCACTACTAGTCAAATATGTGCTCGTGCCCCTTGCCTTTATAGACACATAATATGAGTTTGATGGATAAGTATCTGGTAGAGCATACGATGTTGTAAGTCCAACATTAATTGTGTTTGCTCCCACTATTAATAGGTAAGCGCTTGCATTATTGTTTGCCGTCCACTTAAACACGCCATTTTCTATTCTAAAGTTTGCTATTGGTTCTAGTTTTGTTGCACTTATTGTTGAGCTGGCTGCAGATGTAACATAAATTGTGTCATCTCCCATTGACCTTACGGCAAGTTCATAGTCGCCATATTCAAAGTCAGTACCTAATTCACAAGATAGACTTATGCCTGTTGGTACATAACTGCCATTTGCAATTACCTCATAACCAGTTGCATTGGTTGCAGAATTAAAGTAAATAATTCCGTTTGTAACGTGTAGATTTGTTGGAGCATCAAGTCTGGTTACTAAAAGTGCGCTAGAGTATTCACTAGTTATATATTCTGCACCATTTCCAATAGACTTAACCCTTATGTTATAGTCTCCACTTGGGTATGAGTCTGGCAATATAAAGTTTGTTACATCGCCAACATTTATTGTAGTTTCATTATCCAATGAGTCTGTAATTAATAGTTCATAACTTTGAGCGCCGTAAACAGAGTTCCATGCAATAAGTCCGCCCTCAACCCTTCTGTTGCTTGGGTAATTTAATACATATATTGTAAGCACGTTGGATTTATCCGAATTAATTTTATTTACGCTGTCGCCAAGGGCATATATTGATGCTTCAAATACACCAGCACCATAGGTTGCAAAGTTTGCAAGAGTATAGGTTACATTGGTCGTATCTGGAAGAGTAGTTCCATTAATTGTCAAACTGTACCCAGTTCCATTTAGTACAGAATTCCACCTAATTATTCCATTTTCTATCCTTAAATCGCCAGGCATACTTAATTTGTCTGCATTTATTAAAGTGCTAGTATCGCTCAAGAAACCATCTTCCGCAATAGCACAAACACCAATGTCATAATTTCCACCGTCATATTCTGGCGCTGGCAATAGTAACGTGCTATTAATATGATAATATAGACCTGCTATTTTAACAGAGTAAGAATCTGCATAGTCAACAGCGTCCCAAGTTAACACACCGTTTTCAACCCTTAGGTTTGTAGGTGCCGTCAATTTTTCTCCGCTTAATTCTATTGTCTCTTCACTGTCTAAGTAAGTTGTTCCGTCCCCTACTGCATAAACTTTTACTGTGTGTATTCCTGCCGCATAACTTGCAGGCAAAACAAAGAAGTTATTCTCTGTTACATTGCTTATTTCATCGTCTATTATTAATTGATAAGCTAGTGCGTTAGGTGACCTATCCCACATAACTTGTCCTTGATATATTCTATATGCACTTGGAGCAGAAAGTTTGCTGAAATTTAAAATTGCACTTTCAGATGTAGCTAGGTTGTAAGCATTATCGCCCCTTCCTTGTATTTTTACTGTGTAATCTCCATAAGCCAAACCGCTTAAATCATAATTTGATGAAAGAGATAAATCGTAAAGAGTGATATCGGTCTCACCTTCAGCAAGCCAAATCTCATAAGCGGTTACATATTGTACCGAATTCCACTTTAAAATTCCATTTTCTATTCTAAAATTCTCTATGTCTGATAGTTGATAAGCACTAATCTCGCTTGTAAAATCGCTGTTTAAATACTCTGCGCTGTCGCCCTTTGCAAGTGCCTTTATCAAATAAGTTGTGCCAGGGTTTCCATTTACGTGGTATGGTAAATCATCTGTTGTCAATTTTACTGTTTCGCCGTTTATGTTTAAAACATATTCCGTAGCGTTTGCTACTGTACTTAGTTGTACATAACCGTTTTCTAGGCTTATTGTTGCTGGGGTTTCAAGTTTTGTTGCGGTAATTTCATCAGTATAGTCTGAACTTAAGTACCTATTATTGTCTCCAATACTTCTTAGTTTTATTTGATAAGTGCCTGCCGTAGCAGTAACTTTGTATGCATTCAAAATACCCGAATTGTAACTTTGACCTCCAATTAAAACCTCATAACTAGAAGTTCCAAGTACACTGCTCCACCTCAACATACCTGCATCTACACGCAAGTTTGTAGGAGTTACTAATTTTTGTACTGTCAACTCGCTACTGTATTCAGAGTAAATGTTGCCATCTGCCTCTGCTCTTATTGAAACAGCATACTCTTGTGTAGTTAAAATAGAGGCATCATCAAAATATGTGTCAGATGTTTCATATTCTGTATCGTTGAATTTTATTATGTACCTTGTAGCACCACTAACTGGCACCCATGTAAGTACACCATTTGAAACCCCAAAACTTTGAATTGCATTTAATTTAGTAGCACTAATAGCATCGCTTTCATTTGAGTTCATAGAGGTTGTGCCATTGCCGTTTGCAACAACCGCTATTGAGTAAACCCCTGCCAAATACTCCTCCCCTAATAGGTAGGATTGGTCTGAGCCAACTTGAATTAGGTTGCCATTTATTCTTAACGAATATGATGTTGCACTAGTATTTTCATCCCAATAAACATATCCATCTTGTATTCTTAAATTTTGTGGCACTTCTAACTTAGTTGTTTCCAAATTTATTGTGTAAACGCTGTCAAGCAAAGTAGTACCGTTACCAGTTGCCTTTACGCTAAATTCGTAGTCCCCTGCTGGGTCACTTGTAGATAGCTTATAACTGGTAGTTGAAGAAGTGCGAATATTATTGTTGACTTTTACGCTGTAAGACAAAGCGTGCGTTACTGCCGACCAACTTACACCTGTTTGTTGATAGGTGAAGTTGTTTGGAGTTGCAAGCCTCTCTATGGTTTTAACTGCGCTATAAGCAGAAGGATAAGCATTTGAAACATTTGAAACTGCCCTTACTTTAACCGAATATACTTGAGCCACGCTCAAATCCAGTTGTAAAGAAGTCTCTATTGTGTTTGTTATTTGTCCGTTGACATAGACATCATAACTAGTTGCACCTGTAACTGCGGTCCAACTAATTATATCTTGGTTATTTTGTACTCCTGTAGGAACAGACATTAAAGTTGCCGTTATGGTGGCGCTATAAGCGGAAGTATATGCAAGCCTTCCATCGCCCATTGCTTTAATTTTAAATGTTTGTTGAGTGTTAAATGTTGCAATAGTGTATTGTGGCAAAGTTACGGAATACGAATCTACGCCGTTTATATTTACATAATAACTTAGTGCGTCATCAACGGCATCCCATGTCAAAACCCCATCTGTAATTGCTAAATTTGTAGGCGCAGTAAGTTGTGTCGCCGTCGCTTGTACATTTACGTCAACATATTCATATTTATCCGAACCATCTAGGCTTTTTACTCTTACCTTTGTGCTACCAGCAGCCACCGCTGTAATTTTACCTGTGTCACTTACTGTAGCTACCCTATCATCAAAAACAGAGTACTCAACTACTCTATACTCGGCATTTACTGGAAGCACGGTTGTAACCAATTGAAATTGGTTTCCAATTACCAAATTCACTTCGTCAACATTTAAAACTATACTGCTAACCATAATGTGTTGTTCTGTAGGCGTGGTAGTATCTTCACCACAAGCAGCAACGAAAAACACAGAGACAAAAACTAATATTAAAATATATAATTTTTTTAGTTTTAGCATAATACACCCCTACAAGTTGACATAATATTTATATTATTCTAACACTTAAATTTTTTTTTATCAAACCATTTGCGGCATAATAGACTAATATATATATTATTATAGGGTGCTAACTTGCTTTTACATTAATGGCTTAGTTTTGTTTAAAAAGGTGCTATTAATTGCGAAAATGAGTTAAATATTGTATAATTGGCATATAAAAATTAAATAATTGGAGAAAAAAATGAAAAAGAAAAAGAAAACCGTTCTTGAAAAGGGCGTAGACAATGTGGGAAATTTTATGCAGGATTTTAAAAAATTTGCATTCAAAAAAAACATAATGGACTTGGCGGTAGCGGTAGTCGTAGGTGGCGCTTTTGGTAAAATTGTAACTAGCCTCGTAGACGACATAATAACGCCACTTTTAAGTATGCTACTAGGAACGGTTAGTTTTGCTGACCTAAAAATTGTAATAACGCCAGCGACAGAAACCGTCGCAGAAGTGGCAATAAATTATGGCTCATTTTTGCAAAGTATGATTGACTTTTTAATAATTGCCTTCTTTATTTTTATAGCAATAAAAATAATCAATAAGGGTCAGGCTGCACTTGAAAAAGCGGTAGATAAAATTGACGGAATTGAAGGAAATTTAAAACCAGCACCACAAGAGGCACCTCTTACAAAAGACCAACAATTGCTTACACAAATTGTGGAATTATTAGAAAAACAAGCCCCTCAAAAAGACGAACAGAAAAAACAATAAGCAATTTAAAATTTACTATTGAATTTTTCATTTGAGAGTGATAAAATAAAGGCATAAATTAAGTAAGGGGAATTAATATGGAAAAAACAGCTTATTTACAAAACGAGATTGACTTAATAAAAAATGAAAGAATAAAAGACTTTTTAATTGGAGCAATAAACGATGTACCTGACTACTTTTTTAAAGCGCCAGCATCAAGCAGTGGAAAGTTTCACCCACAATACGCACTAGGAGAAGGCGGGCTTTTAAGACATACAAAAGCGGCAACAAAATTTTTAAACCATCTTCTAACAATGGAACACAATAGAGTACACTTCACAGAGGACGAAAGAGACCTTGCACTATGTGCCATAATCTTGCACGATACAAGAAAATCTGGCGACACCTGCGAAAAAACAGTTGAAGCAGTAGACTCAACAACAAAAGAAGTTTATGAAAGCAAAACCCTTCCAAATCACCCAAAACTTGCAGCACTTGCAATAGTTGCAAACACAGACAATTACAAAAAACTTACTCACAAAGAAGGCTCTTTTATGTTAAAAGGCATACTTTCACACATGGGCGAATGGAATACAGACAGAAACAACAATAATAAAGTTATTTTACCAAAGCCAACTTCACTTTTACAACAACTAGTACATACAGCAGACTTCCTTGCAAGCAGAAAAGACCTTTCAGTTGACCTAAGTAACGACAAAATGGCATATCCTCAAACTGAAGAGGTTGAACCAACAAAATAATCTAATTAAACAACAAAAAAACGGCTTAATTTTAGCCGTTTTTTATTTGCTTTTAACAAAATTTAATTTAAAGCCTTTAAAATATCTTCTGCATTTGTATCAGGATTTGCTTTTTTAAACACTTTAATAATTGTGCCTTTTTCATCCACCACAAAAGTACACCTGGTTACCCCTAAAACAGATTTTCCGTAAAGTTTTTTCTCTCCCCATGCACCATAAGCCTTCATAGTTTCAAGCGTTGGGTCAGAGAGTAAAATAAATGGCAAATTGTATTTGCTCGCAAAATTTTTATGTGAACTTTCACTATCTTTACTTATGCCAATAACTGTAATTTTTCTGTTTTCAAACTCAGAATAGTTATCTCTAAAGGCACAAGCCTGTCTAGTACAACCAGGAGTATTGTCTTTTGGGTAGAAGTAAACAACAACTTTTTTGCCTAAAAAGTCTGATAGCTTAAAAGCCTTGCCATCTTTGTCATTTAAATCAAAATCTGGCGCTTTAGTTCCTACTTCTAACATAATGTATCTTCCTTTATATCTCTATATATTAATTATATATTAATAACTATTTAAAAAGCAAATAAAAACACATAACAAATTAAACTATGTGTTTTTTATCTATAATTTTTGCCAAAGAGTTTTGCCTTTGGTAAATAATAATCTAATAATTACCACCAAAAGAACTATAAATAAAGTTGCACCAATAATGGCTAAAACCTCTATTGGCAAACTTGGGAAAATAAAGTATAGTGCGCCAAGTAGTATTAATAAGGCAAAGCCACATAGCATTGTAACTACTGTACTCATACCATTTTTGACTACTGAAACCTCATCACTCCATTCTAGTTTTGGCAACATTAAGTTGATAAGTACCCCACCAAAAGATATTATTGCACTTGCAAGTAGCGGAATTAGCGCAAATAGCACGGCTTGCAATATTGTAAATTGCAAAGCAATGGAAAGCACTATTGAACCAACAGCAACAAACGGAGCCGTAGCAAGAAGGTTTGGTGCCGCCTTAGACAAAAATATGTCCTTTTCTGCCACAGGTATTGATTTTAGCACCCACAAATTTTTGCCCTCTAACGATATCGTGCTAGGGCTAATCATTGTTAAAAATACAAAGCTTGTATACATAAGCGTCAAGACACCAAATATTATTTCGGTAGGAATTGTGATGCCTATTAAAGCGCTAAGCCCAGCGGAACCTTTAATTAAAACAAACACCGTTAAAATTACAATAAATATTGGTCCAATTATGGTGTTTAAAATGTAAATTGGCGTTAAAACATATCGCTTTAATTCCTTTTTTATAAGGCTAGATAGAGCGCTAGTTTTATTTTTGTAAATAAGTTCTGTGTTAGTGTTTGTATAACCAACAAAGGTCTTTCCAAAGTTTTCAGAGTAGAGTTTTACGCCCAGTGCTGCTGGCAAAATTGTAATTATAAGAATTTTTATAAAGTCTATAATGTTACCAGCCAAAACAAAGTTAATGAACCAATTTACTGGAGGAAATTGGTTTATAAAAGCGTCAATATCTGCTGGATTTAACGTCCCATAATTGGGCATTGAAACTGCAAAAAGTGCTAAGGTACAAAAAAAGGCAAAAATTGCAATAAGTGATTTTAGTAGTGCGGCATATTTGCTTCTATTAAATATTCTAGTTACTACAAAGGTAAGTATATGTTCTAGACCCATAGCAAATAAGGGAACTAATAATGCCGACGCTAGCCCAAATAACAAAATAGGGACTGAAAAACCATCATAAATTAAATACCAAATGACATAAGGTAAAAATAATAATATCATAAAAAATGCGTCAAAAAGATAAGTAGAAACAACCTTAGAAATTGCTATTGTAGATTTTTTAATTGGCAACGACAGCAATAAGTCTGCGTCTGTCGCCGTGCGTGCAGAGGTCGTTTTCATAACAGAAATAAGCGTCAATGTAACAAGTGAAATTAACACGCCATTAAATAGTGCTATTTTAGAAAGTCCTAAAGGCGAAAGTCCAACATATTGAGAGTACGCTTGAAACAAAGATAGCACAAAAAAGCCAAGCCCCATAAGTACAACAAGCCCAATCATAACTGTCATCTTTTTTCGTTCTTTTTTGCCCTGCAATGAGCCAATTAGAATATTAAAATTGTTTTTCATCAATATTTTAAAATTATTCATTGTCACTCTCCAAGAAGGCTTGCTCTAATGATGAGTTTTTCTTAACTTGTTCCATTGTTCCATCGGCAATAATTACGCCATTTTTTATTATTGCAACTTTGTTGCAAAGTTTTTCTGCCACCTCTAAAACGTGGGTGGAGAAGAATATGGCTCCGCCATCTTTAACAAAGTCTTTCATTAAATTTTTTAGGCTAAAACTAGCCTTTGGATCAAGCCCAACAAACGGCTCGTCTAAAACTAAAATTTTAGGGCTATGTACAAGTGCAGATATTAAAACAATCTTTTGCCTCATACCATGCGAATATGTTGAAATTGGTGCGTTTAATACGCTTTTAATTTCAAACAAAGTAGCATATTTATCTACAAGCGCCTCTCTTTCTTCCTTTGATACGCCGTAAACATCAGCAATTAAATTAATAAATTGTATGCCAGTAAGTGAAGCATAAACGTCCGGATTGTCTGGTATATAAGCCATTATTTTTTTTGCTTCAAGTGGAGCCTCTTTCATAGATATTCCGTCAACAAAAATGTCTCCGCTAGTCATATTATGAATGCCAACAATGCTCTTTATCGTTGTTGTTTTTCCTGCACCATTTTCGCCAATAAAGGCAAAAATATCGCCCTTTTCAACGACTAAATTAATGTCTTTTGCACCGACTTTTCCATTTTCATAAATCTTTGTGTAGTTTTGTAATTTTAACATAAATATATCTCCTAAATTTTAACTCAAATAAACCGAGTATTCGTAAGTATAATGATTGCCTTGCCTATAATAATTTAATATTAACTGAGTGCTTGAAACCTCATACTCATAAACTTGTATACTACTTGTATTTGAATTAAACATCATAAATAATAAATTTCCAACAACGCTGTAAGTTCCTTCATTTTGATAATCCACCCCATCTTCGGTCGTGTATATATTAAAAATGTTATCAGTGTCCAAAATTAAAAGTTGGTAATAATCTGGCGCGTCAACAACAACTTCGCCATTTATGGTTGAAGTGTCAAACTCATAATAGTTTATTATGTTTGAAAGTGTCATAGGGTCAGAATCAACACCAAAAACATAAGTCTCTTGCTCGTCAGTTGTTTGTAGGGTTAATACATTTTCCACAAAACTGTAGTTATATACCTCAGACCATTCTGGGTCTTGGTCGCTATACATTGTGACTGTGTCTTCGGTTGCCTCAAAGTCTCCAGTGACAGCATAATAGTCTCCATTATCAAAACTTGTAATGCTGTGAGTGCCATCTGCACTAAGTTCAATGACTTGATAAAAGCCCCACAAATCAGTTGCTTCATAACCAGCAACACTAATGTCTGTTAAATAATATGTATTTGCAAGGGCAGATACATACTCGCTATTATCTGTTTTTGTGGTACATCCGCTAAAGCCAGTAACAATTAAAGTTAACATAGCCAAGTAACTTAAATTTTTAAAAATGTTTTTCATAAAGTCCCCCTGTGAATTAATAAAGTAATTATACTATTTATTTTCCTCTATTGACAACCAATTGCCAATAAAATACAACTATTTGCATTAAAAAAGCTGGTTAAATTAAACCAGCTTTTTATCATTATGTTAACCTATATAATCAAACTCAAATGTGCGATATTCATAAACCGAACCGTCGGCAACCCTTTTTCTAAAATACATACGCGCTTCTTCTACTCCTGCCTGTGTTTCAAACTCAATTTCATAAATTTCAAAAACATTTCCAGGTTCACTTAAAATAATTGAAGTGCCTAAAACCTCGTAGGTTCCTGTCTTTACTTGTTGTACTCCTTCAACGTAATAACTCCAGTTAAAGGTTCCTTCAATATTCATTGCGAATACCTCTGGCTCCTCTGCGTTTATAACTACTAACGCTTCATCTTCATAGGCTTCCATTAAAGTATATGTGTGTTCTGTTCTAAATGGAGTTGCTGGCCAAGGAATGAATGTGTTATAAATTGTTAAATCATCTAACCCAACTGTTTCGTAATAAAGATAATCAATTTCTCCAGCTGAAGTATTTAATGTGTAGTAACATTTTATCTCACTCTCGCCAGAGTCAAATGTAACATCACAGCCGTTATCGTTTTTGTATATGCCTGTTTCAATGCTTGTCCATACACCTGTTTCAGCAGTAAAACTTTCAACTAGATAACTGTTGTCACTATTTAAAGTATATCTCCTCACCTCTTGACTTGGATTAAATAAGTCTGTTCCATCTCTCATAGGTTGTTGTAAATAGTAAACACCCTCTAAGTGTGCTTGGTCTTCAAGTAAAAAGTAGGCTACAACATTTATATTGTCGTCCGCAATAAAAGTATAGGTTGCATCTGTGCTAACTATTTGACTAGATTTTATCCAGTGCCAAAAAACATAGCCTGCTTCTGGTGTTGCAATAGCCGTTACTGTTGTACCCTCTTCATAAAGCGCACCCCCTGTTACATTGCCACCAACACTACCAGCAACTGTTATTGCGTAAACTTCACCCTCAGTGTCTGTATGCGTTCCAAATAGGTCACAGCCTGAAAACAAAAAAGCGGAAAAACCAACAAACAGCAATACCGCAAGTGCTTTTAAACTCTTTTTCATATTTTTACCCCCAATATTGATAATGATAGTATACAGCAAAATAATACAAAGTCAAAATTATTTAAATATTATACTACAATTAATTTGTTTGACTTTTTTAGTGCAATATTCTATCTTATTTAAGAGGTTTAGTTATGAAATTAAAACAATTATCACCCATTAATATATTTAAAACCATATTTTTAAGCATGCTTTATTTATTTGGGCTTGCTTTTTTAATTTTTGCTTTTTATTTTGTTAAAAACTTGATTGGACTAGCAAATAATTTTGAATTTTCACTTTTGTTCATTGGGGGTATGTTTTTGAAGTCCATTGGTCTAATGGTAAATTTACTTCTTGCATATAAGTTTTTTATTAAACTAATTATTAAAAATAAAGGCGTAATAAAAGCAAAAAATCCTACACTTGTCTTTCTTGGACTATTAATAGCCAATATAATTTTGAACGATGTAATAATATCGCTTTGCACAATAAACTTTAGCCTAAGTCTAACCATAGCTAATATTATTGCCTTTGTGCTACTGTATGTTTTAAATAAACTTGTAAAAGGACGTTTGACAAAAAAGTCTTAGAATTAATATTGATAAAAAACAACCGATATAAACTCGGTTGTTTTTTATTTTAAATTGGTGTTCCCAGTAGGAATTGAACCTACAACTAGCCCTTAGGAGGGGTCTTGATTTATGCGGAGCATAAATTTGTTTAGCCATAGCGAAAGCGAACGCCAACAAGCCCCAAGCACATTAAATATTTTTTATTTTTAATTGGTGTTCCCAGTAGGAATTGAACCTACAACTAGCCCTTAGGAGGGGCTTGTTATATCCGTTTAACTATAGGAACATAAAGTTTCTTTTGTATTATAGCAAACATTATTTGTTTTTTCAATAAATTTAGACAAATATGTTTTAGTATATTTGTTTTTTGCCTTTTTATTTTATTATAGATAAATTTGTTATATTTTTGGATAGCATTATGATAAAATTAATTAACTATTAAAACTTTGAGGAAGATATATGAAAGACAAAATTAGAATTGGCATTGTAGGTTTGGGTCATATCGCAGACGCACACATACAGGGACTAAAAAACAACAGCGATAAATATGAAATTTATGCTACTTGCGACAGCATGGCAGACAGAAAAAGTATAGCGGACGAATTAGGGTGCATATTTTATAACGACTATAAAAAGTTAGCAAAAGATAAAAACATAGACATCATTTTAATTTTAACCCCACCAACAACACACTACGAAATAGCACTTGAAATGTTACAAAACAAAAAGCACACAATTATTGAAAAACCAGGAGTTGTAGACATAAACCACTTATATCATTTGATTGAAGTGGCAAAAGAAAATGGCGTTACGGTTGATGTTATTTTTCACTGGTGTTTTGGAAGTGAAGTTCTTTATTTAAAAGACCACTTTAAAGAATATGGCAAACTACTTAGAGTAGAGAGTAATGTATTTGACCCATACACGGATAAAAACGGTCAAATAAAAGATGAAAGAGTTGACCTAAACGGTGCTTGGAATGATAGTGGTATAAATGTTTTATCTATGTTATCTAATTTTTTAGACATAAAAAAAATAAAACTAGACAACGAAAGAATAGAGTATGACCCCATATATGAACTACCTGTTTATGCAAGTAAAAAATATTTATATGAAGATGTTGAAATTTTAATATCGGCAGATTGGCGCCAAAACAGAAATCACAAATACACCAACTTCTTTTTTGAAAACGGCACTTTATTTGTGCATCACACGGCACAAGACATTTGGTTCAATGCCAAAAGAGTTGCCACATTTTATAGCGAAAATCGTCTCAATAGCCACTACACAAACCTATTTAGAATATATGACTTAAAGACGACAGAACATGAAAATACAATACTTTTACATAAACTATTACTTCAAACACTTAAAAAGAAAATGTAACAAAAAAGCAAGTTTAAAACTTGCTTTTTTTATAATTCTTTTTCTTGTTGTGGTGCAAAATTAAAATAGTCTGCGTCGTGCAATCTTTCAACTAAATTGTTGTCCGTATCGGTGTAACTAAGCAATCTGCCCGAATTTAATAATAGCATACTCATATAGCCACCCCTATTGTCAAAAAATGGATGATTAATTATTTGTTGCAAATATGGGTCGGTAATCTTCTCGCCATTTTCAATTATAAATACAGTGAAGGGTCTTTGATATTTTGGGTTTTTGTAGCCACCAATTATGCTTTTTATGTCGCCAAAGTCGACAAATTTAAAGTCCGAAGCACTAAATGCGTCCAAATTGCCCTCTTTATAAAACTCTATTTGTTTTTCTATTTCTACAATATTTATATAATCGCTTCTAAAGCCTGCTTGCTGTACCATATTTAAATAAAGATAATTGGTTAAATGCATAATGTTAAAATATTTATAAAGAAATTGCCCCGATTTAAACTGTATGGCTTCGCTCGTCGTTGGCTTATATTCTGGATTTTTAAAACTCTCTTTCTTAGAAAAATATTCTTTAATGTTTGGGTTATAAATTGCAAACTTTTTAAAAACATTGTAATCTTTTTGTAGTTCCCTCGCGTCTAAAACCACAAGTCTTGTTCCTACATTATTGTTTTTAATGACTTGCCTTGCTTTTTCAATAAGATTTTGTTGCAAGGTGCTGTCAATATTTTCAACAATTTGGTATCTATTAGTCAAACTATTAACAATAACATCAATCTGTTGTTCCATATCCATAAAATATTCCCCCATTCATTATTATTTTACTAAAAAACATATCTCTTTGTCAATATTCAATATAATTAAGATTTTTTTAATCAACACTTGCGCAAAATTACTATTTTTTTGCCTATTTATTGACAAGTAAACCTAAAAAGTTTATTATTTAGTTATTACAAATTGTATTGGAGAAAAAACATTATGGACTTTACTAAAATTGAAAAGAAGTGGCAAGAAAAATGGAAAAACGAAAGATTATATTCATTTGACACAAAGCATCTCGACAAGAAGTACTATGTTCTTGAGATGTTTTCATATCCTAGCGGAGCAAAATTGCACCTTGGACACTGGTGGAATTTTGGCTTAACCGATAGTTTTGCGCGCCTTAAAAGAATGCAAGGCTACAATGTCTTTCACCCAATGGGGTTTGACAGTTTTGGTTTGCCTGCAGAAAACTATGCAATAAAAACAGGTATTCACCCAAAAGACTCTACCTACAAAAACATAGCGGTTATGGAAGAGCAATTAAAAAATATGGGTGCAACTTTTGACTGGGACTACACGCTTAGAACAAGTGACCCAGAATATTATAAATGGACTCAATGGCTATTTTTGGAGTTATTTAAAAATGGTTTAGCCTATCAAAAATATGCGCCTGTAAACTGGTGCACCAGTTGTAACACTGTTCTAGCAAACGAACAAGTTATAAACGGACACTGCGAAAGGTGCGACAGTGTGGTAATAAAGAAAAACCTTACACAATGGTTCTTTAAAATTACAGACTATGCAGAAGAATTATTGAGTGGTTTAAATAGAATTGACTGGCCTGAAAAGACAAAAGTTTTGCAAACAAATTGGATAGGCAAAAGCGTAGGCAGTGAAGTTGTATTTAAAACAGAAACAGGCAAAGAAATTAGGACTTTTACAAGTCGTATTGATACCCTATTTGGTGTTACTTGGGTGGTTTTAGCCCCAGAGCACGAAATGGTAAAAGGACTAACAAAAAAAGAGCACGCTAAAGCGGTAGAAGCCTATATAATTGAGGCGAGCAAAAAAGATGACATAGAGCGCCAAAGCACAACAGCAGAAAAAACTGGTGTGTTTACAGGCAGTTATGTAATAAACCCTATAAATAACGAAAAAGTGCCAGTATACGTTGCCGATTATGTATTGAATAGTTATGGCACAGGAGCGGTTATGGGTGTTGCAGCACATGACACAAGAGACTATGACTTTGCAGTAAAATATAATATTCCTATTAAAAGGGTAATAAAAGGCGAAAACGGAAACGATGATTTGCCATTTACCGAATACGGTATTTTGGTAAACAGTGGTGAATTTAACGGTTTAACAAGTGAAGATGCAAGGCAAGCAATAACTAAAAAACTTGAAAACAAAAATTTGGGAAACTTGAAAACAAATTACAGATTAAGGGATTGGTCTGTAAGTCGTCAACGCTATTGGGGCTGTCCTATTCCAATTATACATTGCCCTAAATGTGGAGCAGTTGCAGTGCCAGAAAAAGATTTACCAGTTATGCTTCCTTACGATGTTGACTGGAGCCCAACAGGCAGAAGCCCACTAAGCAAAAATGATGAGTATATGCATACAACTTGTCCTAAATGTGGTGGAGAGGCTCACAGAGACCCAGACACACTTGACACATTTACTTGCAGTAGTTGGTACTATTTGCGCTACCCTAACGCAAGAAACAACAAAGTTGCCTTTGATAAAGAATTTACAAACAAACTTTTACCAGTAGACAAATATGTTGGCGGTGTAGAGCACGCAACAGGGCACCTACTTTATTCAAGGTTTATAACAAAGTTCTTGCACGACAAAGGATATTTGAATTTTGATGAGCCATTTACAAGTCTAGTGCATCAAGGCGTTATTTTGGGACCAGACGGCAACAAAATGAGTAAGAGTAAAGGTAACACAGTTAGCCCAGACGAATACATAAAAGAATATGGCTCTGACGCACTACGTCTTTACCTTATGTTTGGCTTTAACTACATAGATGGCGGTCCTTGGACGCACGACGGAATAAAGGCAATAAGCAAATTTATGGATAGAGTTGAAAGAATTGTAGACATAGTAAAAGACCTAAACAACAATGTTTCAACCTTTGGCTCTGACGAAAAAGAACTAGACTATGTAAGAAACAACACAATAAATGAAGTAAATAAAAACTTTGAAAACTTTGGTTTTAATACAAGCGTTGCAAGAATTATGGAACTAGTAAACGCTATGTATAACTACAACAAGGGCGAAGACTTAAATGCAAAATTCTTTAAAGAAGTTACACTTGATTTAATTAGATTACTTGCGCCTTGTGCCCCACACTTCAGTGAAGAGTTGTGGCAAATAATGGGTAATAAAGAGAGCGTATTTAAAGAAAAATACCCAACAGCAGACGAAAGTAAACTTATTAGAAACGAAGTTGAAATTGTTATTCAAATAAATTCTAAAATTATTGAAAAACAAGTACTTGCAAGCGACTTAGAGGACAGTGAAGTAGAAAAATTAGCCCTACAAAATGAAAGAGTATTGGAAAAGTTGCAAGGCAGAAAGCCTATAAAAGTAGTCGTAATAAAAAACAGGCTAATAAACTTAATTGTTAAATAACAAGCATAAAAAAAGAGAGTTCAAACTCTCTTTTTTATTGATATTTTTTTAATCTAGTGTGTTTTCATTTGTCAACACATTAATTTTTCCAGTCGTAGATTGAACGCTTAAAGTATTGTCTACATATAGGTTAGCACTTCCACCACTTAAAATTTGAACTGTGTATCCATAAGTCATAGATGCAGGTGCAGTTGTATTTACCTCGTGATCTATAAGGTCGCTTGATTGCCAAGAAGTTTTATAAGCACTTCCAACTTGAATGTTGACATCTCCACTTTGAGTGTAAACATTTAAAGTGTGCTCGTCAATAGGTACTCTAACAATCGATTCTCTTCTTCCACAAACTATTGTGTTGTGTCCGTTAATAACTAAGAAGTCAGCAATGA
Organism: Spirochaetales bacterium; assembly: GCA_050178795.1. Classification (GTDB taxonomy): domain Bacteria; phylum Bacillota; class Clostridia; order Christensenellales; family UBA1242; genus STF1-184. The sequence goes on from JBFXFT010000003.1 coordinate 97,073, forward strand.
TTTGTGCTGTACTGCTCTCTGCAACTGCTAGACTTGTCAATGTTCTCAAATTTGTAGCGGTAATGTTGCCCTCTGTTGTTGTAACCTCTAAAGTTTTAAATGAATCTGCTTGTTCTATGTTCTTTAACAAATTAGCATCAAGTGCATAGTTTACTATTACATCGCCATAAGTTGTTTGAATGTATGTATCATAGTAAGCGTTTAAAACTGTTATGCTGCCCCTATCTGCCTCTGCGTGAAGTTCATAGTAACAGTCGCCAATTTCTATGTTTCCGTTATCCGAATTTATGCTTGCTTGATATAGACTGCTTTCTGCCTCGCCTATGCTGTTAATTGTTATGGTATTGTAACCGCTTGTTATGGTTACGTTTTTCATTACTTTATCTATTGTCGCTTCGCCGTTTACTGTGGTAATTGTAAGTCCGCCATCAATTGTTCCTGTATATAATAGACCATTATCGGCATACACACTTACATCGCCTGCAACATCGCCAACTTTGACTGCTGGATTGTCACCTAAAATATTTAAATCTCCGCCTACATTGTAGAAATAAGTTTGTGCATCATTTGCAAAATTAAAACTGCCAATTTCGCTATCTATTACAACATTACCTGCAACATTGCCAAAAATGTTTGTAATTCCAGCACCATTTGTTATTGATAGAGTGCTAGCGCTATTCATTGTAAAGTTTTGAATTGCCATAGCTGCTTTTCCGTTTGTAATCGTTATATCATTTGTTTCTAAAACTGTGCCAGCAGTACCTAGGGTTACTGAACCACCATGGCTATTAACTATAATTTCCTTTTCGCTAGAAATATTAGGAAAGCCAACTCTTAAAGAAGCGTCTGTATATAAAATTAGTCCGCTGGTTGGTTCAACTGTTGAAATGTGTATTGTTTTTGTTACACTATCATAATTGATGGCATAACTAAATTCTGTTTCGCCAGAATTAGCAAAGCCAACGGCGTTATTGGTAAAGGTCACTTGCACTTGACCAAGGTCGTCCTCTTGAGGGAAAACCTCAACATTGAACTTGTAGGTATCTACCTCTATTATTTCATACTCAGATAAGTGCTCGGTGTAATTGTCGTAAAACTCCGTTCCGCTACCTGAAATAAAATAAAATCCAAAGATTTGGCTATTTGGCACCAAATACAAATATGACGCCGAAACAAGACCTGCAACAATTGCCAGTCCTAACAGTATTATCATATATGAAATTATTTTTTTTGCTAAATCCATTATCAACACCTACCTTTACTTTATATTAATATTATATAACGTATTTTTAATTTTTGCAATAACAATTAATTATTGACGCATTATTCCAAAATTGCTTTTATGCGCCTTACGCCTGCTGATGAACTTTCTTCCTTAACTAGTTTGTAGGTTCCAAGTTCATTTGTGTTATTTACGTGCGGTCCGCCGCAGATTTCTTTACTAAAATTGCCTATCGTGTAAACGCTTACAATTTCACCATACTTTTCGCCAAAAGTACCACTTGCGCCAGACTTTCTTGCTTCATCTAGGCTCATTTCTTCTCTAACTACTGGTATAGCCTCTTTAATTTTTTCGTTTACTATTTTTTCTAACTCTAACTTTTCTTCCTCTGTCATTTTGTGGTCAAGGTTAAAGTCAAAACGCATACGCTCGCTCGTTAAGTTTGCACCCTTTTGCACTATTTGCTCTCCAAACATTTGACGAAGAGCTGCCAAAGTTAAGTGGGTTGCAGTGTGGTACCTAACAGTTTGTGTTTCCGTATCTGCTAGTCCACCTTTAAACACCTTGCCTGCCATTTCGCCACGGCTAACCTCTTGGTGTTTTGCATAAGCCTCGTTGTAACCATTGACATCAACGGTAAAACCATTTTCTTTTGCCATTTCAACCGTCAACTCTAATGGGAAGCCAAAAGTATCATAAAGTCTAAAAGCAGTTTTGCCAGGTAACACTTTACCATTTATGTGCTCTATTACTTTTTCAAACTCTTTAATTCCAATTTCAATAGTCTTGTTGAAGCGTGCTATTTCCTCATTTAGTTCGGTCACTATAAAGTTTCTGTTTAATTCAAACTCTTTAAAGTCATCTTTATAAAAATCAATGTAATAATTTACAACTTGCTCTAAATATTTAGTGTCTAATTCAATATCTCTACTAAACCTAACGGCACGCCTTATAAGTCTTCTTAAAATGTAGCCACGACCAACGTTGCTTGGAGTAGTTGGTGTAACATCGCCTAAAATTACTGTCGCAGTTCTTAGGTGTTCCACAATTATTCTATATGCTTTTGTTGTATTTTTGCTTTCAGCATATTTTTTGCCAGCATATTTTTCTACAAGTGCAATTGCGTTCCTAAAAACGTCTAATTCATAAATGTTTTTAAAGCCATTTATTGCCATTACGTCCCTTTCAAGCCCCATACCTCTGTCAACGTTCTTTTGAGATAGAGGTATTGGTTTATCTCCAGCGTTTTCAACATAATATTGCATAAAAACGTTGTTGCCAATTTCAACATATTTGCCACAAGAACAAGATGGTCCGCAGGTTTCGCTACATTTTGCACCATCTTTTACATAAAACATTTCGGTATCTGGTCCGCATGGTCCTGTGTCTCCCATTGCCCACCAATTGTCTTCACGCCCTAAAAAGAAAATTTGGTCGTCTTTAAGTCCAAAACTCTTCCAAATTTTGTAACTTTCTTCGTCTCTTGGCGCTGTTTCGTCACCTTCAAAAACGGTTACGGCAATTTTGTTGATAGGTAAGTGTAATACCTTTGTTAAAAAATCAAAACTATCCTTTATTGCCTTTTCTTTAAAGTAGTCTCCTAAACTCCATGTGCCAAGCATTTCAAAAAATGTGCAGTGGGTATCGTCACCAATTGACTCTATGTCGTTAGTTCTTATGCAACGTTGAGAGTTTGTTAGTCTTGTACCCTTTTCGTGTACCTTGCCCATTAAATATGGTACAAGTGGGTGCATACCAGCAACGGTAAAAATTGCACCTTTGTCATCTGCTGGTACAACTGAGGCATTTTCAATTTCTGTATGCCCATTTTGTATGTTAAAAGCAATCCATGCTTTTTTAAATTCTTTTAATGTCATTTCTTTCATAAAAATATTCCCTTCATAACAGTTGTTAAATTATAACATATATGTTTTGTCATTATCAACATTTTAAAATTCAAAACTGAGTAATTTTACTCTTGATTTAATTTACTTTCTCTCTTTAATACCCTTTTGTTTGCCTTATCTACGTGTTGCTTTTTTATTGAAAACTTAGAGTAGATAAAGAACGCCCCCGCGAGTGAAAGACCTATGCCTAAAATAGATATTATACCAAGTCCATTTTGCACGCTTGTTGATTGAATATGTGCGTTTGAGTCAAATTTAATTAAGTCCAAAAGTACGCCAATAATTAAAAGCGCTATTGCATTTGCACTCTTGTAGGCTAGCGTCATAAAACCACTATAAGTTGCCGTGCTTTCTTTATTTGTCTTGGCTTTTTCAAGTGCCATAAGGTCGCCAAACATAGAGATTGGAAGCGAATAAAGCGCTCCAGTTCCAAAACCACTTACAAAGATTGCTATCATACAGGTTATAAGTTTTAATGTCTCTGGCATCATATCTCTAAACACAAATATTATTGCTATAAAAATTACTCCAGCAAAACTTGTTGCAATTCCAGCAAGTAAGGCGGGTTTCTTTTCGTATTTTTTACTTAGTTTAAGCCAAACAGGTTGAGAGGCTATTGTGCCGACAAATAGGGCTACCATAAGTAGTGTGATTTGCCATGTAGCAAACTTGAAACTATATGTAAATAAGTGCATACCTACACTTGTTAAAAATACTCCGCTTATCAAACTTACCGCATAACCACCTATTAGACTATTATAGTTTTTCCTCTTAAACGAATAAAAGAACATTTTAAAAATTTGTTTTGGCGTGCGCTCTTTATGCTCGCCCTTTTGAGTTGAAGTTTTATGAAGCCTTTTGATTGACTTGTATGTGCCAATAAAACAAAGTAAACCAAACACTATTGCCATAGCGCTTGTAACGATGCTCATATTTATGTAACCTTGTTGGTTTAATTGACCTATAGGGTAAGCAGTTGTTGACTTTAAGAAAATTGACATAAGTAAAGATGGGAACAAGAAACCAAACAAGAAGAAAGTTGTTTTATAGGCTTGAATGCTCGTCCTTTCGTCATAATCGGTTGAAAGTTCTGTTCCAAGTGCCGTATATGGAGTTGCAAATAATGTATTAAAAGTTTCAAGTAGTACCATTGCAACTAGTAACCACAAAAACTTGCTTATTTCAGGAAGTGATGACGGCACAATCCAAATGGCAAGATTTAATACTGCCATACCTATAAAGCCGGCTAAAATAAAGCCATGCCTTTTGCCTAGAAGTTTGCTCTTAGACCTGTCTGAAAAATAGCCGACTATTGGGTCGGTAACTGCGTCCCACATAACGCTTATTGCCACTGCGATTCCCATTAAAGAACCGGAGACGCCAAGCACCGCCGTTCCAAAGAACATTATGAAATTATTATAAGTTTGAGAAACTACTCCATAGCCTAAGTTACCCATGCCATAGAACAATTTTTCGCTTCGCTTTATTATAGTATTTTTACCCATTTGTTCTCCAATATCAATTCATATTTATTGTAATTCAAAACGCCTCTTAAAGTCAAGTTATTGCACTAAATGGCTTTTTAAATATGACCGTTGTATTAAATAAAAAGCAAGCAAATTTTCGCTTGCTTTTTTGTTATTAAAATGTCAATTTTTAACTAAATATGTCGCTTATATCGTCATTTTCATCAATTGGCACAATGTCAGGTAAATCTTTTGCCTTTACTGAGCCCTTAATTGGTGGAAGTGTAGATTCTAGTGAGCCCATATCGCTATTTTTATTGATATCCATAAATGTTGTGTGCTCTTCAACAAATTTTAGTTTTATTGTATCTAGTGAACCATTTCTATGCTTTGCAATAATTAAATCAATAATTCCTTGCTTTGCCTCGCCATCTTTTAAATATAGGTCAGGGTTATGTAGGAACATTACTATGTCTGCATCTTGCTCTATTGCACCACTCTCGCGAAGGTCTGAAAGTATTGGTCTGCCACCGCTACGTCCTTCAACAGCACGTGAAAGTTGAGAAAGTACCAAAATCGGAACATTTAGTTCCCTCGCTGCTACTTTTAGCATACGAGACATTTCGCTAACTTCTTGTTGTCTATTTTCTTTATTTTTGCTGCCAGAACTCATAAGTTGCAAATAGTCAATCATAACTAAGTCAAGTCCATGCTCGCGCTTTAGCCTGCGGCACTTGCTTAAAATTTGAACTGGCGTGTTAAGTGAACTGTCGTCAACATAAATGGTCGCTTGGCTAAGCCTTTTGTTTGCCTCCCATAAAGCCTCCCACTCTTTAACGCTTAATTCGCCCTTTAAAGCCTTCTCCATGCTTACAAAGGCAGTGGAACAAAGTGAACGTTGAGCAAGTTGCTCTTTTGGCATTTCAAGCGAGAATACGGCGCATTTGGCTTTGCCTTTTATTGCCGCGTTATTTACTATATTCATAGCAAAACTTGTTTTACCTACTGCTGGTCTAGCGGCTAGTAACACTAGGTCGCCATTTTGTAGACCATTTGTGACTTTATCAAGACCATAAAAGCCAGTCAAAACGCCTTTTAGTGAGTTAGGGTCTTTTTGTATTTTTTCAAACTTTTCTATTACTGTTTCTAGCGCCTCTTTAAAGTGCACTAAATTAGATATCTCTTCGTTTTGTGCTAGGTCAAAAATCTTTTTCTCTGCAAAGGTTATTGCGCTTTCCTTATCTTCGCTTGCGAATGTGTTTTCAATAATCTCTTCACTCGCCTTAATAAGGTCTCTTAAAACGCCATATTTTTTTACCATATTTAAGTAAGTCTTATAATTTGCAGCACTTGGCACAATGTTTGATAGAGTTGTAATATAGTTAAGTCCGCCAACGTCCGTCAAAGAGCCAAGTTCCTCTAATTTTGCAACTAGAGTAACAAAGTCAACTGGTTGATTTTTTTTGTAAGTGTCATACATTGCACTAAAAATAATCTTGTGAGCGGAAGAGTAAAAGTCCCTATCCTTTAATGTATGCATAATTGTAATTTGCGCTTCGCCCTCATCAATAAGCACACAGCCCAATACTGCTTGTTCGCTCTCTATAGAGTGAGGTAAAACCCTCGCTTTAATTTTTTCGCTACTACTTGCCATAATTTAACACCTTTACTTTTTATTTTTAGTAATTTTTTTGTATCTAATCAATTCTACCACACTAACAACGACTAAGCCAATTAAAACATATATAGAAATTTTAGTAAAATCGCCTGCGTTAGTAAGCACGCCATCCAAGTAAATAAATAGCGGAATCAATAATAAAAACTCAATAAAAGCTCTTTTATAAAACTGAACTAATTGTCTTTTATTCATAAATTACTCCTTAATTCTTTTTAAAAAATGGTTTATTTGCCTTCATTCTTAAATCGTGATCTAGAATTGTTTTTCTTATTCTTAAACTCTTTGGCGTAACTTCAAGTAATTCGTCATCTGCCAAAAACTCTAAACACTCTTCCAAACTAAATACTCTTGGTGGAATAAGTCTAAGTGCGTCATCGCTTCCGCTTGCACGCATATTGCTTAGTTGCTTTCTCTTGCATACATTTACTACTAAGTCAATGTTTTTAGGGTTAAAGCCAACTATCATTCCCATATAAACTGGTACGTTTGCGCCAATAAATAGTGTTCCTCTTTCTTGAGCGTTATATAGACCATAAACTATGCTCTCGCCATTTTCAAAGGCTATTAAACTGCCAGTGTTTCTTCTTTCAATATCTCCTTTATATGGCTCGTAGCCGTGGTGAACTGAACTCATAATTCCTTCGCCCTTAGTAAGTGTTAAAAACTCACTTTTAAAGCCAAACAAACCTCTACTTGGAATTAAAAACTCTAACTTCATACGATTGCCATGTGGCATCATAGATGCAAGTTCGCCCTTGCGCTCGCCCATTTTGTTCATAATTGAACCCATAGTGTCTTCTGGTATGTCTATTACAAAGCGGTCAATAGGCTCATATTTTACGCCATCAATTTCTTTATATAACACCCTTGGCATACTTACTTGAAGTTCGTAGCCCTCACGGCGCATATTTTCAATTAAAATGCTTAGGTGCATCTCTCCGCGTCCGCTAACAATAAAACTCTCTGGTCGGTCTGTATCTTTAACCTTTAATGACAAGTCTTTTATTGACTCTTTATATAACCTTTCTCTCAAATGCCTGCTCGTTACAAATTTGCCTTCTCTGCCTGCAAATGGGCTGTCGTTTACGCTAAAAGTCATCTCTACGCTTGGTTCGCTTATGTCTACAAATGGTAGAGCCTCTTCAAAACCTGTTAAGCATATTGTATTACCTATTTTAACATCATCACTGCCTGCAATGCAAACAATGTCGCCTGCTTCTAACTCTGTTACTGGCTCTTTTTTTAGACCAGAAAACTCAAAAAGTTTTGTTACTTTGGTCTTTATTGGGGCTTGTTTGTTGTAGTAGTCAAGTATTGTAATTGAATCGTTAAGTTTTACTACGCCTTTTTCAATTTTGCCTATTGCAAGTTTACCAACATAGTCGTTAGGCTCGGTTGCCGAAACAAGCATTTGGAAGTTGCCATTAATATCACCCTTTGGCGCTGGCATATACTCAACAATTTTGTCTAAAAGTGGAAGTAGGTTTTGCCCTAACTCCTTCTTTTCACTCGCTACACCAAGTGAAGCAGATGTGTAAATAAATGGGCTATCTAATTGCTCGTCTGTTGCGTGAAGGTCTATTAAAAGTTCTAGAACTTCGTCCTCTACTGCATTTAATCTTGCAGACGGTTTGTCTATTTTGTTTACTACTACTATTACTTTTAAATCAAGCGCTAGTGCCTTTTCAAGCACGAAACGAGTTTGTGGCATAGGGCCCTCGTAGGCGTCAACTACAAGTAAAACGCCGTCCACCATTTTTAGTGCACGTTCTACCTCTCCGCCAAAGTCTGCGTGACCTGGGGTATCTACAATATTTACCTTTATGCCTTTATATTTAAAAGCCGCGTTTTTAGCAAGAATTGTAATTCCTCTTTCTCTTTCCAGGTCATTACTATCCATTACTCTGTCTATTACTTCTTGATTCTCTCTAAAAACACCGCTTTGTTTTAATATTTCATTAACTAGTGACGTTTTGCCATGGTCTACATGGGCTATTATTGCAATGTTTCTTATGTTGTTGTTTATCAATTTTTGTTTCCTCTCTTTTTAACCTCTCCATTCTAGCACAATTATGGGAAAAGTAAAATACTTTTTTTATAAAGCCAATAAAAAGTGGAAACATTGCTCCACTCTTCAAAATTATTTGTTAAAACGCTTTTAATCGTTTTTTAGTTCACCGTCATTATTGTCTTCAATAACTTTAAATTCTGCAACTTCTTGAATGTTATTCTTTTTGTTTTCAATATAGTTTTGCGCCTTATATTTAACAAATAAGAATGCTATGAATACGCCTGTCAAAACTAACGCCCCAACATACCACCATAGTGGCACAATTTGATACTCATAAAATTCAATTTGCATGTCTAAATTGTCAGATGGAACACTCCATTCGTGCACCTTTAAACCATTTGAACTATAGTAAACTCTGTCCGCGTTGCTCCTAATTTTTGTTGAAGCAGTAGCGTAGGAATATGTAAAATTTACATCACTTAAATCAAAAGTTTCTGTTCCATTTGCTGGGTCAGAAAAGTAGTCAAGTAAAGACGCTGTTAGGCTTGAACTGCCAACGTTGTTGAAGGCTGTATGACTAATTGTTGTCGTTTTAATGTAAAAAATTTTGTCCTCTACAATCGTGTTTTCTGGGTCTGGCTCAGGCTCTTCAAGTTGCCCATAAAAATACCTATAATTTGTGTAACTATCAAACAAGAAACTTATTGAAACAATGTTGTCTGAAACGACATAATTTCTTATGCCTTGCATTATTACATTTTTTTCAAAAATTGTAAGCCCATCGTCTCTATTAATAAAAGCGTTAACTAAATTTGACCTAACCGTTTGAAAACTGCTTTCAACCTCTGTAAGTACATCTCCATAAGTGTAGCCAGCGGCAACTATTTGCGCCTCATCTAGTTCAACATAAAAGCCCTCTAAAATACTGCCATTATCGTAAACATTTACTTGATAAAAAGCATCGGCGCAACCAGCCAAAGAAAAAACAGAAAATATTAAAATTAGTATAGCGCTAAATTTTTTAATCATAAATTGTGTGTCCTCGTATTGTCATTATATAACATTTTTTAAAAATAAGAAAATAAAAAGTAACAATCGCCCTATATAAAAACTAAAAAGAAAATTAACTTCTCTTTTTAGTCTTTTAACATATTAATACTTTTACGGTAACATATTTCCGCCAAGCAATGGTACTAAAAAGTTTAAACCAATGATTGCCGCCAAAATAAATAATACAAACAATATAATTTTTATTGCAGAACGAGGTACTTTGCCAGTAACCTTGCCCGTGTTACCATTAATAAAAAAATTGTAAAGTTTTTCCTTATAGTAGTAGTTACAAACCCAAATAGGTAAAAGCAAGTATGAATACTTATTATTTTTATGTACCATATCCATATCTAGGTATCTTACCCTCTCTGCATTATGCCTTCTAAGTATTCTAGTGGTTATTGCGCTTTTCATATACATAATTGCCGTTTTCCACGCCTCGGTTGAATTTATGCTGTAATGGTTTGCCGCAAAACCAGCCAAATAGTTTTTATCGTAAATACGTAGGGTCTTAAAATTGAATGGTTGTAACCTTTCAAAACTTACCCTATCAATTTTTTGACCTACTGGCACCAAAACATCTACAAAATCGTCGTCTCTACTGCCTTTAACTGGTATTGATACGGTATAGGTTTCCATTTTGCCGTCGTGACCTGTCCTTGTCTCTGTCCTTTCTAGAACACCCTTATAGTCGGTATGCACATTGCTATCGTAACTCCAAGTTGGAGTATAAACACCGCTAAAAACATTTATGCGCGCCTTTGTCTTTAAGTCGTTTGGAGTAAACCACTTCTTCTTTAACCACGCCATAAAATTTGAAGTTGCCTTTTTCTCAGTAACGCTAAAAGGCAAAACTCCATTCGGTTTTAAACCTGGAAGTTCGGTCGCTGGAATAATTTTACTTGAGCCACAAAAACTGCATTTATGCGCTATGTTTTTACTATTTACTACTTCTTTTGCACCACAGTTTTCGCACTTAATAAGTACGCTCTCATTGTCCCAACTTTGAAACTCTTTTTCTACATTGTCAAAGTCTTTTTTTATTACAGGTTCGTCACTAGCAAAGTCTATTACACTGCCACATTGAACGCATTTTAAAACTTGAAGTTCTGGATTAAACTCCATACTTCCGCCACAACTAGCGCATTTAACATCGCCACTACTTTTGCTTTTTAAATTATATTCGTCTATCATTTTTACCCATCTATTAAAAAGTGTTAAATCTAGTTAACACTTTTTGTTTTTATTTTTTAAAATTTTGTTATAGTTTTGCGCCACAGTTAGAACAGAATTTTGCATTTTTTCTAACCTTTGTACCGCACTCAGAACAGAATTTTCCGTCAGCATCTGTACTAGCTGCTGCCTCTTGTTTTACAGGCTCAGCAGGTTTTGAAGATTGTTTTAGTGCCTCTGCCATTGTTTGACCAAGTGCAACGCCAGCCCCAAGACCAACGCCTGCAGTTGCCATGCCACCAGAAGGGTTTTGTGCCGCTTCACGCATTGCTTGTGCTGCTTGATATTTAACAAAAGTATCCATTTTGTCGCTCATAATACCCATAGAAGAACGAGTATCTAGTGCTTTTTCTACTTCCTCTGGGAAAGAAATGTTTTCAACAACTAGGTTGATAAGTTCAAGTCCCATTGCCTCAAATTTGTCTCCAATTTGAGCCTTTGTCATATCGTTAAATTCTAGTAAGTTTGCTGCTAGGTCAAGTGCACTAATTTTGCTCTCTGCAATAGTGTCGCTTATGCCAGAAACTATTATTGTTTTTAGGTAGTTTGCAATGTCCTCTGTCTTAAAAGTTGAACTTGTACCGAATAATTCTTTTAATAAAACGCCTGCGTCTTTTACTCTAAAACTGTATGCGCCAAAGCCCCTTATTCTTATTGTTCCAAACTCTTTGTCCCTCATTGCTATTGGGTTGGTTGTGCCCCATTTTTGGTTTGTAAATTGTTTTGTGTTTACAAAATAAACCTCAGAGAAGAAAGGTGATTCAAAACCATATTTCCAAGAATTCAAAATTGTCAATAATGGTAAGTTCCTAGCGTCAAGTTTATGCATGCCTGGTCCAAAAATATCGGCAATTTTGCCTTTATCTACGAACACTGCAACTTGGCTTTCGCGAACTGTTAGTTTTGAGCCCATCATTATTCTTTTGCCTTCCATTGGGAATCTATACACCAATGTATCGGTTGAGTCGTCAGTCCATTCTATAACCTTAAGTAGTTGTCCTTTTATGAAATTAATTACTCCCATCGTTTTCTCCTATCAAATTAAAATTAAAGGTTCATAATTAGCCTTTAAAAAAGTATACCACAAATTAATTTTAAAAAGCAATTTAAAAGAGTTGCAAACTTATTTTTTTTAATCTACAATTAAACTATGGAAAATGTATATCAAACAGGAAAAATAGAAAGAAAATTCTATATTCAAAAAAAGAAAGATTTTGCCCGTACTTTTGACATAATGAAGCATATGCCTAGTTTTGCCGTGTATGAAAGAGGCAACGAAACTTTTACTGACTATTACTACGAAACAGAGGACAAGTTCTTGGAGGAAATGGGCGTAACTGTAAGGCGTAGAGTATTAAAGGACAAACAAATAATATCGGTAAAGTATGACGACAAAATTTTAGACAAGCAAGACTCTATGTACCAACAACCAGTTCATGAGCAAGAAGTTCCTTTAAATGAGGAGTTTTTGAATAAGGAAAACCTTCTTTTTATTGAGGACAAACTAAATGTAATATTCGGCGCAAGACTTCAAATTGATATTTTAAGAAAACTAAATGAAATGCGCGTAGTTTATACGGTAAAAACAAAAAGGCAAACTCAAGAGGTCGTTCACAACTCTGGCTTTAAGGCCTTTATCTACTTTGATGAGGTACTATACACCAATGTCGCAAAAGAAATAACTTACAACGACCTAATTTTGGAAGTACATATGACGAGCGTAGGCACTCAATTTAACTTAACTTTGCTTGACTTCTTTGTTGACGAACTAAGGAAGAAAATGATACTAGTTCCAATGACAGATAGCACCTATATTGCAGCAAAACTATTTACAAGGTTTAAAAAATAAATTAAAAATAAAAAGTGGCAAACGCCACTTTTTTTATGCACTAAAATTTATTTATTAAAAATTATTTTAAACTCGCAATCTCCCACAAATAAAAACTTGCTAGAGTATTATATGGGTCAAATTTTTGCCTGCAATCTTCAAAAAATGCTGGCGTAACCTCGTCAATGTTCCCCTTTTGATAAAGTTTCATTAAGCCCTTTCTTATTCCTAAGTCCTTGTAACTCAAAACGTTCGTATGACCCACACTAAAAATAAGTAACATCTCTGCCGTCCACTCGCCAACTCCTTTTAGTTTAACTAGTTCCTCGGTTAGTTCTTTATCATCAAGGGTTTTTAAATTACTTTCTGTAATTTTGCCAGTTGCAAAACTGTCTGCAATAGACCTAATATAACCCCTTTTTTGAGGTCCTAAACCAATAAATGCAAAGTCCTCGTCTGTAAGTGCAAGCAAATTTTGTGGAGTAACTGCACCTATTTTTTCATATAGTCTATTTGTAATTGCGGTCGCCGCTTTACCACTTATTTGTTGTGCTATCATAGCGCCTATTATGCTTTCAAAAATGTTTGGGTTTATTGTCTTTTTTAATATTCCAAACTGTGCTATATATTCTTTAAAAAGAGGCTCTCTTTTTATTAAATTTTGTAGGTCTTCTTCCGTAATTTTATATGTTTTCATAGTCTCTCCAAACTTTTTTATTAACAAAAAACCTAAAATTAAAGACTTTAGGTTTTTAAAATTTATTACTCAATAACTGCCGTCCACACAGCATAAACCGTCAAACTGCTAGTCACCACTGTATCCTCGTTAACAACCGTTCCTGTGCCGTCGCCAAGCGTGTTCCAGCCCTCAAAAATATAACCGTCAAGTGTTGGATTATTTGGCATATTTGAAGCACCTATACTGCTACCAGAGGTTATATTAATTACTGTGTTAACAGTGCTTCCATCATTCATAAAGGTTATGATATAACTTGCAGAAACGCCCTCACTAAACCTAGCGTACAAAATTCTGTTACTACTTATTGAAATGTTATAAATTGCATTAGTAGATAGCAAATATCCGCCCATTGCCTCGGTGTACCAACCAGTAAAAGTATAGCCACTTTTTGCAGCTGCTATTACTGTGCCTGTCATACCAGTGTAATAGTTATAGATGTCGTTTTCATCAGCATTTAAACTATTTGATGAGGCTTTTACTGTGCCGCCTATATCGTCAAGCATATTATTCGTGTAAGCATAAACGGTTATAACGTACATATTTGGCGTCCATGCCGCGTATATTGTAATGTCCGCATATATTATACTCTCACCAGTAAAATTAGCACTTGTTGAGCCACTATTTGTAGACCAACCAGCAAAGACATAACCACCTCTAGTTGGGTTTGTTGGCATATTTTCTATTCCTATGCTACTTCCTTCTTCTATTTGGAAAACCGCATATTCAGAGTTTGCAGGAGTAGTAAAAGTAACCTCATAAACATCGTCTGTTTCGCTGACTATAAAATTTGCATAAAATGAAACATCTTCACTTGCAACAAAACTGTATGTTAAGTCTAATGTAACAAATTGCGTTAAATTAATGTCGGAATACCAACCCAAAAACTCGTACCCTAGCCTTGGGGTTGCAAGTAGGGTTACAGTGCCCTCTTCTAAGACCATAGTCGTCTCATAATATGTTGTGTTTTCGCTAGAATTTATTGTAACTATTCCTGCTTCATTATTTGTGTCAAGTACCCCATTATTAAAAGCCGAAACCTCTATTGAAATGTCTTTTAATTTTGGGTGCCATTCATAAAAATCTTGATACTCACAGCCAGAAAAAAATGGTGTCAAAGCAAACAACATAAATAGCGCTAAAACCATTACTGCTTTTTTATTTATCCTTTGCAATAGTCCCATTTAAACTTCTCCTTTAGGTCTTTTTTAGTCTATCATTTTATATTTAAAAACACAAATTAAAAAGGCGTATTTTTACAAACTAAATCAATCTAATTGCATAAAAAAACTTAAAACCGAAGTTTTAAGTTTTTGTTTTTTGGTTAAGGAATTGGAGTCCAAATAGCATAAAGCGTTACGTTGCTTGCCCCCATTGTGTAGGTCGCACCATTTGCATATATTGTGCCAGTACCACTTGGATCAGAACACCAACCACTAAAGGTGTAACCCGTTCTAGTATAAGTGTTAGGAATAAGCGTTAAACTTGAATTGTAAGCCATAACTTGAACATTCATAGTACCAGTTCCGCCGTTTGAGTCAAATGTAATGTTATAACTATTTACCGACCAAACCGCATAAATGTTCATATCCGAAGTAATTATAGTGTATTGGTCTACTGTTGTTCCTGTGCCATTACTTGAAGTGTTCCAACCGCTAAAAGTATAGCCTGTGCGACTAGGGTTAATTGGCATGTTAGGTCCACCAATACTGTCGCCATATGTTACATTAAGGGTATCATATAAGTTGGAGTCGTAACTTATAAAGAATAGAGTACAAACTCTAACGGTAAACTTAGCATAATAACTAACATTGGCACTTGGCGCTACAAAACTGTATGTAGAATTTACAGTTAATAGAGTTGCGCAAGTTGAATTTGAATACCAACCAACAAAACTGTAACCTGTTCCATTTATTGCAACTAAAGTTTGAGTTTCGCCAGCGCTTACAGTTGCGTAGTCGTATCCATCCATATTACTTGATGAATTTACTTTTACTACTCCACCGTTTCCAGCCAAGGTTCCACTTGGGTTTTCTGAATTGAATGTTACAGCGTAAGCATATAAATTAATTGTTGAAGGTGTCTCTTCACTTTCATTAAAACGAGCATAAAGTGATGTCGTATTACTTATTGTAAAACTGTAAGCAGAATTTGTACTTACCAAAGTCGTACAGGTTTCATTAGAGTACCAACCAGCAAATGTATAGCCTGCTGAAATTGTAGCCATTACATTTTGAGTTTCGCCAACGTTTACAGTTGCGTAGTCGTATGCGTCCATATTGCTTGATGAGTTTATTCTTACTGTGCCGCCATCTTCACTTAAAGTTCCACTTGGGTTTTCTGAATTAAATGTTACTGCATAGGCAAAAATATTTACTGTTGAAGGTGTGTTTGCCGTCCATTTTGCATATAAAGTTATTGAACTTGTTATATCACTATTTCTTGCGCTCTCCATGCTTGCAGTATAATATTGTATTCCTTCTCCATTTATTGCCGTGTAATAACCGCCAAAGGTATAGCCTGTTCTTTCTGGAGCAAATGCGGTAGGCATATTATAGCCATAAATTGCAAGTATGGTTGTTGAACCACCTGTTCCACCTTGTCTATCCAAATAAACTATGTATTCTTGTGTTGATGCTTCCTCAACGAAACTTGCATATAAAGATACATCTTCATTTAAAAGAAATGAATATATTGCGTTAGTGCTTGCAAGTTCTGTAAGTGCACCGTCATAGTACCAACCCTCAAACTCATAACCTGCTTGAGCGGTTGCCGTTACAATTACTGCACTTCCCTTTGTCACGATTGCAGAATCATAATAGTCATGATTTGCACTTGAGTTTATGCTTACAATTCCAGATTGAGCGGTACTATCTAATAGTCCTTCATTCATTACATAAACTTCTACTGTGGCATTTTCAACTTCTGGTTCGCCACCAAAATTAAAAAGATCGCCCAAATCGCAACCAGACAATAATGGTGTAAACGCAAATAAGGCAATCATTGCCACTACTAATAGGGCTTTTTTGTTTATTTTTTGTAAAAGATTCATTATTAAAATCCCTCCAAATTTATTTGATTATAGAATAGCATATAAACTTAAAAATTTCAAACTAAAAAACATTAATTATTCTCTTTTTCAAAGTCTATTAGCCATTGTTGAGTTCTTTGCCAATCACTCGTACCAGAGGTTTTTCCACTTGCGCTTGTTACCCTATGACATGGCACAATAAACATAAGTTTGTTGTTGTGATTAGCACTGCCTACTGCGCGACTAGCACTAGCCTTGCCAACCATTACGGCGACATCTTTATAACTAACGGTTTTACCATAAGGAATTGTCATAAGTTTTTGATAAACGCTTTTTTGAAAGTCTGTTCCGCTTAATTCAAACTTTAAATCAAAAACACTTCTCTTATGATTAAAATATTCATCTAGTTGTCTTACTGCCTCTTTTGCCGTATCAGTCAAACATTCTTTTTCGTCATCAAAATAGGCTAGCCCAATATGATTCACATATTGACCCCTTGTCCTAACCCTTATAAAACCAATGGGGCTTAAATAAAACATAAGCCCCTCATTTTTATCTGTAATTTTTGTTTGCACTAATTGTTTTCCTTTCGCATATAAATTTTATAAGCAAGGACGGAATATGCTAAACATATTACACCGCCGATAAGCATATACAAATAAAAGTTTAAGTTATAACTACTTGCAAACATTTGCGGTAGCATTTCACTAATTATGCCTTGCACGCTCCAAAAATTTGGGAAAAGCGACAATAGATATTGTCCTAGCCCTTTAAAAGTATCAAGCAAAATAAGCATTGGAATAAGCATTAAAAAGCCTGTGCTTTTCATGTATGCAAAGCCCTCTATTTTGTTTTTTGATAGACCAACAATGAATAGTCCAACCGATGGCACAAATAAACTGCTAGAAATGGCAAATACTAAAACCTCTAAAAAGTTTATGTTGTCAAAAAGTTTTATTGTTTCTGCCCCTATTTGCACAACGTATGAGTCACCTGCTAAAATTTTTGTGCCCCAAAGGACTATTATTGTAGAAATTACAGCAAATATATAGGTGTAAATTACTTTAAATTTTACATAGCCCCTTTTGCCTATTGGCGTTACGGCTATTGTTTGTAAAGTGTCCTCGTCTTTATTGTCAAGTAAACTAAACCCCAAAAGAGCCGCTGCACCGACATAGCCAAATCCCAACATAACTATTATTATAACTATTGTAGCAATTGACATACCACTAATGTCTGCGCCCACCCTATTCATTAAAGCAGGATATAAAAGCACAGTTAAAAGTAGCACAAAAAATGGAAAAATTACCATAAAGGCATTCATTTTGTCGCGCCAAGTGTTTTTTAGTTCATATTTTAATAGTTCTAAATACTTTTTCATACGCCTAGCCCCTCATAACATATTGTTTAAATTTTTTAGTTACAAAAAATTTGAATATTACGACACTTATGGCAACTAAATACGCTATGCTACCGATTAGTCCCCATACGCTTAGCGCTTGTCCTGCTGCAGTGTTCAATAAAAGTTCAACTATGTATGCTGGAGATATATAAATAATAAACTCCCAACTTGACGGTATTAAGCCCGTCAAAACAAATAGCGCTGGTAAAGTAAAAATTAACACATACAAAATGTAATTTATGATTAGAGCGTTAAAGTCCTTACTCCATATTACAAGCACAAAGCCAATCATTACGTGTGCCATTGCGCCTAAAAAGGCATAGACCGCTAAAAGTGCCAAATTGATTTGTGCGCCGTGAATTAAAATTGCCGCACCACCAACGATTATTGCGGTAATTAAACTTAATAATACTGCGGACAAGACTTTGCTCGCTATTACTTCCCAAAGTTTTACTGGCGCAACCATGACGCTTTTTAAACTGCCCTCTTGTTTTTCAAAAAACAGACTTGCACCAAGCATTATTATACTCATCATTGTGGCGTCAATAAACACCAAAAGTGGCACAAGAGCCGTAGCCTCTGCCGCACTTGTAAAACCTATTATTACGGCGTATATAACTGCAAAAATTGTGCTTATTTGCAAGATATTATACTTTTTTAGACGCATTAAATCGGCGATTAAAAGTTTTTTTACGTTACTTAACATCTTTTGCCCCCGTAATTTTAATAAATATTTCGTCTAACCCAGTTTCACCCGAGTGTATTGTCTCTACTTGTTCTTCTTTTAATATTTTAAAGAACTCCTTGTTGTCGCCAAGGTCTTTCATTTCAAAAATTTGTTTTTCCAATTTGCCCTTATTTTTGTATTCAACGGCAATTTGCTTTTTGCCATATTTTAGTTTTAAATTTCTTGGTGTGTCGGTCTCTACAATTTTGCCCCTATCCATAAAGGCTACCCTGTCGCAAAGTTCTTCAACGTCTTTCATTAGGTGTGTTGTTAAAAATACTGTGCCGCCCTTATTTTTAAATTCTAAAATAAGGTCCTTGATTATGCGCGCATTCATTGGGTCAAGTCCATTTGTTATTTCGTCCAAAAACAAAACTTTTGGATTGTTTAACATACTCCTAACAAAATTTAACCTTACCTTCATGCCCTTACTAAATTCGCCGACCTTTTTGTCTTTGTCTTCATATAGACCAACCCTCTTTAAAAGTTCTTCGCCATCGGCTTTGTTTTTATATAGATTCAAAAAGAAGTTTATGTTTTCCATTGCTGTAAGTTTGTTAAAATGAACTGGCATTTCAAAACCTACGCCAATTTCCTCATAGTAACTTGTATTTAATTCTTTTAAATCTTTACCGAAGTATTCAATTTTGCCCTCATAACCCTCTAACAGTTTAATTAAAACCTTTTGAGTGGTACTCTTGCCTGCGCCACTTGGACCTAGTAGTCCAAAAATTTCGCCCTCATTTACTTCAAAGTCTATACCGCAAATTACGTCCTCTGTTCCCTTTGGGTATTTAAACCTTAAATTTTCAACTTTAAAAGCCTTTGCCATAAATCTTTCTCCTAAACAAGTTAATAATATGTAATAATTATACCACTTGTGTATTTTGTAGGTCAAAAGAATATAGTGTTTTAAACCCCTATTGAGTTTAAACAAAAAACCACCTTAAAAGTGGTTTTTAGTCGTTTAAATTAATTCTAGTTCCAATAAAGTCTCAACATGTTTAGTTTGAGGGAACATATCGTATGGAATAATTGTTTTAATTTTATAATTTTTAGTAAGTGTTTTTAAATCTTCACTCAAACTAAATGGATTGCAAGACAAATAAATTATTTTTTGTGCTCCAGAACTTGCTAACACGCTTGCTGTTTTTTCTAGTCCCTTTCTTGGTGGGTCTACAAAAATTATTTTTTCTTTTTCGGCTGGCAATTCTTTCATCAACTCTTTTACTATTTTGTTGCAATCGCCCTCTAGTGCTTTTACTTGTCCCATAAAACCATTCTTTTTAATTAGGCGTCTTGCCTCTATAACTGCACTTTTTTCAAGTTCTACCGAAATAACTTGCGCACCAAGAGAAGCAAAAAGAACAGAAGTAATACCAATTCCACTAAATAAATCAAGTATGACGCTATTTTTAGAAACACCCGCAAGTTCAATTACTTTTTTGTAAATTTTAGTCATCATAGGTGTATTGATTTGTAAAAATGAGGTTGGAAATAGTTCAACTTCTACTCCCATTATTTTGGCAACTAACGCTTGCTCTCCATATAAATGAATAAACTCCTCACCATAAACAAAACTGTCGGTGCGAGTGTTTACATTCAAATATAATGATATCTTTTTAAACTCTTTTTTCAAAAGTTCATAAAGTGTTTTTGACTCTGGCAACAATTTTTTGGTGGTAACCATAGTAACAATAATTTGATTGTCTAAATACCTCGCCGTTACATAGCGAAGTAAGCCTTTTTGCTCGTCAATGTCATACGGCTCAATTTTGCTTATTTTTAAATATTCCTTTAAAATTGCATACAGTTTTTGCGCCCAAGTATCGTACAAACTGCAATTTGGAATATCTACAATTTGTTTGCTACCTTCCTCAAAAAAGCCCACTATAACTTTGCCTGCTTTTTTAGCAATGGCAAAATGAATTTTGTTGCGATATTCATAAGGGTAGTATACGCCAACGGTATCTTCTACTTTTATGTTAGAAAACTCTTTTAAGGCGGTCTTTACAATTTGTTTTTTAAAGTTTAATTGCTCCGCGTAGTCTATATGCTGTAAGTTACAGCCACCACAAATTTCTATGTAAGGGCATTTAGGCAAAACCCTATGAGCGTTAGCCTCTAAAACCTCATCTACTTTGGCAGTCGTTTCAGAATAATAAGAAGAGGTGACTGTTGCTTTTACTGTTTCGTTTTCTAGCGTATTTGGCACTATAACTTTTTGCCCATACAAAAAGCCAACGCCCTTTCCGTCTTCATTTAATTCTTTTATTTTCAAGGTAATTTTATCGTTTCTTTTCATAATATTATTACTCTTTTATCCTTACAAGTTCTACCAATGTCTCAACGTGCTTAGTTTGTGGAAACATATCATAAGGTGTTACGCTTTTTATTTTATAAATTGGCTTTGGATTTAAAACATTTTTAGTCTCGTCTAAGTCTTTTGTGTTTAGTAAGTACCCAAGGTCGCGCGCAAGTGCACTAAGCCCACATGCAAGGTAAACAATTTGGCTTGGCTTACTCTTTAAAATTCCACTTATTATGCTTCTATCAAGCCCCTTTCTTGGTGGGTCAACTACTAGACTTACATCGCCATTAACTTCTTCCATTAATTTTGGTAAAGTAACCGCACAATCGCCCAAAATATTGGTAACCCTATTAGTTAAATTGTTGTCTTTTAGCATTTGGTCTGCGCTTTCTATCGCTTCTTTAACAATTTCAAGCCCATACACTTTTGCGTTTGTGTTTTTTGCCAAAATACCAGTTAGTAAACCTGCCCCACTATAAGCGTCAATGACTGTTGATGGGTTTTTAAAGTTTATCATCTCTATTATTCTACTATAAATTTTGTTGCGAATGTCATTATTGACTTGCATAAAACTTACGCTTGCAGTTTTAACCGTTATACCGTTTTGCTCTTCAACCAAGTACTCTTCGCCGCCAGCAAAGACACTTTTTTCGCTTAAAATTACATTGTTGTTTTGCGTATTTATGTTTAAGTAAAGCCCAAAATTATTAAACTCGTTTTTTAACATTGTCTTTAAGTCGTTTAAATTTGGCATAGTGTTACCATTTATTACAACTGTTACAATTAAACCGTCTTCTCCCTCGCGAGCAACTAAGTGCTTAACTAAACCGCTGTTAGAAGTTTCATCGTACGCCTCAATGCCATATTGAGTCATAAACCCTTTAAAAAGTTTAATTAATCTGTTTGTTTTTTCTTGTTGCAAGGGGCAAGAATTTATTTCAATAATATCGTGACTGTTGAAAGTAAAAAAACCAATTTTTAGTTCTCCGTTTACCTTTCGCACTGGTAGACTTATTTTGTTTCTATATTCATATTGGTTTGCGCTCGGCGTGCAAGAATTTACATCAAAACCAATATTGCCAACCTTTTTTAAGGTCTCCGCCACCATATTTGTTTTAAATTGTAATTGTTCTTTATAACTTAAATGTTGTAGTTGACAACCACCACACTTTTCAAACACTTTGCAAACTGGCTTAACCCTTTCGGCGCTCGGCTCAATTACTTTAATTAATTTGGCATACATTACATTTTTTAAAACTTTTAATATTTGCACTTCTACCTTTTCTTTTGGTAGGGCGTATGGCACAAAAAGTATTGGCGATGTGCTTTTTACAATTCCCTCGCCATTTATGCCTAAAACATCTATTGTCGTTATTAATCTGTCATTCTTTTTATATAGCATATTTGCTCCCAAGTTATTGTAACATACTTTAAAGTTTTAGCATAAACAAAACACTAAAAAACTATTGAATAGTCAAAAAATATATGGTATTATTATAATACATAGTTGAGGAATGAATATGAAAAAATTTGAGGTTCATAAAATTCAATAAAGTCTAAATTAAAAAGAGTTTATGCAAAAACTCTTTTTTAAGGTTTAAATTAATCGGCACTTGTTTAAGTGCTAAGAGGTATATACATAATGATGTTAAATAAGGAACGCAAAATTATTGAAGTTCTAAATAAAAAAGTGTTGGTAGTGGGCGGAACGGGCTTACTGGGGTCCCGTGCAATAGATCACTTAGTTAGTAAAGGTTATGAGGTAACCACTATAAGCCTACCAAGCGATGGTCCTCAAGAAGATTTATATGATGGCAAAGTAGAGTACATATTAAAGGACATAAACAACCTAACAGACACAGAGATGTTAAAAATAATGAGGGACAAGCAATATTTATTAATTGCAATAGGTGCCGATGAACGCTATGCGCCAAAAATACCTGCTTTGACCTTTTATAGAAAATATAACGTGCAAGTTACTACAAACTTACTTAGAATGGCTAGACTTTCTAAAATAAAAAATGTTGTAATTTTGGGCTCGTACTTCACATACTTCAACAGGGTGTGGCCAGACCTTAAATTAAAGGAAACGCACCCATACATTAGAAGTAGATGCGAACAAATGGAAATTGCATTTACTTATAACTCAAATGTTATGAAAGTAACAGTGCTAGAACTACCTTACATATTTGGTACGCTAAACCACCATACCCCACTATGGAATATGATAACCGAACAACTAAACAGCAACAAGCACATATATTACCCACTTGGCGGAACGGCTATGGCAACAGCAAACGAGGTTGCAGAAGCGGTGGAGGGAGCCTTTCTTTATGCCGATGGCGGAAAACCTTATCAGGTGGCGAGTGTCAACCTTAAATGGAAAGACTTTTTGAGTTACTTATTAAAAATTCAAAATCAAGAACATAAAGTCCTTACCCCTTATTCCAACCTTGCGACGACTCGCGAAATGAAAAAGAAAATGAAAGACTTTAAAAAAGAGGGTCGTGAGAGCGGACTAGATTTAGTAAAGTATTTAGAATTTCAAAAAAGAGACGCCTACATTGACCCATCGGAATGTATGTCAAACTTAAAATATAACCCTGACGATATTTATGCGGCAATAAACGAGACTTTAAAAGCCTGCGAAACACAACTATTAAAAGAAACTAAAAAGAAAAAATAAAAAGCACAGCCAAATACTGTGCTTTTTTTATTTTGATTAAATTTTACCAGTTTTCATCAACATCTGCTTTTTTAGGTATTTTTATTCCCTCTGCTGGTGCTGGTTCAACATCGTCTAAATTTACTTTTTCGGCTGGCTCTTCTTTTGCTGTAGCAACTGGAACTTCTTTTTCGCTTTGAGCAGCAAGTTTTTCTTCTTTAACTTGCTCTTTTTTTAAGCGGTCAGCCTCTTTTTTCTTTTGTTTTTCCTCTTTTAGGCTTTGCCTCTTTTGCTCTTCTTCTTGCTTCTTTATTTGCAATTTTTCGGCTTCCTCTTTCTTTTGCCTTGCGTACTCTTCAGCCTCTTTTTCCTTTTGTTTTAAGTAGGCAATGTTTTCACGCTCTTTGCGCTCTTCCTCTTCTATCATAAGTAGGTAATTTTGTTTGGTCCTATTGCCAACCATTTTTAAACCAAGTTCACGCCTTACCAAAATTTCAAACTCAGTAAACGCAACTCTTTTACCTATAATAAACCCAGAGACAATTTTGTCATAGGCTTGAATTAACTTTATGTCCGCCATAACTGCGTACAGTTTATTGTATACAGCATCAAGTTCTGGCGCAAAAGTTTTATAATCAATTGCCCTGCTTGATTCTAACCTATTTAACAAGTTAAATGCTTCAACCATAACCTCTGCTTTTTCAGTTCTAGTATCGTCTTTTAATGAAACTATCTTTATTAGTGTCTTTTTTACCCTACTGCCCACTATGAAAACTACAACGATGCTGACTATTGCAAGTACGCCCGCAAAAGCGGCACCGTAATCTCTTACATATTGTAAAATAACATCCATCTAAATTATACCCCCTAATTTACTTATATTAAAATTGTAGCACAAAGCAAAAAAATTAGTATCAATTAAATTGCAAAATATTTTTGTGCTATTTTTTAACTGCCTTTTCGGTATTTCGTTTATCTTGAATAATTGCTATATGTTTTTTATCAATTAGTTTTACGCCATTTTCTTTTGCCCAAGTTATAGCGTTATTTAAAGTGTTATTTAAAAACATTTTTGGTACTTTAATAAGTTTTTTGCAAGCGCTTTTTGTAAACCTTACTTCTTTGTCTAATGTGTTTGCAATATACATAACTTCTTCAACTTTTTCGCCACGAGCCTGTATTTTTTCGGCATAAGGAGACCTAAACTCGCCCATCCAGAAATTTTTGTTGTCCCTGTAACCATAATTAATAGGTATTTTAGGAAAACTGTTTCTATAAACGTCGTCTATTAATGGTTGTCTGTATCTTGGTTGCATTAAAATTTTATCCACTCTTAAAATAAAGTGTGCGCCAGTATGGCTAGTTATGCCATTAAAATCTTTATATGGCTCGCTATAATGTTCCTCAATTTTAGTGTTCTCTGCTCCGTCAAGTTCCCTTACCCAACTGCACTCAAAAACCTGAAAACTTTCCTCAATAATTTGTGGAAACTTTTGGTCTTTATGTTCCTCGCTCATAAGTCCATCGGTCAAAGTAAAAATACAATCCTTCATTTTTTGCTCTGTCGTCTCACCTGGGAAGCCGAGCCTAACACTCTCTTTTAAATATCTTTTATTGTCTGGAATAAAGTTTAAACTAATCTTTCCGTCCCTTATTAGGTTTTTTGCAGTATTTGAATTGTTGCGCGTGATAAGCATAAACGAAAAATACTCCCTGCCACCTACATAGTAAGGAAAAACCAAAGAATAAGTACCCAAATTTGTAATGCCGCTCTCGTCAAGCGTGCCACAAAGCACGATAGGCATAGGAAAATAACTGCTCGTTTGGTAAAAATTGTTTACAATACGCAAATTTTCTAGTTTTGTCTTCATAAATTGCACCTCATCAATATGTATAAGTTTAATTTATTTTGTGTTTTGTAGCAAATAAAAGTCCTACGCTAAAACGAAAAAATACAAAAATTGACAACAAAATACTATATTTATTGTCATTATTTTTTTATTTGACTTATTTAAAATGTTTTGCAAAACAATAAAATATGGTACAATATTATATAAAGTGGACTTATAAATTGAATTACAAAGTAAATTTAATATTAATTTACTTGTTTTTTGATTAAAAATACTGTCAAAAAATATGGGGAGGTTCAAGGTTTATGGATACTTTATATTTAATAAAAAACAGAAAAAACGTTTTTCATTTTAATAAAAAAGAAGTTGACGCTGGTATGCTTGCCGAAATTTTGAACTGTGCCAGAGTAACCCCAACCAACGAATATGAACAAGTATGGAAGTTTATTATTATAAAAAACAAAGACATGAAGAGCAAAATATCGCAAATTGTGGGGCTTGATTACATATTTGAGTGCAACGTACTAATTGCCGTATTCAGTGAAGATAGAAAATTTAAACGAGAATATGCTGCCTCTGCAGTAGAAGCCATGACAATAGCAGCAAATGCAAATGGCATAGGTGTAAATTGGCAAATATGCTATGGCGAGAAATATGCAAAACAAATTGAGGCGCTTTTAGACTCGCCAGAACAACTTAGACTTATGAGCCTAGTTACGCTTGGTTATTATGATTTTATTAGCCCAGTATTTAAAACTATTCCGTCTTTAAGCGAAATAATAGCATACGAAAAATTTAAATAGAGCAAATAAAAAAAGGCTGTAAAACTTACAGCCTTTTTTGTTATTCTGCTACATAAGGGTTTTCGTCAGCGCTTGGGTCAACTTGTTGAAACTCGTAAGCCGCTGAATAAATTGAATTTTGGAAGGTCAACGAATTGGCTTTGACTTTAAATGAGTAATTACTATCTGTAGTTATGTAACTGCTAATATCAAACTCAACCCTACCTAGTTCTGTGTTTATGGTAAACATATTCACAGTTACAAATAAGTAATATAGCGAGTCGCTAGTTCTGTTTAAAACCTCCACCGTATAGTTCTCTGCGTTTTCGGTTTCGTCCCACGCTAATGTGCTATTATCTTCCAACATTGCCAAATTTATTGGGGCGCTCAACACAACCTCCCTTGGAATAAGGTAGTTATAAGTCAAAAAATACGCGCCAATAGAAGAGCCTATTACAAACAATATAATAAGCAAAATAAGTAGTGGTTTTTTGCCAATTTCAATTTTTTCGTCTTGAACCGCCTCTGCCATATTGCACACCTCTATCAGTTTAATGATATCAGTTTTAAAAACAATAGTCAATTTGCAACAAATAGATTTTAATAAATTTTTAATAGCCTTTTTGTACAAATTTTGCTATTATTAATTTGAATAAAGAATAAAGAGGGTAAATAATGTCAACAATTTTAGACGGAAAAAGTTTAAGCAAGAATATAGAAACTGCCTTAATTGAGAGGGTTGCAGCACTAAAAGAGCGCCTTTTGTTTACACCAAAACTTGCAACTATTTTGGTTGGCGATGACGAATCAAGCGTAACTTATGTCAGTATGAAGGCTCGTGCTTGCAAGAGAATTGGGCTAGAAAGTCTTTCAATTAAAATGCCAAAGGAAACTTCAACAGAAGAATTACTTGCAAAAATAGAAGAATTAAATAAAGATAAAACAGTTTGCGGAATTTTGTTGCAACACCCAACGCCAAAGCAAATAGATGAAACTGCATGCTTTAACAAAATTTTAGAAAGTAAAGATGTGGACGGCGTAAACACAAACAATTTTGGTAAAATTGCTATGGGTATAGATGCTTTTAAACCAGCAACCCCTCTTGGCATAATGATGCTACTTAAACATTATAACATAAATGTTTCTGGCAAAAATGCAGTAGTAATAGGTCGCAGTCAAATACTCGGCAAACCTATTGCAAGCCTACTGTTAAATGAAGACGCAACCGTTACCATTTGTCACTCAAAGACGCAGGCTCTAAACAAAATTTTAAAGACGGCAGACATAGTTGTTGCCGCTGTAGGCATACCAAACTTTATTAAAAGCAAAAGCCTTAAAAGAGGTGTAATTGTTATAGATGCTGGCTACAACGCAGGCAACGTTGGAGATGTTGACCCATATAAAATTGATAAAGTGTCTAGTTACTATACACCAGTTCCCGGTGGAGTTGGTCCCATGACAATAGCGGCACTACTAACTCAAACAGTTGAAGCGGCCGAAAAACTTTAATTTTATAATTTCATTGCAAACAAAAAAACGACTACTAAAAGTCGTTTTTTATTTTATTAACATAGATTAATCCTCAGTATTTGGAAGTTTCATACTTATGGCTTCTTTCTTTTTTTCCATCATTCTATCCATCTTTACTTCGTAGTTATGATTTATTATTGCCGTGCCAACAATCATGATTGTAATTGTAATAGATAGACCTAAAACCCAGTAGAATAGTGCCGTCTTTGTGAAAGATATGTTTTCAAACGAAATGCCAAGTGTTTGATAAGTATAGCCAGTAGATAACGAATAGTTAGCGACAGATTCGCCCTTATAGTCTGTAATTGTAAGCACTGGTTCTCCATCAATTTGAAGGTATAGATATTTTATTTGATAACCCGAATTTGCCTTAATGTAGTATGTAGGAGATGTTGTTTCGTCATAGTAATAAATTAAATTTGCAGTGCTTGTAGTTACTGTCATATTGTCATAAGTGCCACCTGCGTTTAAAATTTGTACGTTTACGCCAAAGTTGCCAACGTATTTTAATACAGGGTAACTATTATTTATTTTGCCAGAAAAAGCCCAATAGTTGTCCATATTCCAAGCATCGCCAGAATTATAAGTCGTCTTTTGCTTCATAAGAGCAGTTGTTTGACCAATAATATCGCTTGTTGAGCCGTCTTCAACGCCTATACCTATGTTGTCAAAACTTAAAGGCATGTTCGTTTCTTCTGGCTCATTCTTGTCATAATAACAGTAAAGTGCGTTTCCTAAAGTGTCTAATTTTCCAACTATTGCACCAAGCATATTGGATTCTTTACCCTCTGTAAAACTTACATCTATTGAACTGGCGTTGTAACTGTAAAATAGTGCATAACTTTCTTTTAATTGTCCTATAAGTCCACCGACCATCGCTGTATTTAATTCACCAGTATGATTTACTGTTATATCTCCGACATTGTAAGTATATTCCATATTATATTGTTGTGTTGGTGCGTTTGTAAGTTCGCCGTACACACCAGCAATTCCGCCCACATAGACTTCAAGTGATGAAGTACAAGTTATGTCTCCCTCATTAAAATCTTTCCTTGCGGTAGAGTTCTCTATTGCTCCTGCCAATCCGCCGACGTATAAAACATCGCTTGAACTGGCAACTATTGTTCCTCTATTAAAACATTTTTCAATATCGCTGTTAATAAGTCTACCTGCTACACCTCCAACGTAAGCCTCGCCAGTAACGGTAAGGACTGAAACATCAACAGAGGAGGCAACACTTTCGCCATTCAAATTTTCAGCATAGCCAAATACTCCAGCGACATCAACTAACCTTGAACTTGAACGAAGAGTAATATCGCCATAAGTCCTTACATCGTTAACTGTGCTGTATTTGCAAACTCCTGCTAAACCACCTATTTCGTAACTGTCTCCTGCTACTCCGTAGTCGCCAGTTAAATTTATTAATGTCCTTTTTAATTTTAAG
This sequence comes from Spirochaetales bacterium, assembly GCA_050178795.1. GTDB lineage: Bacteria > Bacillota > Clostridia > Christensenellales > UBA1242 > STF1-184. The sequence continues at coordinate 125,946 of JBFXFT010000003.1, forward strand.
TTTTCAATGGTCGCACCTTGCACATAGCCAAATAGACCAACATAGCGACTTGCTAAAAGCAAATTATTTGTTATGTCTAAATCGTAAACACTATGCCCATTTCCATTAAAATTGCCTGTAAATGCCGTTGTAATATCGCCAGAATTGTAATTTCCTATTGGCGTCCATTCATAGTCTTCTAAGTAAATGTCTTGTGTCAATTCAAAATACTTGTTGCCAGTTAAATTGCCAGCATTGACCTCGCTCGCTACCCATGCAAGTTCTTCTGGACTAGTTATTAAATATGGGGTTGACTCACTTCCATCACCAGAAAGTGGCGCACTTGTAGTAGAGCCGTCCCAAGCCATAACGGTTATGCCGCTATTACTCAAAAAAAACATATTTGTATTTATTGCCAAAAATAAAGTAATTACAATAGATACAAATAAAAGTTTTATTAAACTAAACTGATTGGTTTTGTTTTTAATCATCATGTACTTCCTTAATAAAATTGTTAATGTACTACCTATATTATAGCCAACTATAATTAAATAATCAAACCATATTTAAATTTATATTCGTTTTTTATAGTATTTTTACTAAAAAAATAAACCCCTACAATCTTTTAAATTTTACCAATAAAAATCTTTTTAGTTTTGTTTTAAAGTTATATGCATACAAATGCAAAAATAAAATGGAGGGGATTAATATGAAAAAATTACTTGTACTTATGTTGCCACTTGCCATTGCTGGCGGGCTTATGGGTAACAAAATTGTAAGTAATGCACAAAGTTCAACGTTAGATACCGCTATATATGCTAGTTCTGGTGAACAAGACAACAACGGTCAACAAACTCACACTTCAAATAGATATCAATATAGATTGCTTGAAGAAGATGCTGAATTTGCTGGGTTAACCACACAAGAAAAAATTGCTGCTTGCACTCAAGAACAAACAGAGTTGAAGGCAGAATTACTAGAAGCTCAAGCAAACTTAGATGCACTACTTGCCATAGATACCACTAACTACACCGAGGAGGAGTTAGCAAGTTATAATGAGCAAGTCGCAGAATTAGAAGCACAAATAGCAGAAATTGAAGAAGCACAATTATTTATGCAAACCCGTACAAGGTTAATGCAAGGTAAACTTTCAAGAGAACAATTTGAAAACAGTGTTAGGGTAACAGCAGAATTTACTGAAGACGGCTTACTACAACAAAACCTATATCGTTATTATGAAAGTCGTGCAGGTTACGCCTTTGGTGAAACCTCAATGGTAGAGGAAAGACTTTGTGAGCTTGAAGCACAAATGACTCTACTTGAAAATGACCTAGCAGAGTTATATGCTATGGATACTACTAACTTCACGGAGGAAGAGTTAGCAAACTATAACGCAACAATAGCAGACCTTGAAGCACAAATAATAGCGTTAAATGAAGAGTTTATGCCACTTAACAATACTTTCCGTACAATGACGAGAGCAATAATTAAGGCAAGCATAAAAGTTAATGCAACCTTTAGCAAACAAACAAAATATGGAATCGTAGCAGTAGCAGAATAAGACGGTAAATTAAAAATTTTTAAAAAGGCTTGCAATTTATTTGCAAGTTTTTTTATTTATAGATAAAATTATAGTCGTTATATATTAATAACAATTAAAAAAATTACCAATAAAATTGTAAACTGAGTTGTTTAAAATAATGTAAACACAAAAAATCAGTTTTACAAAATAACGTAAATGGAGGAAAAAATTTATGAAAAAAATAGTTGCAGTTATAGTGGCTATTGCTCTAGTTGCAGGAGGCTTTGCAGCATACTTGGTATTTGGTACAGCAAGTGCAAGTTTAGGTTATGTTAGTGTAGACATAAACCCAAGCGTACAATTTATTTTAAATAGCGACGATGAAGTTGTGGGCGTAACAGCATCAAATGATGATGGCGAAACAATTTTACTAGGCGTTACCGATGAATTAATTGGTATGGATATTGAGGACGCAACGCAAAGAATTGTTGAACTAGCACTAGAATATGGTTACTTGGATCCAGATGCTTTAGCAACTGACCCTAATGCCGTTACTATTACAACAATGTTGGAAACACAAAATACACGTCTACAAGACCAACTAAGGGAGAGAATTAGAACACACCTTGAAGAATTCTTCAAAAACAATGGTATATTCGGAGTAGTTATGACAGACCTAGATATGCAAGATGTCATTACAGAGGCTACTGAACTTGGTATTAGCGCTGGTGAGTTAAAACTTATTAGAAGCGTACAAGCCGCTTACCCAGATTTAACTACAGAAGAATTACTTGACACATCAGTAAAAGATATGATGGATATGTTAAGAGAAGCAAGCGGAATTGAAAGTTATGTAGATAGACTTGAAGCTCAAATTGAAGATGCTCAAGCAGCAGTTGATACTCTTACTGCACAAATTGCAGACAAAACCGCTGACCTAGACACAGCAACCGCTAACCTAGCTACACTACAAGGAACAGATACTTCTAGTTACACTACAGAAGAATTAGCTACTTACGATGCACAAGTTCTAGCACTTCAAACAGAGATTGCTACTCTAACAACAGAAATTGCAGACCTAAATACAAGCCTAACTGAAGCAACAACCCTTTTAGATGATTTACAAACAACTTATCAAGAAAGAGAAGCTTACATGGACGGACTTGTAGCACAAGCGCAAATTAGAAAACAAGCTGCTTTGCAAAAATACACTGACTGGCTAGCAAACAAAGAGCAAAGAGCTCAAAACATTGCTAATCAATGGGAACAATTTCAAAACAGTTTAACAGACGAGCAAGTTGATTCTATACTAGATTATTTTCACAATATTTGGAATTCTGGTAGTTCAGCTGATTAAACAATAACAATTTAATAAAAAGGAGGTTGTACTTTACTACAATCTCTTTTTTGTTTTACCAATAAATTTGCTTTTTTATTTGTTAATTTTATATAACCAAAAGTTTTGTGCTGCTTTTGTTTGTTAAGTTTGAAAGGTTTTGATAGAATGGAGTTATGAATAAAAGAGGTAAAAACATTTGCTAGACAAAAACCTTTTAGAAAACAATATGCAAAAAATGCAAACAGGCAGTGAAGAAGCTTTTGAGGTGGTTTATAACATAACCCGCAAGAAAGTGTTTTTTGTCATACTATCAATAATTAAAGACTATGGGCTAGCAGAAGAACTAATGCAAGATACTTACATTAAAATAAGGCAAACAATAGGCTCTTATAAAATAGATACCAACGCTAGTGCCTGGATTATTACAATAGCAAAAAACATAGCAATAAACGCATACAACAGACGAAAGCATGAAGTGATAAGTGCAGATGCAGAAAACGAGTATTTATTCTATTCTAAAACTGAAGAAACGGTTTTAAACAATATGATGTTAAAAAAACTGCTTAATCACCTAGACGAAGACGAAAGACAAATAGTAATTCTTTACAGTATGGGTTACAAACACAGAGAAATAGCAAAGGAGTTACAAAAACCACTTGGAACAGTGCTTTGGATTTATAACAAAGCAATAAAAAAACTAAAAAACATTGGAGAATAAAAAAGTGAAAAGGAAAGAAATTTTAAAACAATTAAATATTGAGTTAAATGCTCTACCTGTTCCTGATGTTTTAAGCGCAGTAAGGGTTAAAAGTCAAATTATTGTTACTCACAAAGTACAACCTGAAAAAGCAAGCGTTAAACAAAAGGTACAGACAAGGAAACTAGCACCAAGATTAGTCGCTAGCGTTTTGTCTGTCATTTTGTTGGTATTTGGAGCAATCGGTGGCATATTCGCCTTTATACCTACTGGCACAGTTTATGCTTACTCAACTGTAACGCTAGATATTAACCCAAGTTTAGAGATAATTGTAGATAAAGATGAAAACGTCCTTGCGGTAAATGGCATAAATGATGACGCTGCTACCCTACTTCAAGGTCTAAGTTTAACTGGTTTAAAATATTATAACGCAATACAAACAATACTTGCAGAGGCAATAAGCAAGGGCTACATAAACGCAGGTGCACAAAGCGCCATTGAAAACGCAGTAATGTTTGCGGTTAGAGGTGCAAACAGCACAATAAAAAATAAATATATAAACAGAATTAAACAAACAACAACCGCTTATTTAACAAATAATGCAGTGGAGTGCAATGTAATTGAAGAAGAGTACGCAGACGGCGTAGAAGACGAAATAGAGGCTCTTGAAGCAACATTTACAGAGGGCACAAAAGTATCTGCTGCTAAATATGCTTACATAAAAAGAATTATTGCAAGGTTACCAGAACTAGCAGGACAAGAAGAAAACCTAGCAAATATGAGCGTTGCGGAACTATATAAATTGTTAAACGAGAATACGAGTGAATTTGCAACAGGCAACGATTTAATACAAGACATAATTGATGGCATACTTGATACTTGGCGCGCTGGCAATAGTGGCAATCCAAATATTGGCGGTGCAACTGGAACAATTACTACACTTGGTTACTCATATTAAAAATTAATTAAAAAACCACCCTTCTAGGTGGTTTTTTGTTGCGTTTTATTTATAGTTCTTTACTCTCGCTATTTATAACTTTGGTGGCTAATTGCCATACCCTTTGAAGCGTCTTTAAACCTATGTGCTGTTTGCTTATTTGAGATGTTATTAGTTCTGCGTCCTCTTGGCTACTATGTTCTGGGGCAACAAAGTTTTTCATATCTACATCTGCATAATTTGCTATTACAAACTGTTTAGTCATTTTGTCAAAACTCTCTAAATCTAGACCAAAGCCAAACAGTCTCCTTTCCCTTTCATAGTCCTTTAAAACCAAAGCGCCAGTCATAATGTCAGCAATAAAAAATGTCGTTTTATCGCCCTCTTTAAAGCCCCACATTGGAACATTGTGTATTGACTTTTTTGGATTGTTTTTATTTCCCAAATTCAAAACCTTAAGCTCTAACCCCAAATCGGCAATTAAATAAAGGTAACCATAGGTAAAACCAAAACAAACATCTTTTTCTCTTATTAAAGCGTTATAAGTTCCCCTTAAAATGGCATTATAGGTGTTTACAAAATTATGTAGGTCTACTTTTTCTTTTTGTTTTAAATAATCTATATATTGCGCTTTCATTTTGTTTAAATCATTTTTGTACATAATTAATAATAACGCAGCAATTGCTTCTTTACTTTGATTTAGTAAATTTACAACTTCGTCTTTTGGTAGTTTTGTTTTTTTTGCGCCTTTTTGCAAATCATCAATTATTGCATTTAACTTGTTTATCCTTGCATTTCGTTCCAAATCTCTTTGAACTATGCTTTTAGGAAAGTTTTCCCTGTCTTGTTGTGCTGTTTGGTCATAACTTACATGTTGGCAAAAATAGTCATATAATACGCCAGCCGCATCTATTGCTTCGTCCAATGTCTTTGGTTTTTTAATGTTAAAAAGTTTATAAATTTCCAACTTTTTTGCATTCAACTCACTCAACATTTGCTCGTCGCTAGGGTATTTAAATGGCATGATGATATTTTTAGTGCTATTTGGTTTTGCTAGTTCTATTTCAATTTGCTTTTTTAACTCTGGGTGTGTTTTTGGGGCGCTTTCGTCAGTAAGAACTTGTCCGTTTATTTTTACGAACTTATTTGCATAGCGCTTACTTGCATAAACTCTTTCTACTTCCACTCAATATTACCCCCTTATATTGTAACTCTGTTTTTTAATTCAATTCCCTCGTGTCTTTTTGGTGTCTTAAATCCTTAACTAGTCTTTTTGCAACTTCAAAATCTTCTTCAAATATTTGTTTTTTGGGAAGACCGCTATTTAACTCTTTCTTTAAACTTTTAGTATAAATGTTTTTTAAATATGGTTTTCTAGTGTCTGGGGTTATGCCTTCAAGTTTTAAAACCTCTACCACTTCGCCTACCACATTATTCTCTGCAAAATATTCCGCCATACTAAAGCCAAAGCCATATATGCTTAAACCCTTGTTTTTTGCAAATACAGTATCTATTGTAAGGTCGGCAACAAAATAATATTCTTTGCCCTTTAACATATATGGAACAACCACAAAAGTGTGTGCCTCTTCATCTCCTGGCTTCAATATGCTAACCACATAAGACTCAATACCAAGCCCAGCAAGCAAAAATTGATAGGCATAGGAAAATTCATTGCAAACGCCTTTTTTATTTATTAAAACATTATACAAGTTTTTCAAGTGAGCGCCGTTTTCTAATTTTGCCATTTTGGCTCTTGCTTCTATGCTGTTTTTAAAGTGCTTTTCTATATCGCTTAAAAAATCGTCTTCCGATTTTTTGCCGTTTTCAACCTCCGAGTATAGCTCGCCAGAGTTTTGAAATAATTTATGTATCTCTTCCTTTACTTTGTTTCTAGACTCATATGAAACTTTTGTTTCTTCAAGGCTTGTCATATCATAAGTTATATTTTTTGCCAAATAATCATATAGTAGTATTGCATTTATCTTATTTGAATTTTGTTTGTTTAAATTTAGTCCCTCATAAATTTTTGAGCGCTTACTTTCTATATCTAATATAATTTGCTCTTCATTTGGAAAAGGTTTATAGATAATATTTATAACGTCCTTTGAAGAATTGTTTAAAATTTTTTCAGCCTTCTTTTTAACATCTGGATATTCTAAATAAAAAGCACTTAGTTCAAAAATTGAACCATCACAATATATATATTCTTGCTTATAATAATTATCGGTTTGAACCTTTTTTAGTTCCACTTTTTCCTCCAAATTTATGTACTCTACATACTTGGGGTTAAATCTTCTGTTGAGCTTTTATCTTTAAATTTATAGCCATTGGCAATAAACTCTTTTGCTATTTTCTTTTCTTCTTCAAAAATATCTCTTTCTGGTAAGTGACAAATTAAGGTGTCCGCTAGTTCCTTTGTATAGATATTTTGGCTGTATAAATCATTGGACTCCCCATTAAAGCCCACTAGTTTAAAAATTTCTACTATTTCTTCACTGATAGGATTTATTCTATTATATTGTCTTCTAGTAAGACCAAAGCCCTCTGTTCGTAAAACTTTCTTAGGGTTAGATGGAGTGTCCATCGTAAGGTCTGCAACACAAGAATATATTGCGCCATCAATCTCGTAGGGAATAATTACAAAAGCGTGTGAATGTTCTGCGCCCTTTTCTGCAATAGAAACAACAAAAGAGTCAACATTTAACCCTTGCACCATAAATTGATAATCATAGCTAAATTCGCCACAAATCCCTTTATCATAAAAAGATACATTATATAAATTTTTTAAATAAGATCTGTTTTCTAAGTATGTAACTCTGTTATTGTATTTTAAGTTTTCAATAAAATGTTCCTTGAGTTTTTGTGTTAATTGAGCGTTCGTATTTAGCGCTTGTTGTTTGCTCGTTTGCTTTCTATTTTTTAAGTAGATTTTAACCGCCTCATCGTATAACCCTTCAATTTTCTCATTCAATTTATCAAGGCTCTTGTCTTCCGTTACCACATCTTCAATGCTTGTCATATCATACCTGATACGCCTTGCCAAATAGTCATATAAAACTATTATTTTAACTATATCGGCATTTCTACATTTAATTGCTGACAAGTTTATTTTTTCATATATATCTTGCCTTTTTTCTATTAGGTTTTCTAGCATTTTTCTATTGCTTGGAAAAGCATTATAAGTAACAGTGACAACATTTTTTGAAGAACTTTTTAAAACCCTATCTGTCCTGTTTTTTAATTTTGGATTTTGCTCATAAAAAGGCTTTAGTTGGTATATGCTACCCTCTGAGTAGATATATTTTTCTTTATAAAACTTGCTGGTCTCAACCTTTTTGATTTTCATAATTAAACCCTATTTATAGTTCCCTTTCATCTTGATGTGCTTTAAAGTTTACCATCATTGATATTATTTTGCTTCTATCTTCATCTAATTGTTCTTTAGTTAGAAAATATTTTGCAAAATCTTTTATTTGTTCTTCCTCATCGGCGTGGTTTCGCCACATATCGTACTTGTTTTCATTGCTGTTAAAATCAAATGAATCTTCTATTTTGGCAATATACTCAATTTTTAATCCTTCACTTCCTTCAAGTATTGCTTGCCAATAATCAGTCATAAATCCCTTTAGGTTGGTATTGAAAATTTTGTTTTCACCATTATTTCCTAAAGCAAGTGTTATATCACACAAATACATTGCGTCTTTGCTTTCGTTTTCTATTGCGTTAATAATGTGTTTATATTGTAGCCCCTTTTGGCTAATACAAACTAAATTATTTGGTATGTTTAATTGATTTAATGGATAAGCGTTTCCATAGGCCAATTGTTCACATACACCCCTTTTTAAAATGAGTGCATCATATACATTTCTAACCACTTGCAAATTACTAACGTAAATTTCTTCATCAATCATTCTTTGATAAACATTTTTATAATTGTTATCTAAAATTTGTAAAAGTTTTAATGAAAATTTTACAGGACCTGTTTGCTTATTTATTAACTCTTTATAAATATTCATTTTCTTGTTAATTATTTCTGAATGCTTTTCTTGGTCTATAATTCCATGTAATTTGCTTATATGATAAAAGCTTTTTTGTATTTCATTTAATTTAAAAAGTTGTGAATATACTGCTCTTCTTTCTGCAACAGTTCTGTAAGACAAAAGTCTTTTTAATACTTTTCTCAATTCGCTCTTTACAGATTTTTCTTGCTGAACTAAATTATTATAATTTTCTTTATCCCACTCTTGTTCCTCTGCCACTCTAGTATCCACTCTAAAGTCTGATGCGATATAGTCAAATATTTTTGCCACTTGAAAGTTTTTGCTAAAAGAAATTTCTTTAGAAATTCCTAAAAGTGGTTGTACGTTAAGTTGGTTAAACATCACTTTCATTTGAATTGCAATTTCATCTAACATTTTAAAAATATCTGGAAATTTAACCCCGGGAACTAAAACCGCATCATCACTATATTTTGCATCTAAAATTTGTTGCTTAAATTCTGGAAATATAGTTATAGCATATTCCTCATCTAAAATTTGGTTGTCTATCAAGACATATTGTTGTTTGTAGATGGAGTCAGTAATCACTTTTTGTATTTTCATAAAACCCTCTTTTATTGTAGAAATTGTTCTAAGCCAATTTTAACATAATATATAATTAAATTCAATAGAAAATAAAAAACGACTAAGTTTTTTAGTCGTTTTAATTTTATTTAAGCGTTCTCTCCAAAAAAGCGTTTAATTTCTTCATTTGCGTTTTCTATACTGTCGCTTCCGTGAATTAAATTTTCGCCCTCTTTACAAGAGTAATCACCCCTGATTGTTCCAATATCGGCATTTAGCCAACTAGTTGAACCCATAAGTTTTCGCATACCGGTTATTACATCGCTACCTTCAATAATCATACCTACAACTGGTCCACTGGTGATAAATTCCAAAATTTCAGGGAAAAATGGTTTATCTACCAAATGTGAGTAATGCTCTTTTACTAAGTCCTCTGTAAATGTAAACATCTTCATTGCCGTAATTTTAAAACCTTTCTTTTCAATTCGGCTAATTATTTCGCCCATCAAGTGCCTTTTGACAGCGTCTGGTTTTAACATAATGTATGTTCTTTCAAAATTGTCGTTTCTTCCCATTTTATACCTCATAATATTTTTTTGTGATTGCAGTAATTGTAACATATATTTATTCCTTTGTGAATACTTTTTTTATTTTTAATATACAAATATTGCTTTTTATTTGACAAAATGACAGGTGTCATTTAAAATACTTCTATAAAAATTAATTGGAGTAAAGTTATGCCCACACAAGTCTTTTTAAATTTAACAAAAGAAAAACAACAAAAGGTTTTAAACGCTGGAATAAAAGAGTTTTCAAACGTAAAATTTGAAGATGTTTCTATAAAAAATATAGTGGAAGACGCCCAAATTGCTAGAGGAAGTTTTTATGCCTATTTTGAAGACAAAGATGACTTTTTAAACTTTATATTGTCCTCACTAAAACAAAAAATGCTAGGCGTAGAAGATGCTAGATATAGCAAAAATAATGACATATTTGAAAACGCCAAAAGCGTTATGTTAAAAAAAATTGAAAGTTCAAATATGTTTGAAAACAATATGCCTAAAACATTTGAACTATTTAATATGCTTTCATCTTCAGAACTTGGTAGAGAATTCTTATTAAAAACTTTAACAAACTCAAAAGATAAAGAAATACTAATAAGCGAATTAATAAATGGTTCCAAGCCAAGTGATTTAACTTTTGAAGACATAACCTTAATTGTTGAAGTGCTTGTTGGAATAAGTAAAACAATTTTTCAAAAACTTATGCGAAAGCAAATAACAAAAGATGAAGCCATAGTAGAATTGAATAAAAAATTTGACTTTGTTAAATATGGTGTCTTTAAAAAATAAATTAGAGCAATAAAAAACACAGCGTTATGCTGTGTTTTTTAATTATTAATTGAATAATCCCTTAAAGCTCTTTCCTACTCTTAGTTTAGGAGAGTTAGATGCTGCCACCTTAACTTTCTTTTTAGTTAATGGGTTGAATGCTACTCTAGCTGCCTTGTGTTGCAACTCAAAAGTACCAAAACCAACTAATTGAACTTTTTCGCCTCTCTTTAGTTCTTCAACAACAGTTTCAACAAATGCTTTGTAAGCTGCATCTGCTTGTCTTCCTGTAAGACCTGCTTTTTCAGCAACTGCCTTTAAAAATTCGCCTTTATTCATAATTTCCTCCAAAAAAATTTTTTGATATCTTATTGTAACAATTTTTAAACAAAAAATCTACTAAAATAAGGAAAAAATGTGGCTTTTTAGTCAATTTGATGCCGAAAAGCACCTAAAATGGCACTTTTAACAAAATTACAACTTGAAAAACAGGTTTTTACGCCTTAAACTGACCCACTGTAAAAAATGGTGATTAAAAGCAATTTATTTAAGTTTCTTTTTATTCACTTGTAAAAGTTCCCTATTTTATATATAATATTTATACGTAAAGGAACAAATATGGAAAAAGAAAATTTACACGAGGGACATAGAACAAGGTTAAGAGAAAAGGCCTGCGAGAATGGTTTACACACTTTTGACGAACACCAAGTTTTAGAACTTCTTTTGAGTTATATAGTGCCGAGGAAAGATACCAACCCAATAGCACACAGGCTTATTAAAGAATTTGGTAGTCTCGCTGGCGTACTAGATGCAAAGGAAGACGATTTAGCAAAGATAAATGGAATAGGCGAAAGAGCCAGTGCTTTTTTACATTTAATGCCACAATTTTTTAAGAGTTATCAACAAAGCAAAATTAAAGAAAAACCATTTATTACAAATCCTGCACAAGTATTTAACTATCTCGGTGAAATGATAAGGCTTATGCCACATGAAGAGTTTTATATGATTTGTCTAGATTCTAAAAGCCAAGTAATACTATCTAAACTCATTGCAAAGGGCACGAACAATCAAGTTAACTTTAACCTAAAGGAAATTACACAGATAGCACTTCAAACTTCAGCTAGCGGAATAATACTTGTGCATAACCACCCAACAGGCTCTGAAGAACCAAGTTCGGAAGATATTGAACTAACTAAAAAAATTTATGTCGCACTTTCCCTAAATGGAATATGCGTTTTAGACCATTTGATAATAAGTCAAACCAACTATTACAGTTTTACTAAAAACGGTTTATTTAAAGCCTTTAATACTGACCTTAGTTCAATGTTAAATATACAGGCTTTAAGAGAAAGAGCACCAAAATATGCAGCATAAAAAAGAGAGGCAAAACCTCTCTTTTATTTTTTATTAAACTAACTAAATATCCCAACAAATTTTTGCCAAAAATAAACAAAGAAATTAGTGCCATAAGGAATTATAATGTCTACTCTACCAACAAATTCATCAATTGAAACTGGACCATAAGTAGAACAGTCCAAACTTTGCCCGCGATTATCACCTAAATAAAAAATATAATTGTCTGGTACTACTAATTCGTCGCCGTCAAAATATTCGGGATGATTGGCTTTTAAAAGATTAAAGTTGGCAAGTGTAAAACTTAAACCGCTCTTATACACTACATAATCTTCAACCAACAAATCTCCGTTCAAATATACTTCTATTTCGTGCGTTACCGCATTTTCTTCAATTTTTATTCGGTCGCCACCAAGCGCAATTAATCTCTTTATTACATATACACTCTGGCTCGTCTCCACAACAATAATGTCGCCCCTAGTTACCGTATTGTCTAGTCTATTTATGTAGGCTATATCTTGTTTATAATCTTCACTTTCGCTCCACTCAGCGTTAATGGTAGGCTGCATTGAAGGTCCAACAACCTCTACACCCATATAAATAAAAGAAAATGACATAAGGGCTATTGCAAAAAGCACACATAGTAAAAAGAAAGCGTTAAAAGCCCTCTTTAACGCCGCCATTTTTTTGCTTGGCTCAACGCATGTGTAGTTTTGCATATCTAATGTTTCCAAAAAATTCCCCCTAAATAAGTTATGTAACTAAAATGCTTGTACGGTATCTGTATCTTTTGAGGTTACGCTCCTGCGCAATTTTTTTGCAAGTTTTCTAAAATGCTTGCGGTTTTCTTTAATTGCCTTATATATCGCGGTGTCCTTGTCGTATCTATACATCATTTTAAAAATTCTTCTATCTACGCTTGTAGGTCTGCCGTCTTCTTCTGTTTGTAAGTTTGCAAAAGTAATTATTTCTATATAACTATGAACATTTGGTCTTTCTGCAAGAAGTTTGTGCGCCTCGTTGTATATATGAATTATTTTATCGTCACCTAAATGCCTTGCCTCTGCTTGCCCTGCCGTATGAAACATAAGCGTTAATGCAATGTCCTCACTTAGCCCCTTTTCAATGGCAAAGATGGCAGCATCTAGTGCATATAGCCCTCTATGTTTTACCCTTTTTGAATAACCAATATAATGCAAAAATGCTATTTGTTCTAGGTCATCTATTTCTTGTTCTGACATATCAAAAGACTTTTCTATTCCTCGAACTTGACCCACTACACCAAGTGTGTGCTTGTAGTGATTGTCTGTTTCGTCAAAATATTTTGAAAACTCAAAAACATCAAATTTTTTATTTAATGGATTTACCCTAACATCGTACTGGCTTTTAAAAATTTCTAATAGGCTCATATTGTTCCCTCAATTTTTTATTACTTACATTTAATATAACATATTTTAAAAAACCTTTCAATTATTATGCGTTTATTTGTAAAACTAAATATTGGCGCAACTTTAACAAAATAAAATTACATTTGACAAAACTCGCCATTCTCATTACACTATATTTAACCTATTAGCACTCGTAGTGAAATGGATATCACATCTGTCTTCGGAACA